>JBGTBX010000247.1:0-3999 GCA_041749115.1 Gemmatimonadaceae bacterium
TGGAGTCGGCTGGATGTTGCATCGGGCTCGCGATCTTGATGTGCTCACACTGGGCGCGGAAAGTGCATCCGCGTTAGGCGTGAACCCCGATCGTGTCGGCACCAGACTGTTCATCGGGGCCTCGCTGCTTGCCGCCGCCAGCGTGGCCGTGGCCGGCCTGATCGGATTCGTCGGGCTCGTCGTGCCGCATGCTGCGCGTGCGTTGGTGAGGAACGGCTCCTCGCGTTTCACGCTGGTAACTGCGGCCATGCTGGGAGCGGCGCTCGTTATGGTCGCAGACGTGGCTGCCCGTACGCTGCTCGCGCCGACGGAACTTCCGTTGGGTGCCATCACAGCGATCGTTGGCGTGCCCTTCTTTCTCTTCCGGTTGAAGGCCCTGCGATGATTGAGCTGCGTGGCATAACGGCCCGTTATCCGGGCGCCGAGCTCGACGCACTGCGCGACGTCTCCCTCGTGGCCCGCCCCGGTCGGCTTACGGCCATCGTCGGGCCTAACGGTAGTGGTAAGAGCACCATCGTGCGCCTGCTCCTGAACGCACTCCGACCGACGCACGGGACCATGCACCTCGGCGCGCTTGACGTGTCGCTCGCGTCCGCCAGAGAGGTTGCTCAGCAACTGGCCATAATTCCACAGCGCGAAGAAATCACGTTTCCGATGCGGGTCATGGACTATGTCGCTCTGGGCAGGTACCCCACGCGCGCACCGTGGGCGCCGCTCAGCACCGCAGATCACGAGGCAATCGCCCAGGCGATGACTGTGGCGGATGTCGAAACATTCGCCGATCGCAGCTCCGACACGTTGTCAGGGGGAGAATGGCAGCGAGTTCGGATTGCCCGGGCCCTCGCTCAATCCACGCCGTACCTGGCCGTCGATGAACCAAGCACATTCCTCGACATCGCACATGAGATGTCGTGCTTTGAACTGTTCGCCGCCCTCGCCGAGGCGGGACGCACGATCCTGCTGATCAGCCACCAGTTAAACTTGGTGGCCCGCTTCGCTGACCACGTTGTACTGCTCGGCCAGGGAGCGGTCGCAGCCCAAGGAGCACCCGACGACGTCATGCGCGGTGAAATCCTTGAACAACTGTATCAATGGCCGATTGTTGTATCGCGCGACCCCGCAGTGGGGGCGCCAACACTCGTTCCACTTCGTCAGACCAAACCTCCAGTCAAGAGCAAACAATGATGGCTTTTCGAAACGTCCGCTACCATGCATTCGCCTGTGGTCTCCTGTTGACCGCTCCTGTCATGCATGCGCATGGACAGCGTGCCGACACGACGCGCCTGGAGCGTGTGATCGTCACGGCAGATCGTGTGGAGCGCTCGCTACGGCACACATCGTCCACGGTGACCGTGCTGGACGGAGCTGCGCTGCGCGACGCGGGCATTATGCTGGTGCTCGAGGCGCTTCGTGCGACGCCTGGAATCGCCGTAGTACAATCCGGCGGACCCGGGTCACAGGCCTCCATCTTTTCGCGTGGAGGAGAGAGTGACTACACCCGCCTCCTGATCGACGGTGTGCCGCAGAACGATCCGGGTGGTGCCGTTGACCTGTCGACACTGACGACAGATAACATCGACCGGATCGAGATCGTGCGCGGACCGGGTAGCGTATTGTATGGGAGCGACGCCGTTGCGGCGGTGGTCCATGTCTTCACACGACGGGCGTCGGCTACCGACGTACAGATGAATGTAACCGCTGGATCGCTCGGCCAGCGCACGTCCGGCATCGAGGCGCAGTGGCGCCGAGACAACGTTGGTATCGCGGCCGGTGCGTCGGATCAGCGGTTTAAAGGCGCGCTGCCGATTAATAATGAATTCGACAACAGCGTGGGGAGCGTGCGAGCGACGTTCGGCACGGCCGCCAGTGTGAGCGTGCGACACGGGTTCTCCCGATATGAGTATCCGACGGACGGCGCAGGCAACGTCGTTGACGAAAACGCCAATCAACGTGAGCGCCGCACGGTGGCCAGCGCCGAAGCCACGCGACCGATCACCCGATCGCTGGCGGTGGCTGCCGTTGCGACGGCATTGGAGTCTCATCGGCGTACGTCAGACGCACCGGATGGAATAGGCGACAGCACGGGGTTTTATGCGTATCAATCCGCCGGGGTCGTGCGGAGACGTTCGTTGGATACGCGCCTTCAGCACAATGCTGCAATCTCCGGTGCGACCACGCTCGGCGTCGAAACGGCGTGGGAGCAACAACGCTTGAGCGATAGTTCCAACTATTCGGTGTCACAAAGCCGGTTTAATGCCGAACGAAGGAACGTCGCGGTGTATCTCCAGAACTCGGGTGCCAATGGACCGATCTCGTGGACCGTCGGCGGGCGGTTGGACGACAATTCAGAGTTCGGTGACTTCGGGACGGTGCGTGCAGGTCTGGCTGCGCAGGTTGGTGGCAACGTCAGGATCCGCCTGTCTGGCGGAAGCTCGTACAAGGCGCCGACGTTCTTTGAGTCCAACGCGACCGCGTTTACGAATGGGAATGCCGATCTCGTCCCCGAGCGCGGTCGCAGTATCGAAGCGGGAGCCGATTTCGAGCATTCGTGGTTTAGCGGATCCGTCGTGTGGTTCGAGCAACGGTTTCGCAATTTGATTCAGTACGCGTACGCCGCCGCACCGGCGGCAGACTACTTCAATATCGCTGCTGCTCGCGCCAGTGGTATCGAAGGCGAAGTTGGCATTAATCTGAATGGCAAAGCGCGAGTCCATGGCGCCGTGACGGCGCTCCGCACCCGGGTCGATGACGCCGGGCTGCAGGGTGGCATGGGTGACACCTTCGCCGCCGGCGCGCGCCTGCTGCGGCGTCCTTCCGTCACCGTGAATGCTGGAATCTCCACGATGCCGGGAAGGTTCGGGACCGGCTCAGTCGCCCTACTCCGCGTCGGCGCCCGGGACGACCTCAATTTTGCGGGCTTTCCGGCCGAACGCGTGCAGCTTTCGCCATACATTCGTCTTGATTTGTCCGCGCACTCTCCCCGCGCGAGGATCCTCGGGAGCGACGCTGCGGTAACCGTGCGACTGCAGAACGCGACCGGAGCCAGATACCAGGAGATCGCAAACTTCCGCGCTCCTGGACGCCAGCTGGTCGTGGGTCTTCGCCTCAGTGGATCGTCGTCCGCCAGTGCGACGGGGCGATGAGAGGGCGCCGGTCACGCAGCGGTAGTATTTTGCAGCATGGTTCTTCTTGAAACCAACGCAATTGTTCTTCATGCGTTCGACTATCTCGAAACATCGCGCATCATTCGACTCGCGACGCGTGACGCCGGTGTGCAGTCTGTCATCGCGCGCGGAGCGCGACGATCGTCACGCCGCTTCGGATCAGCGCTGGATCTCTTCGCGACGGGCGTCGCGAGCATTCATCTGAAGCAGGGCAGGGATCTGCAACAACTGGTTGAGTTCGACATCGTTTCTCCGCGCCGCGGGATCGCGCTCGACCTTGATCGCTTTGCGTCGGCGTCGATGTTGGCGGAGCTCGCGACCCGGTTCGTTGAGAATCCTGATCAAACGGAACAGTTTGATGCGCTCGCGGCGGCGTTGGACCATCTCGATGGCGCTGAAGGCGTGTCGGCACGCATCGCAGGGATCGCGGCGGCATGGCAGCTTGTTTCTGCACAGGGATTTGCCCCGGCCATCGATGAGTGTGCGGGGTGTCAGGATCCGGTTGATGCCGGCGCGGATTTATGGTTCAGTCATACCGCCGGTGGTATCCTCTGCGATCGGTGTCACGGCTCTGCGGGTTTAGGTCGCGGAGCGGCAGGAGGGGCAAGAAGCGGAGGAGGCCGCAGGGTGCCCGGTGCCGCGCGACGAACGCTGCGTGACTGGCTCGGAGGCACCACCTCTGTCGTGTTGGACCCGTCGGCGGCGCGGGCACATACGCGACTGCTGCACGAGTTTCTCGTGTGTCACCTGACGGACGCCGTTCAACTGCGGGCCTTCTCCAGCTGGATGAAGCGCTTTCACGCGGATGCGGTGGCCCCATGATCGTCGGGACCGC
>JBGTBX010000248.1:0-6698 GCA_041749115.1 Gemmatimonadaceae bacterium
CACACTGTACCGGAAGTTGCGTGAGTATCAGTTGCCGTATGATGATGATGTGGATGAGCAGTAGAAGATGAGGAAGTGTTCACTGATTAAGCCTGTCTGGCGAGCGGTCCTGACTTGATAAAACCGCCAGGCGGGGCCATATATGGCGGACGGGAGTGATGCGGGGCAGAGCGGCCCGGTTCCCGGTCAGAATGTCCGGGGTTCGGCTCAAACACCTATTGATGTCCCGCGAGGGCGCAGGAGTCGTATGAACGCGCAGCCGCAGAGTTCGCCCTTGATTGCAGGGAGCGTTCTGCCGATAAAACGAGCAGAGGAGTTGTTGTCGACACTTCCTGGGGTGATGGCTGCGCGGATCATCGCGGGGAGCACCGGGGCCGTGGAGGAGATTCACGTCGTTACCTCGTCTGACGTTACTGCGAAGCAGACCGTTCGGAACATAGAGAGCGCGTTGATCGCGCAGCTTGGGATGCGCGTGGATCATCGGAAGATTTCCGTGGCGACCACAATGGACGGGCGGCGGGCTTCGGCCTCGCCAAGGCCGGCGGGTCCGGTGGTGGTGCCTGACGACGCGTCGGCGGTGCCGGGGTCTACGGAGGTAGTTTCGCCAGTGGAGAGTGAGGGAGTGGCGGCGGGTGCGGCCGGGGTGGGAGTGGGCGAATCCTCTGGTGGACGCGCCTATATATTTGAAGATGTTGAGGTGAGTCGTTCGCGTCGCAAGGGCCTCAGTTGTCGTGTTACGCTGACGAAAGACGGGGAGTCCTTCACGGGAGAAGCGGAGGGTTCCGAGAGCGAGCGGACGCGGGTGGAACTGGCGGCTCGGGCGGCGTTGCGTGCGATCGGGCTTGGGGAGCCGAGCATGCGTTTGATTGATCTGAGCGGTGCGCGAGTGGTGGAGGCGTTTGATCGCGAGTTCGTTTTTGTCGGCGTTATGATGCCGCAGGCGCGGTCGAGTGTGTTGTTGACCGGGAGTTGCGAGGTGAAGGATAGTGCGGAGACGGCGAGTGTATTGGCGGTACTGGATGCTACGAATCGGTGGTTAGGTCGTCGGGCAGGAGGTGCTGTAGCTTAACATTCCGGTTCTGAACAATTGATGTGATTAGGAGAGAGGGCCCCCGTTCCCGTTGTGAAGCGAGTAGTTGAGCGAAAGAGCGCATAGCGGGTAGTAGGACGAGCGAAGTCGATGTGTTAGCAGTGTGCTGCGAGAGCAGCGTCTGCTTTTGAAGGTAGGTAGTTGTGGAAGAGTTGTTGATGTGGTTGTTCTCGGTGATGGGTATCGCGTCATCTTGGCACTAGAACGGGCCGCGGGGGCCCTCTATCACCGTGGTTAGTCCCTAAGCGTGGAAACTATTCCAAAAGAACCGGCATCCGGCGTCCAATCACGCGCCCCAAGACTTGAGGCTCGCCCGTGGGCACGAGTCGCTGAGCCCGTAAGCCCGCGCAAGCGGCCGGCGAGCGAGTCGCGCCGTGCAGTGCCGTACGTGGGCATTGTGGCCTTGGCTGCGTCAGGACTTACCGTGGTCACGCCTACCCTCGCTGCAGGGGCAACAGCATCGCTGAGCATAGCAGCGGTGCTTTGCGCGTTGGGGCTGCTTACTGAACTTCTGGCGTACAACGCGCGGAGTAAAAGTGCGACGGGTTCAGTTGCGTTCATCCCGTACGTTGCAGCGCTCCTGGTTTACCCGGCCAGAGAAACTATTGTCGCCATCGGTATCGCACAGGCCGTGGTACAGGTGTGGCATCGACGCGATTTGCTCAAGAGCACGTTTAACGTGGGACAGTTCGTGCTGTCATCAGCGATCGCTCTCAACCTTGCAGGAAGACTTGACCTTGTAGGAGTGCCGCAGGGATCCTTCGTTGAAGCGTTCCGACAGCTCCTCCTCCCGGGAGTCGTAATGTTCGCGACGATGTTTACCGTGAACGCGCTCCTCGTGAGTTTCGTCATTGCGCTGTCGGGCAGGCGACCACCGTTCGAGTACTTTCTGGCAATTACAAGGAACGCCACTCTCGTCAGTGCACTTCAGGCAATCTTTGCGATTTACCTGGCGTGGCTGAGCGTCAGCTTGGGTCTCGCCGGTGCCGTGGGAATGGCTCTGCCGATACTCGCAGTTCGGCAGCTCACGAGGACCACCGTCGAACTTACTAACGTCACAGAGGAACTCCTTGATCTGATGGTTGCCGCCATTGAAGCGCGAGACCCTTACACATCGGGACACTCGAAACGCGTCTCACGGGCATCACAAATCATTGCGAAGGCCCTTGGCTACAAGGACGAGCAGGTTGAGAGAATTGGCATCGCAGCACTCATGCACGATGTGGGCAAAATCGATGAGCAGTTCGCCCGAATACTTGCGAAGGAGGGTCGCCTCACACCCGAAGAGTGGGAGGTGATGAAACGCCATCCTGTCCGAAGTGCCGAGCTCGTGGGGATGCTCTCGAGCCTAAGCGATATTGTACCAGCAGTGAGGCATCACCACGAAAACTGGGACGGCACGGGATATCCAGAGGGTCTTCGAGAGAGCAGTATACCTCTTGGATCCAGAATCATCATGTTCGCCGATACACTTGATGCTATCACCACCGACAGACCGTACAGGAAAGCGCTCGGTCCTGACGAGGCACGGAAGGAGTTCATCAAGTTCCGCGGTAAGCAGTTCGATCCGACAATATGCGATGTCGTTGTTTCTCCAAGTGTTTGGAAACAGCTTTACGAATCAGCGCGAGCTCCGAGGGAAGAAGAAGAGCCTGTCGTAAGGGTTAGCTGATGCCTACGATCCCGTGTTTTTATTAAGCCATAGCGGTGTTAATTCGCCCCGATGTCGAGTGGCACTTTTCTCGTAGGACTTGCGCAAATTTACTGCTTTCTGCGGCTCATCGAGACGCAGAAGCGCCTCGATGAGTGCTAAGGTGGGGCCCTCGCTTAGGAAAGGCATGGGTTTCGCAATCAGCTCATCGTAAAGAGCCATCGCATCATCCCGAAGAAGAGAGTCAGAGCGTACACAACCGATATAAACACGCGTGGTTCGCGCCGTGCGTTTCCAAGGTCCGTTGTCCGTCGGATAAGGGGCGCCCTCAAGAGCTGCTGCCGTCTGCCCAGCGAGAACGCCGTCTCCTTTGATCCATGCCAGCTCAGCTTGCAGAAAGAGAGTCGATATGGCGAAGAAGGCGGAATCGCTCGGCGAGAGTTCTACCAGTCGCCGCACATGCGCCTCGAATGTTCGGAGATCGAATCGAAGCAAAGCACTGCGCGCAATTGCGATGAGGGTCGAAACCGTTTGATGCGGAATACTCAATTCGTCAGCGAGCTGAAGAGACGCACGATAGTAGTCGTCGGCCTCTTCAACGCGGCCCACTCGCAATAGAGCGGTGCCAGCGTGTCTGTAGCCGCTCGTTCGTGCTGCAGGAACGAGTCGCCCCTCAAGGTGCGAGGTGAAGCGGCGCGTAGTGGCAGCGACTTCCTTTGGCGTTCCGAGGACGGCAGCGGCGATAAGCCAGATAAGTGCTCCATCGAGATTACCCGTCGTATCCTTTTCCAGTAGGTCGGCCACCGCGCTGCGAGCGTGCTCGATCGGTTTAGGATCGTCGAAGTTATCGGCTGCGATGGCTAACAACTCGGCTGCCTTGAGCCGCTCCTCAGCGGGTAGTGATCGATCTCGGCTGAATGTCTGTAGGTACGCGAAATCCGGTAGGATGCCTCGCCCCCAATAGGATGATTCCGCGACGAGCAGAGATCGCATCGAGAGCGAAAGCCCACCAATGGCGGCAGGTAGATCCCGAGCTTTCGCAGCGTAGGAGAAGGCCGTGCTCCAGTCTAGGCAAGCGGAAGCCCCCCGCAGGCATCCATCGATGGCGCGTCCCTTCTCATTCGAGTTCGAAGTCAGTTCGCACGCCCGCGCGTAATACGGCAAAGCGTCGCGTCCGAGTCCCCGCGCGAGCAAAAGGGCTCCGACTCGCATATTCGATTCTGTAGCCCGGTCACGGTCGCCAAGATCTTCCCACAGTTTAGCACTGTCCGCCAGGAGTTCCACGTTCGAGGTTTCCTTGCCCTCCCCAAACAGCAGTGTTGCAATGCGCGCGCGCACGTAAGAATCAGTTCCGCCTTCTGCAAGTGTTAAGCACGCCTCCGCCACCATGTCGTGCTTCACCCGAACGTCACCGCCGCGGCACGTCACCAGACCGGCCACCTCCAGTTCACCCAGCGCGTCCGAAAACTCACTCGCTGTCATGTCCAATGCACCAGTCACACGACTCATCGTCGCTCGAGCCTGTAGCAAACTGATTACCAACAACACCCGCTGCGCCGAACGACTCGTCGCCGCAAACTGCACCTCGATCAAACCGCGAATCGATGCCGGCATATGCGCCACATCACCACCTCGGCCCACATGCCCGGCCATCTCCCCCAGGTAAAACGGATTGCCTCCGGACGTCGCACTGAACTGACGAACGTGCACCTCCTCCAACTTCACCCCGTTCTTCTCTGACCACGCCGCAAGAAAGCGCAGCGACGCCGCATCGCCAAACGGCTTCAAACGCACGTGCCGAGCACGACGCTCGGATGAACTGACGCCTAACGAGCTGTACCACTCCGGCAACTGCCGAGTGCCGATAAGCAACAAAATCCGCCCAGCGGGCAGGCGATCGATCACGTCGATGAGCACCTGCCACGCCATCTGGTGCAGACGGTGGGCATCATCAACAAACACAACCAACGGCACCTCATCAACAATCGCCGCGACCAGCTCCGACAACGAATACACCAGCTGCGCATACGCCACCTCGGCGCTCATCGCGTAGGCCGGCGATGGCGCGTTCGCGTCGGGTGACGCGATGCTGCGCAGGTACTGCAAGTGCTCCTGGGCACAGCCGAGTGCACCACGCTGTGAAAGCAATGAATTGATCAACGACAACAGACTCGAAAGCGGCGTCGTCGCGTCGCCGGACGCGCAGGTGTATGTGATCACGCGGGCGCCATCCAGTACCGCGAGACGCAACAACTCGCTCGCCGCTCGTGTCTTTCCTATCCCTGCCTCGCCGGACAGGATCACCACCCCGGACTGCCCGCCGCGAGCCAGCAAAAACAGCTCGCGCAGTTCATTAAACTCCTCATCCCTGCCCACGAACGGGACCTCAAAACGCCGGGGGAGGAGCCACTCGTCGAGGGACTCCGACACTCGACGCCTGAGCGTTCGTGCGGGAATGCGGAGTGCCTCGGACGTCGCCCCCACTTCCTCCTCGTAGCGCTCAAGAAGCCGCAATGCCTCAACTTTGCTCCCGTCCATGGCGATGGATTCAGCGAGCGCGAGCGTTGCGGTTTCATTCAGCGGATCGAGAGCAAGCAGCGCCCGGGCCAGCTTCTCCACCTCAGGGAAACACACGCGACGACGCGCATCTCGCACGGCCTCTGCCAACGCGCGCCGACGCACGCCGTCGGCCCGATCCCTCAAAGAATCAAGCCATGCAGTATAGCGAACACCCAGCCGAGGCACATAACCGGGCAGAAAAGGCAGCGTGCCAACGCGCAGGAGCTCGTCCCGGTCAGCGAGTCCGTTCTGTAACCGGCGAAAATCGATGCCCTCGTCGCTCCCGACATACGCGATGTTTCCCTCGCGCAGGTGCACGGGAATACCAATCTGCCGTAACCGATACAACGCCTGCCTCAGGTTGTGACGTCCCTGCTCCAGGCGCGAGTCGGGCCACAGCAGCGCACACACATCATCGCGCGAGATTCCCTCGTCGGTCGCGGCAACAACGAGCAGCAGCAGTCCGAAGTGAACATCAGACTGTGGATCGATGCGACCAAACTCGGTCTCAAAAACCGTCTGGCCAAACGTGAATCCGAACATGGGTCGGGATAGAGTGGGCGGGGGCAGGACCACCGCCCGACTTTCAACTGCGTCGGCGGGACAAAATAGTGAGCGCTGTCACGCCGGCGTCAATAATGGCGGTCAGAACGTCTCTCCTCCCGCGATTTGATGCGAACATCGCCGCCGCGCTGACTTCGCGACGCCGCACGCCACACCCCGACCGGAACGCTCGCGAAGGTCGACTGGACGGTGGCGTCGGCTGCCGACTGGCGGATCAGCGGACAATGCAAAACGGGCCCACCGAAGTGAGCCCGCTGCGCTATCCGTTGGTCCGAGCAAACTATGCCGACTTGTACTTGTCCAGGACGAGCTGCACGACCTTCTCCGAGCCAAAACCTTCGGCCTCGGCCTGAAAGTTCATTACAAGGCGATGCCGAATGACCGAATGAGCAATCGATCGGACGTCATCAATGTCGGGCACCGATCGCCCGTCCATGGCCGCACGCGCTTTCGCGCCCAACACGAGATACTGTGATGCTCGCGGTCCCGTCCCGTAGTTCACGTACTTCCTGATTTCAGGCAACGCACCTGGCTCCGACGGCCGCGAGGCGCGCGCGAGGCCCACACAATACTTCACAATGGTCGGTGGAGCAGGCATGCGGCGAACGAGCTGCTGCAGGGCCAAAACCTCAGCGCCAGTTAACACGGGCTGAATTACCGCGGTGTTGGCGCCCGTCGTTGACGTCACAATCAGCTCTTCTTCCTCGAACGAGGGGTAGCCTACGTTGAGCTCGAACATGAAGCGATCGAGCTGCGCCTCGGGCAGTGGGTACGTCGCCTCCTGTTCGATAGGGTTCTGCGTGGCCAACACAAAGAACGGAGCCGGAAGCGTAT
>JBGTBX010000249.1:0-9141 GCA_041749115.1 Gemmatimonadaceae bacterium
CAAGGAGTATCAGATGTCGAGCGGTGGTCCCGGGAGCGGGCTGTTCAAGAGCACGGACGGCGGTGAGACATGGACCGAGATCACCCGTAATCAGGGATTGCCGTCGGGCTTGATCGGTCGCATTGGCGTTGCATTGACTGCCGCAAATCCCAATCGTGTTTATGCACTGGTTGAGAACGACAACGGTGGTTTATTCAAGAGTGACGACGCCGGAGCCACCTGGACGCTGGTGAACAGTAACCGCTCGATTCGCCAGCGCGCATTTTACTACACGCATCTTTTCGCTGATCACAAGAACGCCGATGTGGTCTACGCGCAGAATACGTCACTTTTCCGGTCGGGCGACGCCGGCAAGACCCTGACGTCCATCGGCAACGGAACGCACGGGGATTTCCATGATCTCTGGATCGATCCGAATGATCCGGCGCATCTGGTGGTCGCGAATGACGGTGGCGGTGCGGTGACGCTGGATACCGGGAAGAACTGGACCGATCAGGACTACCCCACGGAACAGTTCTATCACGTCATCACGACCAAGCACATTCCGTATCATGTGTGTGGATCGCAGCAGGACAATTCCACGATCTGCACCCCGTTCAACTGGAACGCGGCAGCGGTGGGTCTGGGGACTCCCGGTCGTCGTGGCGGTGGTGGCGGTGGCAATACAACACCGGAGCGTGACATCACGTTAGGCGGCATGGCGGTGTCGTATGTAGCAGGCGGTGGCGAGCCGGGGTACATCGCCCCCGATCCGCTTGATCCCGACATCTTCTATTCGGGAACGAACAACGGCGCGTATGTCGACAAGTTCAATCGTCGGTTGCTCACGTCGCGCGAAGTGAATCCGTATCCATGGTTTTATTCGGGCGAACCCAGCAAGGAGATCAAGGAGCGTTGGCAGTGGACGTTCCCGATTCTTTTTTCACAGGTTGATCCGAAGTTGCTCTTTGTGTCGTCACAACGGTTGTGGGCTACGCGTGACGGCGGCAAAACGTGGATGAAATTAAGCGGCGATTTGACACGACATGCCCCGGAGACTCAGGAGAAGTCTGGCGGTCCCATTACCGGTGACATGAACGGCCCGGAGGTCTACGCAACGATCTTCTCGGTTGGTCCGAGCAAGAGAGACGTGAACGTGATCTGGACCGGCAGTGACGACGGTCTGGTGCACGTCACGCAGGACTTCGGCAAAACGTGGCGCAACGTGACGCCAAAGGATATGCCGGACTTCGGTCGCGTCAGCCAGATCGACGCCTCCGCCTTCAACACCGGCACCGCATACGTCTCAGTCCGCAAGCCACTGCTTAATGATTTCTCGCCCTACATTTTCAGGACGATCGATTTCGGCCGCACGTGGACAAAAATTGTAAATGGCATTCGCGCAGATGCCTATGTGCACGCGGTCCGCGAAGATCCAACCCGTCGCGGTCTGCTGTATGCCGCCACACAACACGGCGTCTACATGTCATCGGATGACGGCGCCAACTGGGAGGACTTGTCGCTCAACCTTCCGGATGTGCCGGTCGCCGATTTGATCGTCGAGGGCAACGAGCTGGTGATCGGTACACACGGTCGTGGTTTCTGGGTGCTCGACAACATCGCTCCGCTGCGCCAGACCACCTCCGCGATTGCGGCAAAGTCTGCGCACCTGTACACGCCACCCAACGGCGTGCGCTCGGGTACTGGTGCGGTCATCACCTGGTTTACCAAATCCGAGCCGAAGACGGCAAAGCTGGAGATCGTGGATTCTGCCGGCGTTGTGCTGCGCACCATGATCAGCGACACCACACCGCCCCGTGCGCCTGGTGACAGCGCGCGCCCCCCGGGTGGGCCCGGTGGATTTGGCGGCGGCTCCTTTGTACCGAAGGGCGACGGGCTTCAACGCCTGAACTTCGACATGCGCGCCGACGGCATCGTCGGTTTCCCGGGAATGATTTTGTGGGGTGCGGGCACGAATGGCCCGGCACTTCCGCCCGGTCGTTACACGGTGCGCCTCACACTCGACAACGAAACACTGACGGCCCCGTGGCGCGTGGTTCGGAACCCGCGCATCACTGACGTGACAAATGCCGATCTGGCAGCGCAGTTCGCCTTCGGTCGTCGTGTACGCGACAAAGTCACCGAAGCCAACACAGCGGTGATCGAAATCCGACGAGTCAAAGCACAGCTCGCCGACCGGCAGAAACGTTCCGATGATGCGCAACTCAAGGCAAAGGGTGAAACGCTGACCACGAACGCGTCCGCGGTGGAAGAAAACGTCTACCAGGTACGCAACCAATCGGGACAGGACCCACTCAACTTTCCGATCAAAGTGAACAACAGATTAGCAAATCTGTTGTCGATGTCCGAGCGTGGAGATGGACGTCCGACGACGAACATGCCGGAGATCTTCGGGATTCTCAACACGGAGTTGAAAGGGTATACGGATCGCCTCGCCGAAGTCTGGAAGACAGATCTTGCAGCAGTCAATGCGGAGCTGGCCCGTCTCAGACTGCCGCCGCTGGATCCCAAGTGCACCCGTGTCGAGGGATGTGGTGGCGTCATGTAACGGCGCAGGTGAACAATGACAGCTGGCACGGTCATTGACCTCACCATGGACGACCATGAGGAAGCAGCGGAGGTGCTCACCGCTGCTTTCCTCAGCGATCCATTGATGACGTTCCTTTCGGGCGATTCGCCTGCTGGACACATGGCCTGTACCGCCGCCCTGATGCGCCTCTCCATCACCTACAGGTTGCATCTGGGCTGGCCGGCGTTGGGCATCCGTGGCACAGATGGACGACTTGAAGGTGTCATTGGTCTGAGTGTGCCGGGGCCAACACCACAATCGCCGGCTGTCGACGCGCTGAATGCCTGGTACCGCGAAACAATCGGGCCCGACGCTGCTGCACGGTACGCGGAGTACGGGCGCGCCGCGCACATCGGTGAGCCGGATGTGCCACATCATTATGTGGGTGTGATTGCCGCGCGCCCCGACTTGCAGGGTCGCGGACTGGGCCGAAAACTTCTGGTGGCAGCGCGCGATGCCGCACTCGCTGATCCCAGCTCACAAGGGCTCTGGCTCGACACGTCGACGACCAAAAACGTCGCGTTCTACAAGGGCTCGGGGTACGACGTGGTGGCCGAAACAGCACTAGGGAATACCAAAGTCTGGGGCATGTACCATTCACTGAATCGCACATGACGAAGCCGCTCGGAGTTGGTTTTATTGGCTCTGGTTTTAATACGCGCTTTCACATTCAGGGGTGGCGTGGTGTGCGCGACGGTGACGTGCGTGGCGTGTGGAGCCCCAACGCAAAACGGGCGGGCGAAGCCGCAGCGCTGTCGCGGCAACTCGATGTGGGCGCGGCGAAAGCCTACAAGAGCATCACCGAGATGGTCGCGGATCCCGCCATCGACGCCATATGGTTGTGCGGACCCAATCAGGCGCGGATTGAGAACGTCGAAGAGATTGTGGATTGCATTAAGCGGGGCAAGGGGGTCCTCAAAGGCCTTGCCTGTGAGAAACCACTCGCACGGAATGTTGCCGAAGCGCTCAAGGTGAAGAAGCTGACGGATTCCGTGGGGCTCAGCACCGGATATCTGGAGAACCAGATCTTTGCACCGCATGTCGAAGCCGGACGTGCGCTGTTATGGGCTCGGGGTGCGGCAACGACTGGCCGCCCGTATCTGGCGCGCGCCGCCGAGGAGCATAGCGGTCCGCATGCCCCGTGGTTCTGGCAAGGCGCGCTGCAGGGCGGAGGAGTTCTCAACGACATGATGTGTCACTCGGCGCTCGTCGTGCGACACCTGCTGACGAAACCCGGTGATCCGATGTCTTCTGTTAAGCCGGTGCGCGTCACCGGACATATCGCGTCACTTAAATGGACACGTCCTGCATACGCTAAGCAGTTGAAGAAAGCGATGGGTCCTTCGGTGGATTACAGCACAACTCCCTCGGAAGACTTTGCGAGCATCCATATCGAGTTTGAGACGGCGGACGGGGTGCGCGCCATTGGTGAGGCAACGACGAGCTGGAGTTATGTAGGAGCCGGTCTGCGACTGAGCGCAGAACTTCTCGGCCCGGAGTACTCCATGAAATGGAACTCCCTCGACATCGGTCTCCAGCTGTTCTTTTCACGCGAGGTAAAAGGGCGGGCTGGCGAAGATTTGGTGGAGAAGCAGAACGCCGAAGTGGGTGTGATGCCGGTTGTGCCGGAAGAATATCTGGCGTACGGCTATACAAATGAGGATCGGCACTTCGTTCGCGTCTTTCAGGGCAAGGAAAAACCACTGCTGACCTTTGAGGACGGGGTGGAAGTTGTGCGCATGCTGATGACGGCTTATCAAAGCGCCGAGTTGGGCAAGACACTCACGTTCCCACCCAAAGGCATTGAGAAGTTTGTGCCTGCGGTTGCCACCGGAGACTGGAAACCATGAAGCTCTGCAAGGGAACAGTGCAAACGGCGATACTCGCATTCGTCGCATCGATGGTCGTGGCATCCAGCGGTGAGGGCCAGCGAGCGCTGTCTGCCGGCACACGAACCTTCGTGTCTGTCGATACCTCGGTGCTTGCATTGACCAACGTGCGGGTTATTGACGGAACCGGTGCAGCGGCGCGCGAGGGACAAACGATCATTATCCGTGATGGCGATATCGCAGCAATTGGCGGCAGCGGTACGGCCATTCCGCCGAATGCGCAGGTGATGGATCTCTCGGGAAAGACCGTGGTGCCGGGGTTTGTGATGGTGCATGAACACCTGTACTACCCCGCGGGTGGCGGAACATACGGCAATTACAGCGAATCGTTCACCAGGCTGTATCTCGCGGGCGGCGTCACATCGATGCGCACCGGCGGCAACATGAACGGATACGCCGAACTGAATATGGCCAAGGCGGTTGCTCGCGGCGATAAAGCCGGGCCGTGGATTGATGCAACGGCCCCGTATTTGAACGGTCCGAACAATTTCGCACAGATGTATGTTCTGAACACCCCCGACGACGCTCGGCGTTTCGTGAACACCTGGGTCGATCAGGGCGCGACGTCGTTCAAGGCCTACATGCAGATCAGTCGCGCCGTTCTGCGTGCCGCGGTCGATGAGGCGCACAAGCGGGGAGTGAAGGTGACCGGACACTTGTGTTCTGTTACGTACCGCGAGGCCGCCGAAGCCGGGATCGATAATCTGGAACACGGCCTGCTGGCGTCCACGGACTTCGTGAGCGGCAAGAAACCGGATGAATGTCCCGGACAAGGGCAGGGCCAGCAGTCGATAAATGATCTCGATCCTGCGAGCGCCGAGTTCAAGTCGCTGGTGGCGGAACTCGTGCGGCGTAAAGTGGCGCTCACGTCCACGCTGACAGTGTTCGAGACGTTTACCCCCGGACGTCCCATGCCACCCGGCATCGACGTACTCATTCCGCAGCTTAAGGAATCGTTCGAGCAGCGGTACGCGTCGACGGCGCGCAACACGCGGTCGTTGTACAGCACGCTGTTCCCGAAGGCCATGGCACTTGAGCTTGCGTTCGCGCGTGCCGGAGGAACGCTGGTTGTTGGGACAGATCCCACGGGTGGCGGTGGTGTGATCCCGGGGTATTCGAATCAACGGGCGATTGAACTGCTTGTTGAGAGCGGATTCACACCGCTCGAGGCGATCCAGATCGCAACCTTGAATGGTGCGCGCTACCTGGGCCGGGACAATCGCGTCGGCTCAGTGGCAGTTGGCAAGCAGGCCGATCTTGTTGTCATCGGCGGTAATCCCGCGGCGAACATCAGCGACATCCGGAAGGTTGAGTTGGTGTTCAAACATGGTATTGGCTACGACCCGGCCAAACTGATTGCGTCGGTGCGAGGGCAGGTGGGGCTCTGGTAGAGCAACCCCGGAAATTTAACGGCAGCCGTTGGAACTACGGGGTCACGCGCGACCGATATCCGGTCCGATGAGGGCCATCGATCGACCGTCAGTCACCGATTACTTCCAGCCCAACCGATCGAGCTGCTGTCGCCAGCGCTTTGTCGTGCGTTGCGACGTGCAGTGATGCTCCATGAGCATCACGCCATGCGAGAGCAGTCGAGAGATGAATTGCATCGAGCGTGCCCAGCGGAGTCGGAAAGGGCTCAGACGCGCGGCGGAGAATTTCAGCGGTGATGGCCACAACTTCCATCTCGGCCATAAAGCGGTAGGTAGTTTCGCGAATTCTCGCGACCTGATCAATGGTGAGCAACTTCTGTTGTCCCAGGCGATCGAGCGTGCGTAAGCACTCAACTTCAGTGAGCGCACTCGAGACAGCCGTATGGATTTCTGTCCACTCGCTGAGGCTCTCCGGTTGACTCAGCAGTAGCCGGAGGACCACCGATGCATCCACGTAGGCAATCATCGGTGTGGCTGGCGTTCCTCTGCAAGCGTGGCGAGCACATCGATTGGATGACCAATCGCAGCTGGGAGCGGTGTTGTATGCAGTGGCCGAACAGCATGCCGAATCGAGAGCCGTTCACCGGCCAGGTTGTAAGGAACAATGCGGGCGATGGGAGTGTCCCGATCGCAAACAACGACGGACCTGCCGGCGCGGGCCTCACGCAGGTACGCGCTGAGTGCAGCCTTGAGTTCAGCTACCTTGACGCGTTTCTCCGTCGGTTTTTTCATGGTCATAAGATAGTCATATATAGTCATACCTCCAACACTGATGCTTCGTGTCCCTGCGAGATATCTTCCAGAAGAACGAAGAGCCCTCATCAACTAATACACTAGTTGACAGGAATCCCGCCTCGTGCTACCATCTACGATAACTCTAGTAGATGGGGCGAAGATGGCCGAAGTGAGCTTCACACAACGAGAACTGGATGTCATGGCTGTCCTTTGGGACTCGGGGCCTTCCACGGTCACTGAGGTCATGGACCAACTCGGCGACACACTCGCCTACACGACCGTGCTCACTGTGCTTCGAACACTCGAGACCAAAGGGCATGTCGGCCACCATGAAGAGGGGCGCGCGCACCGCTATCACGCCCTCGTCGCGCGAGAGGCTGCGGGTACGAGCGCTCTGAATCGTATCGTCGACAAAATCTTCGGCGGATCCAAAGAGCTCCTCTTAACACAACTCGTTGAAGAACGCGGTATTGCGCCCGATGAACTGGAACGCCTCCGACGGGTGCTCGATGAACGGTTACGGAGCAAAGGAGGCGACTCGTGATGCTCCTGCAATGGATGGCATACTGCGTGCTGGTTAGCGCCTGCGTTCTGGCTGTGGCCGGCGTCGTGGATCGCCTGCGCCGCGCACGCGGCCACAGCACGCGAGGTGTCTGGGTGGCAGCACTGGTCGCGTGCGTCGCGGTGTCGATAGGTGTTGCACTACGGCCACGAACCACGGTACCCGCAGCTTCAACCGGGAGCGTGGCGGTACTCGGCGCGATACCGAACGCAGCTGTCGTGTCGTCGCCGGTCGACGCAAACAATGTCGTACTGCTCCTCTGGTTCTTCGGCTCCGTGTCGACCGTCGGACTGCTGGCAATCGGGGTCGCACAGTTGAATGCGTCGCGCCGTCGCGCTCGACGTGTAATGCTGAGCGGTCGCGAGGTGGCCATCACGGAGAGCGTCGGCCCCGGGGCAGTAGCCTTTGGGGCGCCAAAAATCCTGGTGCCACGGTGGGCGATTGATCTCGCTCCAGCCGGCATTGATCTGCTGATTGCCCACGAAGATGAACACGTACGCTCGCACGACGCCGTGATTGCGCTCGCGGCGACACTCCCCGTCGTGCTGATGCCATGGAATCCGGCACTATGGTGGGGGGTGCGCCGGTTGCGCACGGCCATGGAGGTTGATTGTGATGCGAGAGTGTTACGCCATGGCCACAACGTTAAACAATACGGCGGACTCCTGCTGTACATCGCCGGTCGCGGCCGGACGGGAGGACTGCCGGTCCTGCTCCCCTTCTTTGACAGCACCCATCAACTTCAGCACAGGATTCTCGCGATGACCTCATCACATGCACTCAGCCGTGGCAAAACCGCACTCCTCCTGGTGGCCGCAGTCAGCGCCATTTTTGTCGCATGCGAAACCCGCCGACCAGAACCGCTTGCACCGATCAGCGATGTGGTCATTGTAGATGGTACGGCGCAGCCGCTCAAAATGACGGAGGAGGAAGCCGCCTCACGCAAGCGCGCCGTGGCCGAGGCGCTCGCTGCTGGCCAGGCGAAAGGAACCGAGACACCAATGAACGGCACGGTGTTGATCGTGCGGGACGCCGAGGGCAAAGTGGTTCACAAGGGACTTATGGCCGATGCAAAACTGTACATGGCCTCCATCACGAGCGATCAGATTGAGCGCGTTGAGGTCATCAAGGGCAAGGCCGCGCTACCCGAGAATGCGAAGGATGGGGTGATCTACGTTACGCTGAAACCAGGAAGCAGCTGGACCACCGCCACAGCGGAAGCGTTGGGACGGGCCAGACAAGCCGTCGACGCAGACATCGCGCGGCTGCAGCGCGATCAGGTAGTAGGGAATCTCGCGGGAGTGCTCAAACTGCGGGCGCAGTCCGACACACTTCGCTAGATGGCGCTAAACAAAGAGGCCCGGACGAAAGAGGCCGTTCGGGCTTCGTTGTAGGCTGCTATCACGCTTTGCCCAGGCCCCAGGAATCTGAGCTGTATCGCGTCTCCTCAGTTCGGTTCATCGCGATACGGATGGCGCGGGTTTACTCTTTCAGCCGGCGCCACCGGATCCTACATCCCCAACACGCATTCGGTGTCCGCGGGGTCACAGAAGCTCATCACGGGCTCCAAGCCCCCGAAGCAAATCCAAAACGGGCGAAAAAAGCACCAGTGCTGGCTTGCGTCTGCACTGCACGACTTACCCGCCACTTCGGAAGCCACAGCTCGGCTCGACAAGGAAAGGGATGGAACGGCGGATACCATCACAAGGAGCAATAGTTTCGTTTTACTACGCATCTGCAGTACTCCGCTAAGAAGGAAGATTGTGGGTTTACGCGCGGTCACCTGTGTCTCAGGGCGCACGTACCAGTGAATAACGGCGAACGCTTTCCGTGCCATCAACGTCGGTCCACTTACCCAGTGCCGTGTTCTCACCTATCTCGAAAACGTCGAACTGTTTGGGTGTAAGCAGGGTACCGAGCGGTGAGCCATCCGAGTCAAAAACGTGCCACTTACGA
>JBGTBX010000250.1:0-3794 GCA_041749115.1 Gemmatimonadaceae bacterium
GCCCATCATGCGCTGGACCGGGGTGCGGGTCATCGATGCCGCTGACGGCGAGATCACGTGCGGCATGCCCGCCTCCCGCTGGCTGACAAACTGGGGGGGTACGATCTACGGGGGAGCGATCGCGCTTCTCGCAGAGGCCAGCGCGAGCGCGGCAGCGCTCACTGCCCTTCCACCAGGCACCGCGTGTGCCCCGCTCGATCTAAAAGTCTACTATGTGCGCCCCGTGCAGCCGTCTGACGGGGAGATCACAGCGCATAGCCGGGTTGTGCATCGGGGTCGAACCATAGCGATCGTGAACTCTGAGGTGTCAGCAGAAGGTAAGGTGGTGGCGATCGCCAACCAGTCACTCCTCGTCCTGCCGGGGCGGTCATGGGATAAGCCCGTGCATGTGGCTGAGGAGGTTGCCTCGGACGCAAGGCTCCCGTGATCTGGCTCTGAACACACTCAACTAGCAACCGCCCATTAGGAGTTCGTAGCGCGTAGGTGTAGAGACAAGCTAGGCGACCAATCTAGGCGCGTTATACACGTAATACCTAAACGAAACGGATGGTAATTGGCGATAGCTCACCCACTCGAATCACCGACGCCTTCGCTCATCGACAGGCTGTTGAGTTGGACGGCCCCGATGCGCGGAGCACTGGCCGCGGGCGTCATCGCGGGCTTCCTGGTGGCCGGCCTCGGTTCGAGGATCGTCATGCGCCTGATCTTCCTAGCGGACAGGGAGACCGAGGGCATACTCACCTCCGACCAATTCATCGTTGGCCGGGTGAGTACCGATACGTTCAACCTTCTGGCCGTGGGAACCGTTATCGGCGTGCTGATTGCTCCCATCTATCTCGGGTTGCGCCGTTGGCTGCCGATCCCCAGGGCTTGGCGAGGTCTTGGTTTCGGCTACGGTTCGCTGGTGACCGGCGGGATAATCTTGGTCAACGACGACAGCGTCGACTTCCGGATCTTCGAACCTGTGATGCTTGGAGTCGCCCTCTTCGCCGGTCTGTTTATCCTTGGAGGGATCGTCCTCGGGGCGCTTATGGACCGGTTTCACCCTGACCCTGTCTACGCCTCTTCGGTGCGTGTCCCTCGCGTTGCCGGCTCTATTCTCGTCCTCGTTGCGGTCCTGGGCACGTTGATATTCCTGACTGGACTGGTGTCGCTTGTCGACGAGGAAGGCAGCTGCATCGCGGCCACCACCGACTTCGAATGCATCCCAGCTGCGGTGGAATAGTTCAGACCCCGCGCGCCGGTTAGCTTGATGATCGGGTGTGTCCACGCGCGGGAGGACTGAGGGCCGCGATAGCTCGCTCAGATAAAACAAAGTCCTTCTGCACGTCGAGCTCGTCCGGTACGACCGATTGGCAGTTCTGTGATTCGCCAGTCAGAACGACCGCCGCAATTCACCGACAACGTCGCACAATCTACGGGCGTGTTGCCGAACTCCGTGATCTTGACAGGGCACAGCGCGAATGTAACGACGGGATGGAGGGAGCAGGCCGCGCGAGAGATAGCCTGCTCGCGGGCCACGAGCACCCTCGTGCGCGGCTGATGGTCTGATGACACTCCAAGCGTTTGGGGAAGGGTGCATCGGCGTCAGGGGCGGACAGATTTACGAAACAGCTGCTCTACCACTGAGCTACGCGGGCCTGCGCGCGGAAGCGCCGCGGTGGTGCGCGGCGAGGGCAGTATGTCGAAGGCCCTGCGCGACGACCAATCGGGAGTCAGTCTACGCCGTCACTCCCGCCAGCGAACCTCGTAGATCCGCATCGCGTCCTCGAAGCCCTTGAGCACCGTTTCACCGCGGTCGGCGTACACATAGTTCTTGCCATCGAGGAGGTGACGCAGCGGCTCCGGAATAAGTATCTCGCCTGCGCCGGCCTTCGCGGCGATGCGGGATGCGAGGATCACGGTGGAGCCGAAGAGGTCGCCGTCCTCTTCCAGAGGCTCACCGGCGTTGAGGCCAACGCGCACATGAAGCGGTTCGGCCATCGACTCGGTATGCGCGGCAAAGGCGCGCTGCAACGCGATCGCGCAGTCCATCGCCTTTGTCACCGATCCGAACGATGCCATGAAGCCGTCGCCCATGGTCTTCACTTCGGAGCCGGCGTATTCCTTGAGTAGCTCGCGCGTGATCCGCTCGTGTTCGCGCAGCACCTCGCGGCCCTTCGCATCGCCCAGCCGTCGCATCATCTCCGTGTGGCCGACGATGTCCGTGAAGAGCACGGTGCGGACGCCGGACACAGTTGAAGACGCACCGGCGTCCTTCGTTGGCGCGGCGTCGCCTTCCGCGAAGAAGGCGAGCACCGGATCAATCAACGAATCGACGTCGCCTGCCCAGGCGATGTGGTTGGAGCCTTCAACGGGCACGAGCCGGCCGTTCGGCAGAAGCATCGCCAGTTTCCGCCCTTCTTCGAACGCCACGGCCTGGTCGTCCCGCCGGTGCACGACGACCGACGGCATAATGAGCCGCGCTACCAGGTCGCGAACGTCCACGTTGAGCATTGCCTCGAAGAGGTTGGCAGCCACGTCGCCGGTCACGGAGATCCGTTGGAAGTGATCGAACTCCGCAACGAACTCGGGCGTCGCGGCACCGCCACTAAAGGTGCCGGCGATCGCGTCCGCAAGTGCTTTCGAGCCCATGCCCCAGTGAGCGCGCACAAGTCCGACCACGGCGGCAAACATTGCCCGTTGCTCCGTCGACATTGCCACGCCGCCAGCCGTCGTACCGAGGAACGCGATGCGTTCGAAGCGCTCCGGATTCGCCGCGGCATAGGCGATCGACGGCGGCCCTCCGGACGAATACGCAACCAGACGGATCCGCTCGGCGCCTATCGCATGGATGACAGCTTCAAGGTCTCGCGCATCGTCGGCGTACGTAAAATCCGTGCGGTCGCGGTCGGATAAGCCGCAGCCGTGACGATCGTACATCACCAGGGTGTGGTGCTCCGCGAGCCGTGTCGTTAGTGCACGGCCACCTTCGGTTTCGTTGAAGACCTCGAGGTGGCTGACCCACCCTGGTGTGAAGATCAGCGGCGGCCCGCTGCCCATGACACCGTAGGCGGTGCGTGCGCCATCGGAGCGGGTAGCGTATTTGATGTTCATCGGCATGGCGCCATTATGCGCGATCCGGCGGCTCGGGCCTACGCGGCTTCGTGGAATACCAGATAACTGCCGGGTTACGGCTGGGCGTCCCACGTCTCCAGCACAGCGCTCGATGTGGTGAGGCTTACGAAACAGCTGCTCTACCACTGAGCTACGCCGGTGAAGAAAATGGTTCACCACACGGCGAGGCGCCACTATAGGCCGGCGGTTCGACCCGATAGTCATCATGTCGGACCGTTATAGGCTGAGCGCTCCCGGCAACGACACTAATGTGTCGAACCTAGCCGAGGCTGGCTCCGCGCGTCGCATAAGCGCGATTGTACGACGCAGACGATCGACAACGCTGTGCGATCATCGTATGATCGACATGGGCTCGCTCCCCCCGAAAAGGAGGAGATAGTCCATGATGGCACGCCATCAGCACGCGACGAAGCTCTACTACCAACTTTCCCTCGACGAACTCGTCCCATCGCACCATCTGCTCCGCCAGATCGCGGACCACGTCGACTTTTCCTTCGTCTACCAACTCGCCCGTCCCTACTACAGTGTCACCGGCCAACCGTCGATCGACCCTGTGGTGCTCTTCAAAACGCTCCTCATTGGCTACCTCTACGGCATCACCTCGGAGCGCCGTCTCATGGCCGAGATCCAGGTGAACCTCGCCTACCGCTGGCTGCTCGGCTATGACCTCGACGAAG
>JBGTBX010000251.1:0-6491 GCA_041749115.1 Gemmatimonadaceae bacterium
CCACCTGGCGCGCAGAAAGGCGTCCCGGCCGCGTTCGGGGGTCGTTCACGCCACGGTTCCTTGTGTCCCTGTCGGTGGCCGCGAAGTGAGCAGGAACGTGGTCAGGTCCAGGGTCCGCCTAGGCTCCAAGTCGCGCGGAACGATTGTCCCGTGCGCGCGTGATCAAGTGGTTCCTGAAGGAAGAGTCGAAGTTCGGCCACGACTTGGGCCAGAGACGGAAAGTCGGCTGGTTCGTTTCTGGTGACGAATGCTTTCCAGCTCGCCAGCGCGTTAGCGTCCTCAACGAAACGTTCGCTGAGGCCAACAATCTGCTCGGGAAGGGCTGTGCCGCGACGACGGAACGTGGCACGCATCGCAGCAACGAGCGGATCCCCGGTGAAGCTCAGTCTCCGGGCCGCCATTGCGACATCCGTGAAGTCCTTCATTCGGCTGTTCGAGATGCCGAGATCGACCATCGCTTCGACCTTTTCGGCGACGATGGTTTCGGTCGGATAGGCCAGCACGTTTGGTGACGGCATGTTAGTCAGGAGTGTCGGGAACTCCAGATCCGTCGCGGACGGTGTAATCGCATCACCGAAGCCAACGTCGATCTGGACATGGATTCGGGCCCGCCCGAGTTGCGCCTGCATGACAGCCCGCAGGCCGCCATAGCGATTGTCTTCGCGGATCGCGTGCACCTCCAGCGTGTCCACATCGAAGACAAGACCATCGTCATCAACCGTGGTCGCGGCGATCTCTCGGATGGCGCGGTTGACACTGGCCTCGGTGGCCTCTCCCATCCCGAGCAGATCGAGATCCCTGGTGGGCCGATACTGCTCCCCGATCCGTACCGCGAATAGCATTGCCCCCTTCAGGATGAACTGGTCCCGAAGCGTCGATCGGGACAGTCGGTACAGAAACCGCTCCGCGGCGTAGTTCATCAGCGTGAGCGTGTAGTCTTCGCGACGCTCCTTGGACACCGTCAGCAACCGTGCGCGCACGGAGGCGGCGACGTTGACCGGAGTCTTCCTGGTCATGACGACATCGCGTCCCAGTAAGGTCGGATCACTTTGGACATGCGCAGCCGGTCAGCTTGCAGCCATAGCGCGTCCACCGTGCCTTTCCGCAGGCGACGGTAATCCTTGAGGGCTTCGATGGCCACGTCGATACCGATCTTGTTGCGGAACTTAAAGCAGTCCACAACGGTCCTGGCCGGGCTCGTGATGCGGACGCGTACGCCGTCAATGTCGTGTTCCTCGATTCCTGTCGAGAGAGCGTCGCCGGACATTCGAACGATGCGGACGGGCGTGAAGTCGATCTTTGGAATGCCAGCGCGGCGGTCGACAGCCAGCCACACATCGCGCGGGTTCTGCGTGCCCAGGCCGTGGAACCGCAGCGCAGTCAGAAGGCAGACCATTCCCTTTGGAACGCGCTTAGCCACTTCCGCAAGAGTGTGGTGTTCGGTTGGCTCCAGGGAGGGCAGCGCGTACAGACCTCGTCCGATCCGAGCAAGTTGTCCCAGACTCGTTAGCCGACGGACGGCTTCAGGGTGAATACCGGCCCGAGTGGCCTCGGAGAGCCGAAATAGTCGCTTCTTGCGAGCAATCTGAAGAATGCGGGCCTGAGAGTCCATCTGTGTTGTGTCATGTTACTACCATTTGTTCTTATATGGTAGCCATTACACACAACGGCGAGTGCACCTCGTCGCCCCGGTTAAGACATTCTGCGGGAGTGCTCAGGCGCGTCAAGACTTCCCTCGCTCCGCTCGGCGCCTTGCGGTCTTGACGCGCCCTGCGCGCTCCCTCCATTGGCCAATATCGGAGCGACTCGGTACCGGCCGTGGCGAAAAAACATTTCGAAGATCAATTGAGCGCGACGAGCCGTTGTTCCATTGAGGCAGCAAGAACCCAACCATCCAAACCGTAGGAACTCTGAATCGTGAACATCGCCAAACCGACGCGGTCGCAGTACTGGTCAAGCGTTTCGCTCGTCGCGTTCCAGTCCGGCATCATGCCGTGCTGGCGCTGCTGCGCGACGATCACCATCGCGATGTCCAGTCGAGCCTCGGCAGAGGCCGGTACGATCTCGAAGATGATGTTGCCCATCGCGTCGCCTTCGAATTGATAGGCGACCAGGCCGGTGAAGATCACGTCCACGAACGCCTCTCCGCCACCTTGATGCGGTTCAGTGTGCATGATGATCGTGCGCTTATTGCCATCCACCTCGTAGCCTGTCAGAAGGCTGTCGTGGATCGATGGCTGTGATTGGTCGGCCAACAGCTCCGCCGCCTTCTGGCTCGCGTGCGCGTCGACAAAGAAGCACGACAAGCGGGCCTTCGGCAGGACGAAGGCCGCAGCATCACCGCGCACCCGCCGGCTATAGACCTCCGTTCCCCCAGTCGGCGCGGCATCGAGTTCAATCAGATCGTGCAGTCCTTTGAACACCCAGCTCACGTCGTCGCCTGCAGCGTTCGGGTAGGAATGCGCCTCCCGCGACCCAATCTCCAACGCTCGTTGATACGCATCCTCATCCGTGGCGGCATGGACGAGGCGGTACTGAAGGTCGAGCAGGGGTGTTGCGTCCGAATCGCGTGGGACGACCTCGCTGCTGATGACGAGGACGGCGGTGTACCACCGTCCTGTGCCTGTCGAACTATTCATTTCCGTGAACGGCAAGAGTCGCGTGCTTCCGCTGCGCGGCGATCACCTTCGCACGAAACCGCTTCGCAGCACGATGCGCCGCCGGTTTGAGGGTCCCCGAGCGGCCAAACACCGCGCTGCGCCACGCTGCCGGCAACCAACTGCGCGCCGGTCCAAACAGTAGTCGAAGGTGCCTTAAGTCGATGTCGTAGCGGCTGAAGAGTCCAACCAGTTCCCCGATGTCCCGACGCGATAGCCGGGAAGACTTGAAGGTCACCCGCAGTTCCAAGCCTGCACCCTTCACTTCCTTGTAGGCGGCGAGCGAGTATAGCCACGCGAAGAAATGTTCCTCGTCGTCGTGCGAATAGAAAATTGGCCCGGCAAACGTCACGACGTTCTTCTTCGCCGGCCCGCCTCTATTTTCTCGCTCAGTCCCTTTCGTGCGCATCGGCCTGTTGCCTCGAAACGATTGTACCGTCCGCCGGCCTTCAGCTCCTGTCGACGGACTGGGATAGTCTAAATCGATCTAATGCCTCAGCTGCATACTGGTGGCGGTAAAGACTTTCATAAGCCGACGTCAGCGGCAACGACGTCGGCGCCCGACGCCGGCGATCTGAGCTCTTGCGATGGACGTTTGCCTTCTGGATCGGTCAGGTCGTGGTGAGCGTCGCGTTGGCGACCGCGGTTACCCAGCACTCCTATGGTGTTCGAACAAACAGCAGTGTGCTAGCGATACAGCTCAAATAGGTGAAGTCAACCTGTGGTCCGGTCAGTGCAAAGGGCGCCGTCATCCCGTGGCCAAAGTTGCGGTTGCGCAGGGTGTTCAGCGCTTCGAGGACGGATACGATCTCAGCGTTCTGTGCTCCCGATTGTCGAACATGCCTGACTACCTGACCGAACGTGTCGTGAGGCATGGCGTGCTTTTCCTTCGCGACAGATTCCATGCAATCGAATTCGTTTGCGCAAGCGTCTCGATCACGGCGCGGCCGAGCGTCGTAGGCATCGCGAGCACTATTGAAAAGGGTTAACGCAGGCGCAAAGCGTGGTACTGATAGCTCTTGGACGGCAGCGCGAACGATCGCGATCACCTGGCCGGGCATCACTCGAATGAGGCGTCCGTTGTCATCGAGATCCCAAGCAATCTGATACCCTGCGAGTAACCGATTCACCCCATCTCGAAATGCTTCGAAGTGGCCCGCCCGAGCGAACTCCGGAACAAAACGCAAAATCAGGTCGAATATCCGAGGCCATGCTGCCTGAGCCATGACGTTGGCCGCACGTGTCGCGCGCGAGCTCATTGGGTTTCCAGGTACGTTTACACCAAGGCTGCGGCCGATCGTCTCGTAGACGTGCTGTTCGGCTAGACGAGCATCTGCCCCGAGTGCGAACAGCAGATCCGCCAGTTCCGCACGTAAGCCGACCGGTGCGTCCTCAACATCACGCACTGCGGGTTGCTCATGTTCACCGGAAAAACCTCGAAAAACCACTACGATCACCTCATCGAGAATGGAGCATCACGAACGGTGAGTGCCGCAAACCGGACGTCCTTATAAAACTCAAAGACCCACGCCGACGCGTCCGGTTCATCGGTCGCGAACGCGAACCAGTAATTCAAAACGCCGTCGCCAACTGAATTGACTGGCTGCCTAAGCACGGGCTCAACGACGATTCGAACCGAGTCCATTGTCTTCGAATCGACTTCGCGCAGACCTTCTTCCGAATACGACCTCACTGCGAATTCCACGGGAAGACGATGACCGCGATGACGCCAGAACAGTCCCTTAGTGACGCGCTCGACGACTCTGTCAAGCCTGGCGAGATCAAGGTCGAACGCTGTGGCGCTACCGACGTGAAGTCCCCCGGCCGTCCGAACGGGCACCTTGCGAATGCTACGAACCACCGCCCGGGCGAAGCCGATCTTGCGAGGATTATTCAGTCCGCGAAAGACTGAATCCCTGATGGCCGCCGCCTCGGGATGGCTGCCAGCCTTGTCCTTCAGAACCATCATCGTCTTGAAGTACTCGTCATCGCGCGAGGCTTTGTTGTTGCACTGCCAACAACTTGGAACCTCAACGATGTCGACGGGCCGCTGATTGAACAAGCACTCTGGTGGAATGTGGTCGACAGTTAACTTGCCGACGATTCCGCAGTAGGCGCACTCGCCCGTCCTCTTCTTAGGCATTCGAATCGCACCGGGCGCGCCGATCGTGCGCGGTTCATCTCCGCCGGCCGCCCTCAAACTACCCAGATGGTATCGCGACCGCCGACACGTGCAACCGCTTGTTCGGCCGATTCATCGACGAAGCTGCTCTCTCGCCCGTTCTAACTGCGACTCGTGCACGACGTCGAATCTGACGCGGTGCCGCAGCAAGATCGGCACGGTCCGATTGGTCCCGTCCGACGGTACGATCAGGATCTTGCGAACGGCATCGTAGTACATTCCCCGTAAGCCTGATTTGCAGGGCAAAAACTGGCCACCAAGGTATTCGCCGATATTCTGCTGGGGATGAGGGATTCGGTTCGGCTGAGTTTTGATTTCCTCAAGCATGATCGAGCCGGCAGCGGCGCGGTATCCTTCTGGCCCAAACTCAAACACAGCTGAACCGTTGGGCGCCAGTCCCTCCATCTTGGCAACTTGATCGGCGAGGTCGCTTCGGCTGCTGCCACGGGCCTTCTTTGACTGGAAGAGCACTCCCTTCGTCGTAACCTCACCGGTGGGGCCATGTACTTCGACTTGCACGATGCCGTCAGCTCCAGAATGCTTCTCAAACGCATTTCTGCCTCGGCCCCGAAACTTCTTGTAGCTGATTCGCCATTGCCACTTGCCGTTGTCGGTCTTGACCTGTCGCCAGGGCGTACGCAAAGAACCGCAGAAGTCACCCGTCAGCGTGTCCTCGTCCTCTGAAGCGGACTCCCAGCCCGAATGGCCTTCGCTACCACGGTCACGCAGATGTCCTTCCATGGCGTCAAAGAGCGGTTTCGGAAGGACGTCACGCATTCTGGACCTTCAGTTCGGCCTAACTATTGGTAGGTTGCCGGGGCTAACTCATCAGTTGTCGCGAGGCTCGCAGCATAACGCGGAATCGACTGCAGTCATAGACGGCTCGCAAACAGCTGGAGAGAAGACGTTCATTCCGCCAGCGCAGAATCCCACGGTGAAGTGGGCCGACCGGCGCTGATGAAGGATGAGTTTGACGCGTCGTTCAGCATTTCGTAGGATTCGCTTATTGCCTGGTTGCCACTGTAGGCAGCCACCCTCCGCCTCGGCCATCCGATGCGGAGCGTTCAACGCTCTCGCCACAAAGGCACAGCGCCACACACCCAACCCTTCGACGCGCCTCGTAGCTGCGCGTTGCCCACACCACGACGCTTGCCTCGTTTGCGACGGATGCCGCCGACGACGGCCGCAAGGATCGGCGAGTTCGCACCGTTCAATACTGTGCGGGCTCGCTCAAACTCAGCGGTCCGATCGGAGGAGTCATGAGACGCAGCATGTCCGCAGGAATCGTGGATACTGAGCGGGATCAGCAGCAGGCGGCGCCGAACGCGCCGCCACCAGGCACGTTGCCAAATCGGCTGATGACCGCGTTTGAAGTTGCCGAGTTCGTCGGGTGTCATGAAGAAACCGTTCGACGCGCGTACCTGCGCGGGCTGCTCGCGTGGCAACGATTCGGTGTGAGGGGCCGTCGCTTTCATCCAGCCGACGTCATGGACTGGATCAGGCGCGGCATACCAACAAAAGTCTCGTAACCAGAAAAGGAGGAGTGAACGCATGAAGGAGGACCCATGATCAGAAGGCGATGCACGGAAGGTTCGTGCAAGAGCGGGCGGAAGTGTCTCGAACATCTGCGGTTCGATGTGATGTACCAAGGC
>JBGTBX010000252.1:0-13786 GCA_041749115.1 Gemmatimonadaceae bacterium
GCGATGGCGCCAATGGTACCGCCGAAATAGTCGTCGCTCGCGGCCGACCAGTTTTCGCCGCCATCAGTGGTCTTGAACACCCCGCCTCCCGTGGTGCCCATCCAATATTCGTTGGGGCGTTTGTCAGAACCGCCGACGGCCACTGATCGACCACCTCGGTTGGGACCGATCTCACGCCACTTGAGTCCGGACAAGTACGCGGAGTCGACTGTGAACGGCTGGCTCGGCGCGGCCTGACGGGCCACCGGCCTGGCGGCCGTTCGCGCCTGCGCTGCGCCAAGGGAGGGAACGAGAAAAAGTGCGACGCCTATACCTCGCCAAAACAGGCGAGATGAAGCGTGACGAAGTCGGATCATTTGTTTCTCCGTGCTGAAAGGATTTGGCGCGCGCGGTGGCCTCAGCGCGGTTATCCTACACTACGCATTTCTGGCGCTGATCGCTACCAGAATGGCACGCACCGCAGCGGCCACACGAGGGATTTGCTCTCGCGCTGCATTCGCCCGATGTTCAGGGGGCAAACGTGTCGTCAACTCCACTACAGGATCTCCATGACTCTCCGCCTGTTCGCTTCCCTCGCTCTCTGCGCCGCCGTGGCCTGTGATCGCGGACCAGCCGTTGGCAGCCTCGCCGACATCCCGCCCTCCGTTCTCGCGCAGATCGACACCGCCACGTTGATGCGCCACATCCGTGTGCTGTCGCATGATTCACTGGAGGGACGGGCTCCTGGGTCGTTGGGCGAAACGCGCACCGTGGCCTATCTGGAGAGTGAATTCAGGGCGCTCGGGCTCGAGCCCGGAAATCCGGACGGAACGTTCATCCAGAATGTCCCCCTCGTCGGCATCACCGTAAAGGGAACCCCGGCGCTCACCCTCACCCGTGGCAGCACGACAAAGACGCTGCGCTGGCGTGAGGATCATGTCTCGTGGACCAAACACGTTGCCGACCGCGCGCAGCTTACTAATTCCGAACTGGTGTTCGTGGGACATGGCACCGAAGCGCCGGAATATGACTGGAATGATTTTAAGGGGATGGACGTCACCGGCAAGACTCTGGTCATGCTGGTGAACGACCCGCCGATGGCCGATACGTCCCTCTTTGGTGGTTCGCGCATGACGTATTATGGTCGCTGGACGTACAAGTACGAACAGGGCATGAAGCATAAAGCTGCGGGTGTCCTCCTCATACACGAAACAGAAGCCGCGGGCTACCCGTTTGCAGTCGTCCAGGGTAAAACTGCCGAGAACTTCGATCTGGTGACCCAAGACAAGAACATGTCGCGCAGTGCGGTTGAAGGTTGGCTGTCCAACGACGCGGCAAGAGAAATGCTCACAATGGCGGGACAGGATCTGGATTCGCTCAAGGCCAGGGCGGCCTCGAAGGACTTCACCCCTGTGCCGTTAGGCATCCGGGCATCGATCAGTCTCGACAACACGCTGCGCACTGTGGATTCCCGCAACGTGATCGCAAAACTCGAGGGTTCTGATCCGGCACAGAAGGACGAGTATGTCGTCTATACGGCCCACTGGGATCACTTCGGGATCGGTGAGCCGGTGAATGGTGACTCGATCTACAACGGAGCGCTGGACAATGCGACGGGCACCGCGGGCCTGCTCGCCGTTGCCAAAGCGTTCAAGACCATGGATCCCGCGCCGAAACGTTCCATTCTCTTTCTCGCGGTAACGGCCGAAGAACAGGGATTATTGGGGTCGCAATATTATTCAGTTGTTCCCCTGTATCCGCTGAGTAAAACGCTGGCGAACATCAACATGGATGGCATGAACACATGGGGGCCAACGTCTGACATGACGGTGATCGGACTCGGCAACTCGGAGCTGGATGACTTCGCGCGTGATATCGCCGCGCAGCAGGGACGCACACTGAAGCCGGACGCGGAACCCGAGAAAGGGTTTTACTACCGCTCCGATCACTTCAACTTTGCGAAACAGGGAGTGCCCGCGTTCAATCCCGACGCCGGCGTTGATTACGTGGGTAAACCTGCCGGCTACGGCGAACAACGCCGCAACGAGTATACGACCAGCGACTACCACAAACCGCAGGACGAGATTAAGCCAGGCTGGGATCTGACCGGTGGCGTGCAGGACCTGCAACTGTTCATGGCACTTGGCGCCCGCGTTGCCAATGCGAACAAGTATCCCGAATGGCGGCTCGGCAACGAGTTCCGTGCTGCGAGAGAGGCGCAGTTTAAGTAGTAGAGACATCAATACCGCCCCGGACACGCCAGCGCACGGCGATTCCAGACACGCGCACGGGGCCAATGGCCGGCGGCACGCTCTGCAGGGCAATTCTTCACCATACTGACAAGTTCACGGAGCACCTACGTGTTTCCTCAATCCATGCATGCTGTGCTGACCACGCGACGCCTCGTCGGCATTCTGGCCGTCGCGGTCACGTCGGTCACCGCGGTGCATCTGAGCCATGCGCAGGGAGGAAACAGTCGGGCTGCTCAGCAGCGTATTGTCATTCGCAGCGTCGGAGTGGTTGACGTAGAACAGGGAGGCGTCCTCGCGAACCGCGATGTAACCATCGTTGGCGGACGCATCACACAGGTATCTCCCGCGGCAGCCATTCCACCAACAGATGCTCGGATCGTCGATGGAACCGGTCGCTTTCTCATCCCCGGTTTATGGGATTTCCACGTGCACTCCGCGTATCCGTTTCTGGATGCCCTGTTGATGCCGTTGTACATCGCCAATGGCGTCATCGGTGTGCGTGAAATGTTCGGGGATCCGCGCACGATCCTCGGCACACGCCAGCAGTTCATCAACAAGTCCGCAGTGGTTCCCCGGATCGTCGGTGCCGGACACATCGTTGATGGCCCCAATCCCATCTGGCCCACCAGCGTTGTGCTGAGTGACCCCGCGCATGCGACCGCACTCGTGGATTCATTGAAAGGCGCAGGTGCCGACTTCATCAAGGTGTACTCCCTCCTCTCGCGCGAAAGCTTCCTCGCGATCGCCAGGGCAGCCAAAGCCCGCGGCATTCGTTTTGCCGGACACGTCCCGGAATCGATGTCGATCCGCGAAGCGAGTGCGGCAGGCATGTGGACGATGGAACACCTCTACGGAATCACCTCAGCCTGTTCCACAGAAGAGGAGACCATCCGGGCGCGCATGGACTCGGCCAACACTTCATTGGCAGCCATGCAACGCGGGCGCAACGCTGTCGCGGAGCTCGTCGCAACCACGTTCAGTGAGCCCAAGTGCATGGTTCTGTTCTCGGACCTGGCACGCCACAACTCTGCACAGGTGCCCACGCTGGTGGTCCTCCGTGGAATCACGTTCATGAATGACTCGTCATTCCGAAGTGATCCGCGCCTCAAATACGTGCCATCGTTCCTGCGGGCCGGCTGGGACCCTGCCAAGGATCCTCGTTTCAAGGACCGCACCGCCGAAGACTGGGAACGTGCCCGACGCAGTTATGCCATGCAGCTTACACTGATTAGGCCGATGGCTTTGGCCGGCGTCCCCATCGTGGCCGGAACCGATGTGCTGAACCCATTCATCATTCCCGGCTTCTCGCTGCATGATGAACTGCAACTGTTCGTGGAGAACGGCCTGACGCCGCTGCAGGCCCTGCGTACCGCGACGCTCGTACCGGCGCGGCTGCTGAACGCAACGGATTCCCTGGGCACCGTCGCCGCGGGAAAGGTCGCCGATCTGGTACTGCTCGACGCCAACCCGTTGGCGGATATACGCAATACCACACGCATCCGCACGGTTATTTCGAACGGTCGCATTTTTGATCGCAGCGCGCTCGATTCCCTGCTCGCCAACGCCGAAAGGGCAGCGAATCCAACTGCCAGTCCGAGGCGCTAGGGCAATTTTGCCATCGACTGTACGTCGGTATCTGCCTGCGCCCAAATTGCTTCCAGCTGCTTCATGGCCAGCTCCGACCGCACCGTGTGCCCGAGCACCTGTTCTGTGCGAGCGAGCCCGAGCAGCGCAGCTGAACGACCGGGCTGTAGCTGAAGTGCGCGTTCATACGTGCTGGCCGCCTCAGCCTGTTTACCGACCTCAAGATAGAGCGCAGCCAGCAGCTCATGGCTGGGTTTCACCACAGCGGGCGGACCAAACTCCGCGGGCATCCCTTCTTCCAACGCTGTCGCGCGCCGGAGCATCGCCATGGCCACATCGGGCTTTCCTGATTGCCGCGCGAGTTCTGCGCCTAACGACAGTTCCATGATCACCGGAACGACCTCGGCCCCCCTGGCCCCGGGGCTTACCTGAGCTGTGGCCTTGCCGTTGATAGCTGACAGACGGCCAAGATGCGTGCGGGCCATCACGAGATCCCCTCGCTTGGCGGCCGCGTATCCCGCCGCGAACGTCCCGTATGCGTATCCACCCTCACCTGCCGCACCGGCATCAGTCGCCAGCGCGTGCGCTTCCGGACCGTCCCACTCCTCGCTTTCCATGACATACCGAGAGCGGAAGTTCGCCATCGGGCCTGGCGCCGAGCCATGATCGCCGAGCGATTTGAGCAGCGCTCGCGCATCCGCTCGCCGTCCCTGCTGCAGATAGGCATAAAGCAGCCAGTGGGTGTAGTGGCCTGCTTTCCATGTCGCGCTGTCCGGTCCGGCAGCGATGACATTCTGAGACACCACATCGTCCCACAAGCCTAACGCCAAAAAGATGTGCGTCGTCATGTGCTGTGCATGAGCAGCCGCCGGCGCGATCTCGGAATACGCGCGCGCCGCGAACAGGCCGAGCGGCGCGTGAACCGGATCATCGAACGCGTGAATGATCATATGGGCGGCGCCGGGATGTTGTGGATTGCGCCGAAACACCTCCTCCGCAAGCGCGCCGGCACGCATGTACAGCGGAACGTCACGTGCGCCCTGGGTCAGGCCGAAGAGTGCCGTCGCGTACAGAACCTTCGCCTCATCGTCGTCTGGGTACGCGGTAGCGACGCGTTCCATGGCGAGGGCGTACAGCGTGTCACGGCTGGCTTCGGAACCTTCGCCATACAACACTTCGATGGCTTCGCCGTACGCTTTCTCACGCGGCGTGGGTGCTGCGGCGAGGCGCGCTTCGCGTGACGCACCCAGCCGATTCAGAGCAGTACGGGCAGCGGCGGCGTCCTGCTGATTCCAGACGTGGTGCGTGTAGCTTAGTGCTTCTCCCCAGTAGGCCATGGCAAAACCCGAATCGAGACCCTGTGCCTGCCTGAACGCCTCACCGGCCGCACCATATTCAAAGCTGTGCATGAGCAATACGCCGCGTTCGAACTCCGTTTGAGCCGCACTGTTCCCGGACGTGGGGAACGCGATGCGGCCCAGTTGCTGAACGGCGGGCGGCGATGAACAGTTGCTCAGCAACAGCAGGGCGGTAAACAGGGAGACGTTGCGCATGGCGGAGGCAGTTGGGGGCAGCTCAGACGTTGCAGCGGCGGACGTGGGCGGACTCGCCCTTCTGGATCTTATCGCCGATCGCGGCGGTGCGGAGCATCAATCACGCCGGTTGTTCCCGCCGCGCACTCTTTGCATAGCGTCCGGGAGTCACTCCGCTCATTCGACGGAAGGCCGCCACAAACGCACTCGTCCCCGAGTAGCCTGCGGCGAGTCCTGCCTGTGTTACCGTAGCTCCCTCAGCGAGCATCGTCATGGCGTGGACAAGACGCGCTCGTTGAAGCCACGCGCCGAGCGACAGCCCCGTTTCGGCTCGGAACAGACGTTCAAGCGTGCGCACACTCGCTCCCGCGCTGCGGCTCAGCGAAGTCAGATCGCGTGACGCCTGCGGCGGATCGGCCTGCACTCGCTCGGCTACGGCGCGAGCCCGCGCATCGCCGGGCATCGGAAGTTCGATCGGCAGGAGGCGTGTTTCCACAAATTCATCAAGCAATACCTCCAGCATGCTCGCTTCAGCGGGAATCGTTGGATCGAGCGTCCCGAGTGCACACACTCGGCGCAGTAGTGCAGCCAGCAGCTGCGATACCGTCATGACTCTTGCCGTGTCCGCCAGTCGTTTGCTTAAATCGGCCGCGAGGTACACCTGGCGTAACACGCCTCGCCCCGCCATACGCACGTTGTGCGGCGCCGCGGGAGGAATCCACAGCGCTTGCTGCGGGGGGACGACCCACACCCCCCGATCAACCGTTACGCTGATCACGCCTCGGGAAGCCCATGTCAGAACGCCCCATTCGCCGCCCTTGAGCCGCCAGTTGTATCCCGAGCTGAAACCGATGGAGATCGCCCGAAGCTGTGGTTTGCCTGCTGCGAGTTGGCGAGAATTCGACATATCTTGGCAATATGTCGCGAGCCGAGTTTTTCCGCGAACACTATGTTGTCGAGCCGCCGGGATGATTGGCGGTACTCACTCTTTCCCCTTCGGTCCCTCCGAGCATTCCTATGACCGCGACCAACTCTTCAGTGAGCCAGACCCTGCGCCATTTCGCGATTAACGCCGACGACACCGATCGAGCGCGTGGTTTTTATTCGGCGGTGTTTGGGTGGTCGTTCCAGGCTTGGGGGCCCCCCGGGTTCTGGATGATCGATACCGGTGCCAGGGAACCGGGAACGCCGTTGGGTTCGCTTCAGGGGAGGCGCACGCTCGTGGACGGCGAAAGCTTGAATGGGTTTGAATGCACCGTTGCGGTGCAGGACTGTGCCGCCACTGCACGCGCCATCGCGGCCAATGGCGGAACTATCCTGATGCCTCGGACGACGATTCCCACGGTCGGGCACCTGATCTGGTTCCGCGACACTGAAGGTAATGTTGCTGGCGCTATGGAATACGACGCAAACGCGCGGGTTGAGGAATAAGCTGCAGCACCAAACGCGGCGCATTCAGCTGGATCGCGCGAATACAGATCTTACGGAGCGGTACCCAGATTCGGTATGGCTGAGGACCCGCGCACGGCGCGCGCGTACACTCCTGGTGGGACGCCGAACACTCGCTTGAATCTTCGGGTGAGGTGCGCCTGATCACTGAAACCCGTCTGAAACGCGGCCTCTGCAATGCTTATTTCCGTTCGCAGGAGTTCAGCCGCCCGGCGGACGCGGGCATGTTCGAGCCATGTGTACGGTGCCATTCCCGTCGCTGCGGAAAAGAGCCGTGAGAGATAGTACGGGCTCAGCGCCACATGCGCAGCCAGGTCCGCGAGCGATACTCGTTCACGAAGGTGGAGTGTCAGGTATGTCTTCGCCGCCTGAACGACTGGAGACTCTGCTGTCACGGCGGTCACTGCCCCGGGGAGGAGGCGATGATGCGAAAACAACCGCTGAAACGCCGCGTGCAGGGCCGCGTTGACATGTGCTTCCGTCTCATGCTCACCGATGCCGGTGCTCAAGTTGATAAGCGCGAGCGCCAGCACATGGTCATCGATAACGGGGCCCCTGAACCGGATCGGCCTGCTCAGCGGAAGTTGATAAGCTGCGGCGAGACGTTGAACGAGCACGCAGCTCGGATAAAGCATGCGATATCGCCAACCGGCGCTCGGCGACAGCGGCTCGCCAGTATGCACCTCCCGCGGATTAATACACATGACGGTGCCTGCAGGCGCGATGTGCACGCGTCCGCCGAACTGAGTTCGCGCGCCTCCGGCCTCGACCACCCCCAATGCATAGCTGTCATGTGAGTGCGGGACGAACGTGTGCCGAGAGAACTCCGCGGTGATTGAGCCGATTCCTTCGGCACCGCCGAACTCCGAATATTCCGAACGTTCCCCATGATACATCATTCGCTGATATTTCCACCTTCGAACGGGAGGGAATACGCCTCCCGGATTCCGTGGGACCAATTGGCGTCGTGTGCAGCCTGATCGCAGCTGCATGCCGGGACGCCAACGGTGACTGCGAGCTGCCAAGGTGCGCGCGCCCAGAGGACGCACGCACCACCCGCACTCAGCGGACCATGATGTCGCCTTCATACCCGGCAAGCAGCGGCAGCTGGCGGGGCTGTGTTTCACAGAACTCTACGAGGCGAGGCTCCGCGTCATTGATCCTCGCGGTGCTAAGCTCGTCCGGGGTGAACGGCTGCTGAGGATGCGGCTTACCGTTATCCGTTACAAAGAAGTAGGACACGCTCCCGATCAGAATCGCCGCTGAGTTGCTTTCCGCGATATGGCCGCCGACAAACGCAGTGTTCCCATCGGCAGTTATGCAGCTTACGTCAACGACGAAAAACAGTCCTGATGCCGTCAGGTCGACGCGATACGATCCCGTCACATGTCCACCGGGATTTTGCAGCGCGTCAACTGTCAGGATGCGACGCCCGGTTCCGGATGGTGTGCTTGCCTCACCGCGCACCACCACCGCTCCTGTGCTGGCGTCGTGCACGGCTCCGAATACATCGTCCGCATCAGGGTTCAACGCCTGAGTCGCCGTGGAACGGTCGCATGCGGCGAGCGCCGCCACAAGAAACAGAACAGTCATACGTAATTGTTGCATGTGACACTCCAGTGCATTGGTTTGAGTCGACCTGCGGGAGGCACAATTCAATGCCCCGCGGCTGCGTTGTCTTGAACAGCCTTGCCGTTCGGGTTGTTCTCTCCGCGATTCGCTTCGTCACAAACAGCAATCGCGTGCGCGGATGAGCGCGGGGACCGGCGTCGACGATCCGAACGCGTCGACTCCGTCGAGTACCATTTCCGGCGACAGATCCGAGCTACCCGTACCGCAGCTCGCTGCACCGCGCTACTCTGAACGACGACCACGCCGGAGCACACCCATTGGCCATTCACATCGTCCTCGTCCACCCAGAGATCCACTGGAACACCGGCAACGTCGGACGCACCTGCCTCGCCGTCGGTGCCACGCTGCACCTCGTTGAACCACTCGGCTTCTCCCTGGAAGAACGCGAGGTTAAGCGGGCCGGACTCGATTACTGGGAACACGTTGAGCTGCGCGTATGGCCCAGTTGGCAAGCGTTCGAAGCAACACTCCCCACGCTAGGCCAACCCTACTTCTTTTCGACCAAGGCCTCGCAGCCCTTCTGGGACGCACCGCTCGGTACCTCCGGGGATACTGTGCTCGTTTTTGGACGCGAAACAGGTGGACTGCCTCAGGAGATTCACGCGGCGTACGGCGACCGATTTGTCACGATCCCGCTGGACGCCACCGTTGTGAGATCCCTGAATCTGTCGACGAGCGTCGCTGTCGCAGTGTACGAAACCATGCGTCAGCAGCGTGCACCGGGTGCAAAAGATTAAGAGGTGCCGCCGGTGCAGCCTGCCAAAGGTCAGCGATCCTGCAACATGCGGCTCGCAACTTCCTTCACCAGCTTGGCTGCAACAATAGCCGTCACCCCTGCTATGTCCTGCCGAGGATTGAGTTCGACGATGTCAGCTCCAACTATTGTGCCTCCCAGGGACTGCACGATCGTCAGCACTTCCCGCACAGTAAGTCCGCCCGGCTCCTTGTGGCTTACTCCAGGCGCATGCGCTGGATCGATGCCGTCGAGATCAATGGAAAGATAGATGGGACCATCGACCACAGGGCGTGCCCCCTCCGTCCACCGACGCATGTCGATCACATCCACACCATAACGATCGGCCTGCTGCCGCTGATGCCCGTTCATTGCACGAATGCCGATCTGAATAAGATGTGCAGCTAAAGTTTCCTCAAGAATACGCGCGAAGGGACAGGCATGAGAATATCGGTCGCCCTCGAACTCATCGTAGAGATCGGAGTGCGCATCAATGTGAACTATTGTCGGACGCGGGTAGCGCATATTGATTGCGCGCATCGCCGGATACGTCACTGAGTGGTCGCCACCGAGAAGCACCGGTCGGAAACCGTCGGTGAGCACACGCACCACTCCACTCTCCAGCTCCGCACGCACGTCCGTGCCCTCCGATAACACAAGATCACCACCATCGATTAATCCACCGGGTGCCCACAGATCAATCAGGGCTTCGCTCCAGGAGTTTCCGGCCGACGAGCGCAAAGCCGCACGAATCACTGGAGGCGCTTCGGCCGCTCCGCGAAGAAAAGAGGAACTGGCGTCGTACGGGAGTCCGAGGAGTTGCGGTGGAGGCATCATGGCAATACGGAGAGGGGTCTGTCGTGAAGCTAGCAGCAGATGGCGAGCGTTTCCCAGGAGCACAAGCCTTCGGTTCGCCCGCTGCGAGCACCGTGAAGCGTTGTTGCAACCAGTCATCGGCACCGCCCGGCGAGGCATTCCAAACGGGACCACTACGTATGATGGCCTGCCATTGCCCGATCAGCTGACAGTCGCGAGCTTTCCTGTTCCGTTAGATCAAGGAGGTAAGATGAAAAAAGGACCCCGTAATATCCCCGACTTTTCCCCTAAGGCGAAGCCGAAGCCTGGCGTTCCTGCCGACAAAGTGGCACCAAAGAAGGGCGCGCCACAGACCGCCGCCCGTAACGTTAAGCCACCAGCAACTTCATCAAAGTCGGGCCGTAGAGGTTCGTGAGTGTTTTTTGCACGCGGCGGACGTCGAGAGCTCTTCTCCTGGCGTTCGCCGCGAGCCTCTTTTCCACCAGCAGTACATCGGCGCAATCGCAGACCATCACATGGCCACGCGTATACCGCCTCAGCGCCTCAGACGGCACGCCGCAGCTCGACGGCCACCTTCGTGAATCGGTGTGGATGCTGGCCGACAGCATCACCGACTTCACCCAGCGCGATCCCGATCAAGGACAGCCGGTAAGCGAACGCACGGTCGTCCGTTTCCTTGCGACCGACGCCGGACTCTGGGTTGGCCTGTGGGCCATGGATCGCGACCCCGGTGGAATCCGGCACGCACAACTTCGCCGCGATGCGGACTTCGACACCGACGACTCGTTCACGCTTGCGATCGATTCACAGAATGATCAACGCTCAGGATTTCTCTTCACCATTAATCCGAATGGTGCACTCAATGACGCGGAGATTCTGTCGTTTGAGCAGGAGAACGGTCGCTGGGATGGCATCTGGGACGCACGCGCTTCAATAAACAGCGACGGTTGGACGGCCGAAATTTTTATCCCGTGGCAAACGCTGCGGTATTCGCCCGACGCCAAAGGCTGGGGCCTCAACATGCAGCGGTTCATCCGCCGCAAGAATGAGTACGCCTTGTGGCGCTCGTTCAGGCGCGGTGAGGGAATCCGATTTCTCGAGCGACAAGGGCAACTGGAGGGACTCGGCGCACTCCCGGGACGAGCTCGCGCTGAAATGCGTCCCTACTTTCTCGCGACACAGCGACTGGCAGACCGCACCTTTCTCAGCAACGGCCGTGACTCCGTGACCTCGGGCGCCGCCCTCCTTGGTGATGCCGGTCTCGACGTAAAAGTTGGGGTCACGAACAGGTTAACGCTCGATCTGACGTACAACACGGATTTCGCTCAGGCCGAGGCCGATCAACAGATTGTTAATCTGTCGCGTTTCCCGGTGTTCTTTCCCGAAACGCGGCAGTTTTTTAATGAAGCCGCCGGAATCTTCGATTTCGGGCGCATTCGGCAGACGCAGCTTTTTTACAGCCGACGTATTGGCCTGCAGCGAGATGGCACACCACTCCCCATCCTGGGTGGCGCGCGACTGACCGGACGCGCCGGAAAACAACAGATCGGAGCATTGGCTGTACGCACCGGTGGGCATGAAGACGCCACCGATTTCGTGACGCGCATTAAACGTGACGTACTGGGGCGAGGTTACGTCGGCGGCATGTTGCTTGGCCAAAGTGCGAGTGGGCTGCCAACAAGCCTGGCCGGCGGAGTGGATTTCAACTTTCCGTACATCATCAGGAATCAGAACTTCGTCGTACTCGGCAGCGCCGCGTGGAGCCGCGACAGCGCGCAGGGCCGCGTGGCTGACTACTGGCGCCTGATCGCTGACTATCCCAACGACCACGCCGACATTGTCTTTCGGTATGACCGCGTCGGCGAGGACTTCAACCCCGCACTCGGTTTTGTGTCGCAAAGCGGGATACAGCGTTTTGCTGGACAGATTACTCTCACGCCGCGTCCACAGCGTTGGGGAATCAGACGGTTCAACTTTACCCTCCCCAGCTGGAATCTGGTCACGCAACTGAACGGTGAGCTCGACAACGCTGACATTACGTTCAGGCCACTGGGTGCACAATTCGAAAACGGTGTCGACATTGAACTGAATCTGAAGCGGAACTGGGACGTTCCCACCGTCGATTTTGAGATCTTCCCCGGTCAGATCGTACGTGCAGGGCGCTACCGATGGGACCGTGTTGAGATCAGCGTCGAGGGTTCCGACGCGTACGCCATCGTTCCCGAAATCGAGGCGAGTGTCGGTGAGTTTTATGACGGCCGTAGCAACAACGTCGGCCTCAAGCTCGGTATCCGTCGCGCCCCGCATATACTCGCGACATTGGAGTTCGAACACTCCGCGATTACCCGAGGAGACAGCAGTTTCGCCGCCAGCGTGGCTCGCATTCGGATGGACTATGCCGCCAGCGCGCGACTCAATACCACACTGTTCGCGCAATACGACAACGACAACGAACGCGTTTCGTTGAACAGTCGCATCCGATGGACTCGATCACCCGGGAGCGACCTGTACGTCGTGTGGAACAGCGGGTGGCCGTCAGATCTGGACGAAGGCATCCCCTGGCGGCGCCCGCTGCGCGGCGCGCTCGTGCTGAAGTACGTGCACTATCTGCGACGGTAGCGCATCGGACACTGCCGTCGCCGGGGGCAGCGTACGCCGCGATCCGGCTTCGGTGGCGTCTGCCATACACGGCGCCCCGGGCCACCTCTTCGCTGCCCTGAGAATCACTCAGGTTGGCCGCGCACGGTGGGAATCCCTTACTTTCCTGCTTGCCTGGTTTCTGCCCGACTCCGTTTCCTTCGCTCGTCCTTCGCCGCGTGACCACCGCGGCCTCGCCCCATCCCGAAATCCGTGTCAGAGAATACACCGACCCGCGGCCGTGACTTCATACGTGAAATGGTCGCCGCCGATGTGGAAAGTGGCCGTTTCGGTCGCCCCGTTAAAACGCGCTTTCCGCCGGAACCCAACGGGTTCCTGCACATCGGGCACGCCAAATCCATCTGCCTGAACTTCGGCGTCGCGCAGGAGTTTGACGGAACAGTTAATCTGCGCTTCGACGACACGAATCCGTTCACCGAGGACATCAAGTACGTCAACGCGATCCGTGAAGATCTGGCATGGCTCGGCTTCACTCCGACAGCGGAATTCCACGCGAGCGACTACTTCGAGAAGCTCTACGATATCGCGGTTGGCTTGGTAAAGAAGGGGAAGGCGTACGTGGACTCGCAGAGCGAGGAGGAGATACGGCTTGGTCGCGGTACGGTGACGACCCCCGGGGCTCACAGCCCATACAGAGATCGCCCGGTCGACGAAAACCTCGATCTTCTCGAGCGGATGCGCGGTGGTGAGTTTCCCGACGGGGCGCACGTGTTGCGGGCAAAGATCGACATGGCTCACGGAAACATGATCCTGCGCGATCCGCTGCTGATCCGCATTCGCCATGCAACACATTATCGCCGAGGTGACGCGTGGTGCATTTACCCACTCTACGACTACGCGCACGGCCTCTCCGACGCCATGGAAGGCATCACGCATTCGTTGTGCACGCTCGAATTCAAGGACAACAAGGACATCTACGACTGGCTGGTCCACGAAGCAGGCTTCGAGCGCCCTCCTGAGCAGACCGAGTTTGCGCGTCTGGAGATTGATTACACAATTCTCTCGAAACGGAAGCTGCTCCGACTGGTGAACGAAGGGCACGTATCCGGTTGGGACGATCCGCGTATGCCAACGATCGCCGGCATCAGGCGCCGTGGGGTTACGCCTGAAGCCATTCGCGCCTTCGCCGAGGTGATTGGAGTCGCCCGCAA
>JBGTBX010000253.1:0-10018 GCA_041749115.1 Gemmatimonadaceae bacterium
ATGACCAGCGATCCGGGGACGATCACGGTGCTCCTCTCCAAGTGGAGCGACGGGGATCACGAGGCCTTTCAGTCGCTTGTGGCCTTGGCATATGACGACTTGCGCGCGATCGCCCATCGTCGACTTCTCGCCGGTGGCAGCGATGATCTCGCCACAACTGCGCTGGTGCACGAGGCCTACCTGCGTCTCGTCGGTCGCGTGGACGGCCAGTGGGAGAGCCGCGGTCACTTCTACGCATTTGCGTCGAAGGCCATGCGACACATCCTTGTTGATCACGCCCGCCGGCAGCACGCCGAGCGGCGTGGGGGGGGTGCTACGAGCATCCCGCTGGACGACAACCTCGTAGCCGACGATCGCGCCAATGCCGACGTGCTGGGCGTGGATGAATCCATTAAGCTGCTCGCGGATCGCAACCCACGCATGGCACAGGTTGTCGAGTTGCGATTTTTCGGAGGACTGTCGGTCGCCGAAGTTGCCGAAGTGCTCGGCGTCTCGGTTCGCACTGCTGAACGCGAGTGGACGCGGGCGCGAGCCTATTTGCTGGAGATGTTGTCGCCCGACGCCGGGACGTGATGACGCGTCAACTATGTCACGACGGTGTCAGCAGGCTTTCATTACGTTCAGCTTGACGCACGGCACCAGTACTTCGATTCTGCGTCAACTATTTCACGACGGTCAGCAGGCTTTCATAACGTTCAGCGTGGAGCACCGCACCAGCCATGCGCAGTGCCGTGACCAAATCGCCGATAATTGCGCGAAGCTCCGGATTCGGTCCGTTTGGCAAGGCGCGCATGGTCGCGTAGGACTTATCCAGAAACATGTCTGCTTCACTGGCACTGCCGCTGCCTCGAAGTGCAATTCCCAGCTGCGCCTGCGCAACCGCGGTCCAGTTGTGTTTGGCACCAAGCGTTTGCGCATACATCGCCACGCCGCTCCGCATCGGCCCCACCGATTCAGCGATTCGATTGTTCCGCATCAGGAATCTGCCGAGTGCCAGGTAGGCGTCTCCAACACGCCAGTTACCTGCAGGCCACTGTTGCTCAGCCGCCTCGATCCGCTCCTGACCGAGCGCGATAACTTCGTCGATTTTATTTTGCTGTTCGAGTACGACCGCAAGATTGGAACTGTACATGAGCGTCGTCGGGTGCCCGGCTCCGTGCGTGTTGCGCACCAGCTGCACAGCCTCACGGTACATTCGTTCAGCTTCCGGAAATTCTTCGCGCGTTTTCAGCAGATAGCCCAGATTGTTGAGTGTCGTTGCCAGTGCAAACGGGTTCGACGCGGAGTCGGCTCGATGGTACCGGAGTATTTCACGGTACACGGTTTCTGCCGAGTCGGGCTGCTTAACGCCACGCAGCGCACGCGCAAGATTCGACAGGGCGCCGATGTAGCGGCCACCAGTGGTGTCGCCGAGCGATCGCAGTGTCGATACAGCCCGAGTTGCAAGCGTCATCGCCGAATCAGTGTTGCCAAGCTCGAGATTGGTCGCACTCAACTGTCCCATAAGATTGACCAGTACAGTATCGGGCAACTGCCCTGTCGATTCGCGGAGACGCAGTTCCATTGAATACACGGAGTCTGCTTCACGCATGCTTCGCCCGCGGAGGTAGCTGCCGGCAAGGGCATGCATGACCCCGAGCGATCGCTCATCCACCGCGCCAAAGAGGTCGGTGTGCAGTTGCAGCGCCTGTCGCAATACCGTATCGGCGGCAGCATAACGTCCAAGGCCCGAAAACGTGCGGCCGATCGCCGCGAGCAAGGCCGCCTTCACCTCCGGCTGTTCGGCAAGTTCATCATCGATGCGGAGCCGTCCGCGTTGCAGCGCCTCCACGACGGTCAGGTCGGCCGCCGTTGATTGAACATTGGCGTTTGTAGGATCCGGACTGCGCAGCATATCGACAAGGAAGTTTTCGGTGGCCAACGCGCGCTGCAATGCCGCCTGCGCTGTATCCCGTTCCTGCCCAATCCGGCGGTTCTGAAACCCGAGCGTGATGAAGAATGCAACAATCGATACAAGGGCGATTGTTGCACCGGGAAGAAAAAGCGGATTGCGGTCAATGAACTTGCGAATCAGATACGACGTCGATTCGGGATGCGCTCGAATCGGCAGTCCCTGGAGATGTCGGCGAACATCCTGCGCCATCTCTTCGGCCGACGCGTAGCGGTCTTCCGTCGCGGGCCGCAGTGCCTTGGCGACGATGATATCGAGGTCCCCACGCAGCCTTCGTGCGAGCTGTTCCGGTGTGGTGGCACGAGCCAGAGCTCTCTCGCCGGGCGACGGGCGCGCGCGCACGTCCATCGTGGCGATACGACTCGGATGGACCGGCGGTTCGTCCGGACTCTTTGCGCCTGCCAGCGGTGGAAGGCCGGTCAGGAGCTCCCTGAGTAGCAAACCCAGCTGATAAATGTCGCTGCCCGTCGTGATCGGTCCACCGTGGATCTGTTCCGGACTTGCATAGTCCGGCGTGAGCAGCCGGACCCCCGGTTCCGTTCGGCCTGGTTCGGCACTCAGCAACTTGGCGATGCCGAAGTCCAGCAACTTCACGGCGCCATCCTCATCAACGAGGATATTTGACGGCTTAATATCACGATGCACCACGAGAAGTCGGTGCGCGGAATGCACCGCTTCGGCCACGGCCAAAAAAAGCTTCAGCCGGCCCGGAATATCGAGCTGTCGTTCATCTGCGACTTGTGTGATCGGTTGTCCGACCACCAGTTCCATTACCAGATAGGGACGACCGTCGACCAGTGCACCTCCGTCAAGGAGACGGGCGATATTCGGATGAGCGAGCGACGACAGAATCTGCCGCTCATTGATAAAGCGGCGGATGAGATCGTCGGTGTCCAGTCCGCGTCGTAATACTTTGAGCGCCACACGCTTGTCGAAGGCGCCGTCGGAACGCTCGGCCTCATAAACAGTGGCCATGCCGCCACGGCCCCGTCGTTCGACAATGACGTAGCGATCGACCTCGGTTCCTGGTGCCAGATCGCCCGTCGTATCCGGTTCCGGCTCGCCCGAAAAGGCACCCACGACAACTGCGCGGTCGGGGCCCATCATGTCGCTGGCATTTGTTCCCAGTCGAGCGAGCAATCGGGTCACAAGCGAGCGAAGCTCCGGATCATCATTGGTGCGTTGCGCCAGAAACGCCGACCGAGCATCAACCGGCTGATCGAGTACCTCTTCGAACAATCGGTCAACCTCGTCCCAGCGGCCCCACAGGTCCTGATTTGTGGCGTCGTCGTTTATGGCCATGAATTCGCGACACGTTGAAGAGCCATGGAGCGGAAAAGCGTTTTCGCCGAGGTGCTTCGAGCGGAGATCGCAGTGACGGCAAGCGGATCATCGACGCGGCCTGACCTTACCAATCGTCCCCGCGTCGAGGTTTCGCAAGGACCTGAACGCAGTTAGCGCTCGGTGTCCGCCACGTGCACAACTGCCGTGAGACCGCCAAGGGCATTTATCTTCGAGAGTCTAACTCTCCCCAGGAGCGCGGGCATGCAATCACCTGACGTCCAGTTGGCCACGGCGGCCCTCTTCACCGACCTCGTTGGAGGTGCCGCCAAGGGAGGCGGCGCTTTCATTCTCAACTCCGGAGACATCGGGCTCCTTCGCTCGCCCGAGGGAGCCAATCCTTCGAGTCCGGAACTCCAGGCTCAGGACGGTGGGAAGGCGAACAGCGCACTCTCGTCGATGGTACGACTTGAAGGATACGGAACTTGATAAGCTGGTATTTTTTCACGGCAAACATCATCCGACGCCCGGCTGCACGATAACGCCCCTTCGGAATTGGGGCAATCAGTGATCATGTCCAGTCGGCACAACGCGTTGCCAGTCTGGACGCCGAACGCCACGCCAGATTATCGCGCGCTACGGCAGGGCATAGTCCTGTCCTGGCCAGAGGGAACGTCCGGTCACACAGGGCCCGGCGTGCTCCATCCCGCGCGAATCATTTCAATCGCGACGCTGTACTGCAGCAACCAGTTTAATGGTCGCGCGCAGAATGCCGTCAGTCCTTACCGCGGCTGCGGAACCATTCGACCAGTAAGGCGGTGACGTCGTCGCGAAAGAGTGCGTGCCCGTTGCCGCCGAGTGTAACCGTGACGAATTCGCTCCGCGCTGGCGAAGCGCGCAGGCGTTGTAGACTCGCGTCAATCTGGATCTGCGTATCAGCCGTACCGTATACAAATAAGACCGGCGCTCGGGTGCGATTCCAGAACGGCATCGGATCGAAGTCACCCATTGTCGCAAGAAACCGAACCACCCAGTGCGTCGAATCGAGCGGGATCGTGCGCAAAGCGTACGCAATCGGACCGCCCTTGTCTTTCGCTTCCGCCACTGAGCGCGTGTAGGCCGCCCAGCGTTGGGGATCACGAGCGGCCGCGAACAGACTCCCATACAGCTCGCGAATAAGCTGCACCTCCGCTTCCGCAAGCGGCTGACTTCGGCGCTCGGCTTCAAGTACGAGCTCATCGACGATCTGGTCACGCAATGTTGCCGTGCCGCCGGAAATGACCGCCGTAAAACGAACCGTCGAATCTTCGGCGGCGACCACCGACGCCACGTAGCCACCCTGGCTGAATCCGATGATGCCAACACTCGCAGTATCGATGCCCGGCTGGCGGCGCAGGAATTGGACGCCCGCGCGCACGTCGGCGGCAAGATCCTCGACCGAGGAGGTGCGCCAGTCGCCCGACGATTCACCGCTCCCCCGCTTGTCCGGATAGAGCACAACAACTCCGCGTTGAGCCAGCGCTTCGGCGTACGCAGTCGTCCACGGGTTGTCGCGTGCGCTCGAGCCTGAACCATGCACAATGACAACAGCTGTCGCGGCCGCGGGCGCGTTGAGTGGCGCGAGCAGCGTCGCAGCAATCTGCAGATTGCCGGCACGATAGCTTACCGCCCGGCGCTGGATCGAGTCGCCCTGAGGCTGTTGGGCCGCAAGAGGTGCGCTGGCGAGCGACGGCAATCCCAACGCGAGGACTGCAAATATTGGGAACAACTTTAACATGACGCTCTCCACTTGTAGGATCGAAACCTGAGGCGCCGCGATCACGAGGACTCCCGGCGCGAAATGCCGCCTAACGACTTTCGATTCTGCAGCGGGCGCCTGCAGCAAGCGCGGGTTAACCCCCAATGATTTCGTTGAGGCCTTCGACCACGACTGCGAGCTCGTCCACCGAGATCTTCGCAAGCCTCTTCCCAATCCGCTCGACTGATAGCGTGCGAATCTGACTGATCTTGACCCAGGACTGTTTCGGCAGCCTTGAGGACGTCAACTCAAGGGTCAGCGGGAAGCCAGCACGCTGGGGCTGGCTGGTGAGCGCCATCGCGATCACCGTGCCGGAGCGTTCATTGAAGACGTCCTGGCTCAGGATTAACACAGGGCGCATACCCGCTTGTTCATGCCCACGGGTGGGATCGAGATCCGCCCACCGAATCTCGCCCCTCAGTATGCGGGCCATGCCGCCGCATCCGCGCCGAGTCCTTCTTCGGCAATCGCTTGCTCAGCCGCCGGGTCGAGCTTGGCACATTCCGCGGCCAGCCGGCGGTGCTCGAGGCGATCGAGCTTTTCCATAACGGCGACCTCGATGGCCTGACTCCGGTTCGGGAAGTGGCCTCCTTCCACCAGCCGGTCGAGACGGGTTAACAGGGGTCCGTCGAGAGTGACGGCGATTTTTGACTTTGCCATGACTACCTCCTGGTATGACAATACGTCATACCGAACCAAAGGCGCAAGGCCGATGCCGATTTTCAGGCAGCCGGCTCAGGCTTCCGGTCCACGAACGCCATACCATCCACGTGCGGTGCGTTGGCACCGGATACGTGGGGCATTTCCAGTACGCCTGAGCGAAGTTGATGCCAGCACGGGCAACAGAAGCGCCGGACCGTGGGTGGACTGGTATGCTGATTAGGGCGAACCGAGGTGCCGTATTGTCCACACTCGTCGCATTCGGCTGCGTCGTCACGTGGAGAGGTGTTCCACTCGTCCCTCCAACCCTGATTCGACGCAATTACTGGCATTCCGAACGTGTAGTTAAGCTGTATGCCAAACGCTTGGGCGTGGCCGCGATGGCGGAGGTACGCGGATCAACGCTACTTTGATTTGGCGAAGTACTTCACACCGGGCAAGTCCCTGAAATCGGCATCGAACGTCCAAATGGTTGCATCGAATTGTTTGGCCGTGGCCAGGATGATGCTGTCGGCCAACGGTAACTTATGCACGACGCCATAATGCGCTGCACTCAAGGCAATCCCGCTGTCGAGCGGTACGATGCGGCCTTGATGTAAGATGGCCGCGATTTGCAACGCGGCATCTTCGTCCCGCTGTTGCATGACCCGTCGCGTGACTTCCAGGAGCACAATAGTCGGGACTAACAGGCGTTCAATGTTTTCAATCGGAGCGGTTACGAGCGACGCCTGTTTGCCTCCGGCGAAATACTCCAGCCACGCCGATGAATCAATCAGGTTCACACGCGGTCCCCGTCACGGGTCACGGTCGTGTCGATGCCCTTCAGAAATCCGCGCATCTTGCGCATCGACTGGACCGGAATGAACTCGACCCGATTCTGATACTGGAGTACCTGGACTTTCTGTCCGGGCTGTAGGCGCAACGCTTCCCGGATTTCGCGCGGAATGACCACCTGAAATTTCGGCGACACAGTGACTACGGACATCGGAACCTCATCGATAAGCGTATCATACAACGATATAGCGATCGATGAATCCGAGCAAGGGGTCTGATGGGACTGGCTAACGCCTCGGCTCAGCGGCGACGCCCCACCGCTGCCCAACCCAACCGGTTGTTAATCAGCAACTTTCAGCACTGCCGCTACTCGGCGCGCAACGCCTCCGCCGGATTAACGCGAGCCACACGAAGCGCTGGCACATAACTCGCCAACGCCGCGGCCGCGAGGAGACCAACCACCACCAACACGTAGGTGAGCGGATCAAGCGGACTGATCTCGAACAACAGCGACGACAACAATCGTGCGAGTGCCATGGCAGCAACAACGCCGGTGCCAGCGCCGATACCGGCCAGCACCAATCCCTGACGAACAAACAGCAACTGAACGCCCCGCTGCTGAGCGCCGAGTGCGATGCGAATGCCGATTTCGCGGGTGCGCTGTGCCACCGTGTATGAAATCACTGCGTACACACCCACCACCGCCAACAGCAACGCCATCCCGCCGCTCACAGCCAGCAAAGTCAACGTGAAGGCGGTGCGTGACATCGACTTGTCGTAAACGGCCTGCATCGTACGCAGGTTCGCTATCGGAATGCTCGCACTCGCCCCTTGAACGGCAGCCCGGAGTTCGTCGGTGTACGCCTGTGAATTCAAACGCGAGCTGCGCACGAGATAGGTCAGGGAGAGCCTCCCGCGCTGCGGCCAATACACGGTAGCCGGCGCCGGTTTGTCCACGCCGTCGTGGCGTATATCCGCCACAACTCCTATCACGTCGCTCCACGGCGCTGTTGGGTTGTCGCGAATGCGTTTTCCCACGGCCGCCTGGGCAGAATTCCAGTACTCGCGCGCGAAGTTTTCACTGATGACGGCAACCTTGCGATCCTGCTCGAGATCTTCCCACGCGAACTCGCGTCCGGCCACGATGGCGGTGCCCAGTGTGCGAAATGTGTTCGGCCCCGTGCGGATGAAGCGACGGAGCGGCGGAATCTGATTTTCTGCATAGCTGTGATCGCTGGCGAAAATCGGATCCTGCGAACTGAAGTCGCTCATCGGCAATCCGTCCATCATGCCGACTGAGGAAACACCGGCAATCGCCTGCAGGCGATCGACAATGTTGCGTTGCATCGCAAAGGTTGCGGCAACATCCGGTGGTTCGTTTCGCGGTATCGAAAGTTGCATCACCTTGAGCGAGGCCGGATCGCTGAAGCCGGGCTGCACACGACGAATCGACACAAAGGTGCGCACCATCAAGCCCGAGCCCACCAGCAGCACGAGTGCCAGCGCAACCTGTACTACGGTAAGCGTACCGCGTGCGAAATTCCGTTCGCGTCCGGCGCTGGCGTTCCGCCCTCCTGCGCGCAATGCGTCGGTGACGCGAATGCGGCCTTGCTTGAGCACCGGAATCACACCAAGTGCCACGCCCACGCCGACACTCACAGCCAATGCAAACAGCAAGGTCGTGACGTCAACCGAAACCTGATCGAGCCGTGGCAGCTGCGCCGGTATCAGTTTAGTGGCGAGCGAAACGACCAGCGACGCGAGCACGACACCGACGGCCCCGCCAATGAATGCAACAGTAAAACTCTCCACAAACATCTCTCTCGCCACTCGGCCGCGCCCTGCGCCGAGTGCAACCCGGACGGCGAACTCGCGCGATCGACCTTCGGCTCGCACGAGCAGAAGATTCGCCACATTGGCGCATGCGATAAGCAGCACAATGCCAATGGTCGCCATCAGCACCCATAAGGTCTTGCCGATGTCACCAAGGAAATCATCCTTGAGCAAACGCACATTCGGCCCAAGGCGCGCTTCCTCGATTTGTTGGAGCGTCATTCCAGGGGGTGGCGGAAATAGCGTGAACGAAAGCGCGATCATGCGCGCCACATCACGATTGGCCTGGGCCAGGGTGACGCCGGGCCTGAGCCTCGCGATCGCCTGAAAATTGTAGCCGGCCAGATGCACTGTCGCCCGGTCGAAGCGCAGCGGCGTGACTATATCAAGGGGTGCATCCATGAGCCAGAAGCTTCTGGGAAGCACGCCAATAACTTCGACCGGATTGCCGTCAATCGTCAGGCGTTTTCCGACAATGTTGGCATCGCCGCCAAACTGTCGTTGCCAGTATCCGTAGCCGAGCATGACAACTGCGGCGCTGCCTTGCACGTCATCACCCTCAACGAACGTGCGCCCCAGGAGTGGCTGTACATTCAGCAGCGGCAACATGCGATGTGTGACGGCCGACCCGCTCACGCGCTCAGCGACGCCGTTCTCATTGACGGTCGCGTCCCTCCCGGTCCACAAGCCGACGTCGGCGAACGCCTGCGAGTGCTCACTGTACGTGATGTAGTCAGCAAGCGAGGCGTTCAGGTCCTTGATGTTGACGCCAGGCGCCGTCTGCCACACTGCGATCAGCTGGTCGGAGTCGCGATAGGGCAGGGGCTTGAGCAGGACGCCGTAAATCACACTGAATACGGCGACATTGGCGCCGATCCCCAGCGCAAGCGTCGTAATCGTTGCCACGCTGAACATCGGTGTTCGCGCCAGACGGCGCAGCGAATGCTTGAGATCGCGCAGGACTTCGGACATGTGGGCTTCCTCGGGGGGCAGCATTGTCGTACGACAGGGGGTCGTTCGAGTTTCGCGGAGCTCGCTCTATCCCCCCCGCCGCCGCGGTCGTTCGATACGCCCCGTCAGGCTCCTCACCCGCGACGAAGCCGGTCGTTTCCTGCGGCCGTCCTCAGCAAGCGCGTGTTAAAAGGCCGGCGCGTTGCACTATCGCACTCGTCGCAGCGTCACCGTTCCACGAAGGCCAATGAGGTCCGGGTTGATCCACGTCAACGTGTCGCCTGCGACCCGGAGTCTGAACGTCATGTCACTGTTGGGCCAATCGCCCATGAAGTTCGGATCGTTCGCCATATAGGCTGTGACTGTCAGCGAATCCCCACTTAATCTGTAACGGCCCGAGTTTGCAGTAACAGAATTGTACGCCACGACAGTCTCCGCATCCGTCATTCGCCGATTGTCCGGGTATCGGGCTCGTGGAATAGTGTCCCGGACGAACATCATGCTGTAGTGCGACTCCGTGAAGATCAGTAAGCCGCGTTGGCCACCGGCCTGGCCGGCGCTGAACTCCCAGGCACCCACTATGCTCAGAGGTGCCTGCGCGGCGGTCTGCACGAACCGAGGCAGCGCGACTGCTGTACGGGCCTCGACGATATCGGTCAGCGAATCGGGTTGGAAGAGAGGAGCGCGCGCACCTCGGCCAACAGGACTGGCGAGGTGAAGACCGTCATGTGATCGGTGGCGGGGAGCTCGACGTGTTTCGCCCCTGGCCA
>JBGTBX010000254.1:0-5636 GCA_041749115.1 Gemmatimonadaceae bacterium
TCATTATCAATACCAACCAGAACCTGGGTGAGACTGAAACCACCGGTTTCGACTTTCAGGCGGCCTGGCAGGGACCTGCCACACGTTACGGGCGCTTCAACGTCGGATCGCGCGCCACCTATGTGAAGAGCTACGACTTCCAGGTCGTTGAAAATGGCCGGTACTTCCAGCCCATCGGCATATACAGCCCCGAGTTCGCCGGCCCGGTCATTCGGCTGCAGGCAGTCACCACGTTGGGCTGGGCCTGGAACGCATGGACGGCGAATATCTTTAATCGCTATTCGAGCGGCTATCGGGATCAGAACTTGGTTCCAGCACCGTTCAATAACCACGAAGTTAAGGACTACTCGCTCTGGGATCTTTCCGCGAGCTACAGCGGTTTCAGGGGCCTTACTTTGACGGCGGGCATCTTGAACGTTCTGGACGACGATCCTTCCTATACCAACCAGCTATCGCGCTTCCAGGCGCGTGCCTACGACGACCGGTTCCACAACCCGCTGGGCCGTGTCTTCACGGTGGGAGCGAGCTACCAGTTCTAACTTCGGCTTGTTTTCAATCTGCGGACGCTCGCGAGGGCGTCCGCTTTTTTTTCGTGTGTGTTCGATACAACATACGCGCATCGCCCGGATGCACTTTGTTGCATTCGTATGACTCGAAGTTGAGAATCGGCCCGTTCGCGTGCCTGAGGTAGATCGTTGCAACCGCCGAAAAAAACCCGTACCTGTTGCCACGGGTTTTGATCCAAGTGGCAGCTGAATTACAACGGGCAGGCGTCAACTTTCAATTCCTCGGGGGAATTCACATGTCGGTGAAGCTGAAGAAGACAAAGGTGTATGCGAGCCTGATGCTGGCATTTGGCGGTTCACTTGCTCTCGGTGTAGCGCCGTCGTTGGCCCAGCAGACGCAGCAGCAGCAGGCGTTGGAAGGCGTGCAAATCACCGGGTCGCGGATCCTCTCGCCCAACGCGGAGTCCCCCTCTCCCCTGCAGGTGATCACATCGGAGGAAATTCGTGCTTCTGGCGCAACCAACCTGCAGGAGCTGTTGCTCAAGAACCCGACGATGGGCACCCCCACCTTAAGCCGCACCAACTCGAACTTCCTGACCTCGAGCGCAGGTGTCTCCACCATTGATCTGCGCAACCTAGGTATTTCCCGCACGCTGGTGCTGGTCAATGGCCGGCGTTTCGTCTCGGGCATATCGGGCGAAACTGCGGTCGACCTCAACACGATTCCGACCGATTTCGTGGAGCGCATCGAATTGCTGACGGGCGGTTCTTCGTCTACCTACGGCTCTGACGCAGTGGCCGGCGTCGTGAACATTATTCTCAAGCGAAACTTCGAAGGCTTCCTGTTCGATGCATCGTATGGTGAGAGCGAAGAAGGCGACGACACCAAACGCAGGGTCGGGCTAACTTGGGGCACCGCCTCTGCCAAGGGCAGTCTGATGGGTTACATCGGCTACTCCGACCAGGGTGCCGTCCTGTCGCGCGATCGCAACTTTGCCGCGGTCGACCAAATTTCTGAGGCGCTCTTTTCAGGCGAACAGAGCGACTTCTTCAATGCTCGGCGGCCATTTTTCTCAAGCTTCACGCCGCAGGGTTACTTCTTCGGCGATACCACCACATTCACGTACGATAGGCAGGGCAATATCATTCCACCCTCGACCAACGGAGTTGGCGGCACCGGCGTCGGTGCCACTGGCTTTAACCGGTCCGAGTTTCGCACCATTGCCGTCCCGACCGAGCGCTATCTGTTTTCAGCGACCGGCGATTATGCCGTTGCTGACAAGCACAGCGTCTTTTTTGAGGGCACGTACGCCGCGAGCCAGACCAAGAGCCGGCTGGAGCCGTACCCGTTGGGCGCCGAAGACATCTATCCGGCCAGTGGTGGCCAGGTGCCGGCGGAATTTATGGTGAACGGCGTCTTGCTGCGCAACCCGCTCGTGCCGGATGCTTTGTTCAACGACGCTAGCGACAACGACGGTGACGGACTGCGCGACTACTATTTCACGCGCCGGCTCTCCGAGGTCGGCACGCGCGGCAACGTGGCCGATCGCGACACGTTCCGCATCCTCACCGGTTTGCGAGGTTCTCTGACCCCCGTGTGGAACTACGATTCGTATCTGGCATACGGTTCGACCAAGGAGTCTCAGGTTTCCAGCGGCCAGGTCAACGTGCTGAACTTCCGCAACGCGCTGGAAGCCATTCCGGACGTCGATGATGTCAACGGCAACGGCAATACGACCGAGGCCGTCTGTCGCGATGCCAATGCGCGTGTGCAGGGATGCGTGCCGATCAACGTCTTCGGCTTTAACTCCATCAGCCCGATGGCGCTCAACTACGTGACGGCACCGGGCCTGCTCGCCACTTTCACGACGCAAAAGCTTGCCGGTGCCACTGTCTCCGGCGAGCCGTTCCAGATGCCTGCCGGGCCGCTGGGCCTCGCGGCGGGCGTGGAGTATCGCGAGGAGTTCTCGCGTAGCGAGTTTGATCCGCTGCAGCAGGCTGGCTTAAACGCCGGCAATGCGATCCCGCGTACCGAGGGCGAGTTCGACGTCACGGAGTTTTTTGCGGAGACTCGCGTGCCGATACTCAGGGACGCGCCGTTCGCCAGGCAGTTGAACTTTACCGGCGCCATTCGTACCGGCGATTACTCCACTGTCGGCAGCACTTTCAGCTGGAATGCAGGCCTGGAATGGGCGCCGATTGCGGATTTGAAGTTCCGCGGTACGCGCGCGTTGTCCACGCGTGCGCCCAATATCAATGAGCTGTTCGCGCCGCCTAGCGAGACCTTCCCGACAGGCCTAAATGACCCCTGCCTCGGGGTTACGGCGACGACACCGGGCGCAACAGCGAGCGCATGCCGCGCCGCTCCTGGCGTGGCCGCCAACATTGCAGCGAACGGTGCGTTTACGCTGAATCAGGCAGATATTCAGGGGGTCGGCGGCTTCGACCGTGGAAACCCGAACCTGAATGAGGAAGAGGGCAAGTCCACGACACTGGGGCTGGTGTTCACTCCGAGATCGATCCCGGCGTTGAGCAATTTCGTCTTTACCCTCGACTACTTCGACATCGAGATCGATGATGCGATCGTCCCGACGCCCCGCCAGTTCATTCTGGATCAGTGCTACGGCGGCGATACTCAGTTCTGCCAGTTCATCACGCGTCGGCCGGCGGCTGTTGGTTCGAACAGTGCCGGCTCGCTGGAGTTCATCGACTCGACTGAAACCAACAGCGGCCAGTTGGCGGCCGAGGGTATCGACGTCACCGTTGCGTATGCGAACCGGGTCGGCCCGGGCAGGCTGTTTGCGCGGCTGGCCTATACCTACTTGATTGATCAATTTCTCATTCCGCTGCCGGGTGCTGATAAGGATGAGCAGAGGGGCGAGGTTGGCTTTCCGAAGAGCAAGGCTTTGCTCAATCTCGGCTATAGCTGGGGGCCTTGGGGCATCACTTCTTCGACCACATATATCGGCAAGGTAGCCTTGGACGACCAATTCCTGGCGGGCTTTGACCTCGCCCCCGGGTCGGTCACTACCAAGGAGAAGATCTACAACGACTTTCAGTTCACGTACCAGTATCGCAAGGCGCAGTTTTACCTGGGCATCGACAACGCGTTCGATACGAAGCCGGCGCCTATCATCAGCGGCCTGCCGGGCAACAACACCGGTAACGAGACGTCGAACGACTATGACCCGATCGGCCGGCGGTACTACGTTGGTGTACGGCTAGCTCTCTAGCCAGGCGCCGTTTCTGGCTGAAGTACTGGCGCCCGCCGGCCAAAAGCCGGCGGGCTTTTCCTTTTTTGGGCGGGGTTGCGATGGATAAAGTCATCTGTAAGTGGTTCGCGATGGGAGCCGCTTTCTTGCTATTGGCAACCAGCGCTGCATTTGCAAACGACTCGGCAATTCTGCGTTGCCGCGAACTGTCGGACCCGGCACTACGCTTTGCCTGCTATGACTCGATAGTGGTCCCATCCGCTGTCGAGACACAGGCGCAACAGACGCCGGATCAGTTTGGGATGACGCCCGCGGGAGTCAAACGACAACTCCAAGCGATTGAAAGTCACGTCGAGGGGCGCTTTGAAGGTTGGGGGCCAAGCGACAAAATTCAGTTTGCCAACGGCCAAATCTGGCAGATCAGCGACGGCAGCAGAGGGGTGTTCGACTATACAAATCCGAAAGTCAGGGTTCACCGCGGCGTACTTGGCGCCTTCTACATGGAGATCGAGGGCACGAGCCACCAACCGAAAGTAAAACGCGTGCGATAAGGGGTGGTGAGCCGCCGGCTACAGGGCCGAGAATGCGATGCGGTACGCAAGAAGGCCGAGCGCAATGACTGCCGCCGCAACGATGAGAGCCTTGGCCGCGGCAGTTCTCGGCGGCCCGCTGGCAGCGGCGACAGCGCACGCGACGAACAGCGCCGAAGATGCAGCAAGCTTCAGGGGCGGCCCATCGATAGCGTCGATAACGACTGCAGCCAGCAACACTGCGGTGGCGACCCACCAACCCCAATGCGCGCTGGCCACCGGTGAAGACGAAGAGGTGTTCATTGACCGAACTCCTTCGGCCTGCCGGGCAAGTGACTACCTGCTTGAATCACGCCACCCTCATCCAGAGTCGCGCCAGATCGGCGGTGCCGTCGGTGCCGCCCACGGCCTTGAACGCCTGCTGCGCCTTGGCTTTCTGGCCCGCGCGCAGATAGGCAATTCCCAGATGCAGGGTTGCCTCGTCGGAGCGCTTTTGTTTGCTCCCTTTGGCGATGCCCTGCTGGATCAGCGCGATGCCTTTGTCGTACTGACCGAGGCCTGTGTAGGCGAGGCCGATTCTTACCAGCTCGACGCCGTCATTTGCTGCCAGCGCGTCAGCCTCGGCTTGCTTTAACTGCGCCGGCGCTTGCGCAACGCGCTCGTTCGTCAATGCCAGGAGCCGCTGCTGGCGCTCTGCTTCGGCACCCTTGCCGAGCAATCCGGATGCAAACGCTTCGTCGAGCAGCTTCTTCGCTTCGCCGGCCTGCCGGTTCTGCAGTGCGAGCTGCGCCATTTCGACGACCGCATTGGGCGAGTCGAGCGTCTTGGTGGCAGCCCGCAGCCGGTAAAGATCCAGCGTCAGGCGATTCGAGAAACCGGGCTTCGCTTCCAGACGACGCAGCAGATCAACCCAGTATTCTTTCTTCGGGTAATAAGCAACGAGCCGCTCGATACCGGCCACGTAGGCGGCGCGATCACCAGTCTTGGAGGCGATGTTCGCCAGCAGTTGCAAGCGATCTTCCGGTGGAGTCCGGCCCGCTTTTTCCGCCGCCTGCACGTCCTGCAGCGCTTCTCTGCTCGCCGCCGCGAGATCGCCGGACAGGTAGTAGGACTGAATTTGCAAACTGCGCATCGCACCATCCGACGGGTTGGAGCGCAGCGCCCGTCCGGCCCACTGGGCGGCTTCCTTGTAGTTCTTCTCGCGGTAATAGAGCGATGCCAGGCTCGCCGAGTACTGCGCCTGTTGCGATTCGGGCAACCGGCCTGAGTTAAGCAGCGCCTGAATCGCCCTGATCGCCTGATCGTTATTGCCGCCCGACAGCGCGGCAGAAGCGCGCATCTGTTCCAGCAAAAACTTTTCGTTTGCCGTGAGGTTGGAGATCGAATCG
>JBGTBX010000255.1:0-7729 GCA_041749115.1 Gemmatimonadaceae bacterium
GAGCCGCTGCTGGCGGACGATCCGGAACGGAAGGCCGCGTGGGACAGCGCGCGTAAGGTCAGCGCGTCAACCGTCGGACCGACGACGGAGTTGGATGAGGATGCGCCGCAGATAGAGAAGGCGGCGTAGCCGGTTTGGTGGAGGGGCGGGCGCGGTGACGATGCCGCGTCCGCTCTGCCGCTGTTGCCAGTTCATTTCCGGGCAGTGTTACCGATGTCCTTAGACTGAACTGTTACCGATGTCCTTGCTCGTTCAGCCGCGACAAACATCACGGCCATGAAGCGACGCTAAACTGCCCGTCGGCAGCAACGGCAACAGTGACCACCTTGCCGCGTGCGACAAGCATTGGCGTTGCCGTGTCCGTGCGGCTGAGCGTGAGCTCGAGGGGAGCCCCGGCCACCGAGGTGAACGTAATGCTCCCGGGACGGTTGGCGATCGTGGCAGCCACCAGCCCATACCCTGAGCCGCCGCCGGGGCCAACGCTGACCCCGCCGGACTTGCCGGGGACGCCACCGATTGAGCTGAAAATGCGGGCCGTCCAGCCAATGGTCATGGCAAGCTGCTTCGTAGAATCAGCCGCGCGGACACGAAGTTGGTATGGCGCGATTGTATCGCCGGCCGTGTCTTGGGCCGCAGCGGACGAGGCCAGAAACGCGAGGATCACCAGTGGACGCATAAGGATCTCCAGAAGACGTGCGTGCATCTAACGCCAGAGCTAAGCTGCGAGCGAATCCAACAAAATGCGAGCGCAGCGAGCTTCCGAAGATCGCTCGACAGCTTCAGCGTTCGTTAGGTGACCGGGTCACGATGCTTACTGTTTCAACACAGAGCGCGATAGGAACTCCCGCACAAGCTGCTCGACTCGGTCTGGCTCAGCGAGGAACACGTAGTGCCAGCTTTGCAGCTCATGGATCTGCGCCTGCGGAGCCTCCTGCCGCAAGCGTTGACAGCCGCGTCGCTGAAACGGCTGCAGAACATCTCGAAGGTACGGCGCTATTTGCGCTTTCGTACTGTCAGCGGCCCAGTTGAAGTCCGCCGCCAGCCCGCTCACGACGCAGATCGCGAGCACTGGCGCTTTGACTGTGGTGTACGCTGGGAGCGAGCGCGTGAACTCTGCGAGGAGCGGCGCCAGGAGTGTCTCACGTTGCGCGCGCTCCTCGCCCACCGGTCTCGCTTGGAAGTCTGCCTCGGCGGCTGCCGACCACCGACCATAAGTGGTAGACGCAGCGTAGGCACGCAGGCCACCAGGGCTCTTGAGCAACGCCGCGTCTGGCTGCGGACGGCGAACTGGCTGCCGCGCGGCGATCGAATCGAAACCCATCCGTTGACCCACAGCGTCGAGATACACGATGGCGATTACCCGCTCGGGGTGCTGTACGGCAAATCGAGTAATCGCAGCCCCAGCCAGAGAGTGCCCGATCAGTACCGCTCGGGTCTCACCGAGGGTGTCGAGTAGCGCGAGCGCATCACTCACGAGTGCATTCAGGGTGTAGGGGGCGCTTGGGGGCGCTGCAGACTCTCCTTGGCCTCGCGGACTCAACGCCACTACTCGGCTGTGGCTCGTGAATCGCGGCGCGATATCATCAAAGATGTGCGCACTACTGCGGAAACCGGGAAGCCACAACATGAGCGGCCCCCGGCCTCCCCAGTCTAGGTAATGGAGGCGCACACCGCCGCTCATGAAGAAGCGGGTCTGGTGCGCTGACTTGTCCGTCCAGCCAGACGGCGGTTGTTCAGCGACCGATCTGTCACGACCCGCGGTCGACGAGTCCACCTGCGCAGTTGCCGGCCGACTGGAAAGGAGGGCAAGGCAAACACCGCTGAGCAACGCGCCGTGCCGGCGAAGTGCAGCCCCTGCATTACAATGCTGACTGTATTGCATATCGACTGCGGCGAGGAAGGATGTGGTCACCTAACTTGTTAATGTGCGGCGAGTGCCATTCTGTGGAGTGCTTTCCGTGCCCTACGTCGCGATACGCAGCTCCACATGTCCGGTGTTGTCTGTAGGAGCCACATCGTTCGCCGGTTCCCGGACAACCGCAGCAGATCGAACCTTGCCTGGCATTACCGAGAGACTCAGCGCGTAGCCCAGGATGGCGCTTCCGCCGTAGCCGACGAGCGGGGTGGGATAGTTGCCCAGCGCGGCCGCTCCTACCATTCCGAGCCAAACGGCGCCGAACACCGCATGACAGGCCCGATTCTCTGGATCAAATCTGTGGCCCGCGACCGCCGGAATAACGAGCAGGAGTGCACCTCCTACGACTGCGAACCCCGCCAGTGCATGAACCTTGAATGACGTATAGAGAATCTGGTCCACAAATGGCACCGCCGGCAGAGCGTCGGGGCGAACTATCGTGACCGTGAAGCCGATGATGGCCACCGCGAGCGACCAGACGACCCACCGGTCCTTCCGGTACATCGCGAACGTTGCCAGAGCCAGCGCTAGAACACCGGCCATTGCCCGGTCCGGTTGGAGGGCGAGAGCCGCCGCGGCCAGGATCATCCCGATCGTCGCGAGGATGCCTCGGGCGCGGGCGAAGGCGATCAGCATCGCGGGCAAGACAATCAGGCTAGCCTGCAGCGAAACACCTCCGACGCGAATCCAACGGGAGGCCCCCTCAACTGACACACCAAAGAGCGCGGTGGCGAGCAGCAGGCCGCCGAATATGGCGACCACTCCGCCTGCGAGACGCGACGCGGGCAGTGACGGCCGGATGACCGCGATGAAGGCGAGTCCCATCACCAGGGACAGGGCGTTAACCGCGAGATAGATCGTTGGAGCACGGGCGGCAAGCATGTATAGCAGCCCCAGCCCGGTAGCCGTGGTCGCACAAGCCGCCCCGAGCGCTCGGGGGTTCTTCAGTCGCTCGTTCAGTGTGTGCATGGTCGTTTTCATGTCTCGGGGTGGTACGGCTCCTGCCGAATGCCGGAGCATTTAAGCGTAGCGAGCCAGCCGCTTCCGAAGCGCGTCCTTACCCGGAAACCTTCCCGGCCCTCGAGTACGCAGCCCATTGGGAAGTTCGTCGGGTCAGCAAGAACGGCGGCATTCGCTGGCACAACCACTGGGTGAACGTCAGTCACGTGCTCGCCGAGGAGTACATCGCCTTCGAGGAAACCGGCGATGGGCTGTGGGACGTTCACTTCGGACCGCTGGTCATCGGCCACTTCCACGAACCGCTTCTCCGAATCGAAGACGCCAACGGAAAGCTGGTCCGAAACCCGAATCACTCCCGGCCAGTGTTACCGATGTCCTTAGACTGAAGTGCTACCGATGTCCTTGCTCGTTCACTTAATCAAAGCGAGCTTGGAAAGGGGCGGGTGGCATGGAAGACAGTCAGGATCTCGACCAACTGACCTGCATATCGGTAGACGATGCGATACGGCGTCCGCACCAATTCCCGGTACCGGGGCTGCTCCGGCACCAACCGTCCAGACTCGGGAAACGCTCGCAGCTGATCCACTGAGAAGTACAGTCGTTCGGCAACGCCGCGAGCGTGAGACGGCGAGTCCCGCGCGATAAACTCCTTGATGGCTGCCAGATCGTTTGCTGCCTGTTCGGTCCATCGAACCTTGATCACAGGCCGAGGCGCTTCCTCACTTCCTCGTGGCTGACGGTCTTGCCAGCGTCAGCCTCCTGAACCCCGCGCTCAATTTTCGATAGGAAGTACAGGCGCTCCATGGCCTCTTCAACGGAGGCATCGGCGGGCAGCTTGTCGGCCGTTTCGCGCAGAAGGTCTTTGGCGGTCTGTCCCATAGTAGTGGCACCAGTTAGCAATAATCTGAAGGTAACGACAAACGGGCAAGCCGCGCAGAGGCGTTTTCTCGTCTGGCTGGGAGAAGTTCGCCACCTGTTCCGGCGCCAGGTACTTGCCCCACCCAAGTGTTACGGATGCCCTTGCTCGTTCAGCTGCGATGAACCAGCCAAGGGGATCAGGCCAGCAGCGCATGGGCGAAAGCCTGCCGCAGCGTAGAAGGGCTCGAAGGCCGGCTCGAAATCGACGTGAAGCCACTCAGCTTTTGCAGCACGCGCCGCTCTCGTCGCGAGCATGACGAGTTCAGTCCCGATGCCGCGGTGCCGGAAAGCCGGGTGAACTGTTGGATCGAGCAGGAACGCGTGTGCGCCGCCATCCGTGGCGACGTTGACGTAACCGACCAGGCGTGGGCCGACAAAAGCGCAAATGAAGGTCAGGCTGTGCTGATGCGTGCGGTCGAAGTCGCGCGCACGATGGCCCGGCCACGACTCGAGGAAGAGCGTGTTGAGCGCCATTGACTCGACATCGGGGCGTTCGCGGTACTGAATCTCATCCATGAGTCTCGATCGTCCGTCTAGCGCGCCGGTCAGATTCACTCCGCGTTAGAAGCGGGACGCCCACAGCCATTGTCAGAGCAGTGTGATCCAAGCTTGCCACACCTCTCTCGACTTCCCCAGGTCGCGGCCGCCATGGAGCTGAACCAACAAACGGTGCGCCGCCTCGGCCGCCATCGGTGAACCGGAAGCCAGGTGCTCTAGGATCCAGTGAGCATTGTTTCGTAACAGCGCTGGTGCTAGTTCAGCTGCCACTTCCGTACGCGCAAGCATATCAAAAACAGATGTGATCGCACTGAGATTGGTTCCATTAAGCAGTAGCCTGAGATCGTTAACGACTGGGCGCCATGCCACCGGCCGTGATGGTAAGCCACGAAGCGCCATTGATGCAGCCTCACGTACTGCTTCGTGAGGGTCCCGCAGCGCCACTGCGAGGGCCAACCACGTTGAATCGTGGGTCGCGAAATTGGAAAGTACGGCCGCGGCAACCATGCGATTAGCCCAGTAGCCGTCGCGAGCGAGGACCTTCATTGCCCGTACTCGATCTGCTTCTCCGATGCGGCCGGACAGGAAGTCCGACACGAGCTTTTCGTCAGCACGGGCAGTCGGGGACCTGCGGAGGGCCGCTGCCTCGCGGTCTGCGCCCTGCGGAAACTGGAGCCAGAATAGAAGGCGCCCACGCTGGACGCCGCCGGCTGAGTCCGTGAGCGGGAGCATTACAGGTGCATAGCTGGGAAGGGCTGCTGAGAACTCGTTCCGGGGCCGCACGTCCCATCGCACAAGTGACGAGTCCTGCGGCTCGATGACCTTGATGGTTAGGTACGAACGCCTCGGCTGGCCCGGCGGAGCCATCTCGAAATGCTCAACGCTCGCCTCCACGAAATGAAGGGAGTCGCGCAGAGTCACGATACACGCAGCGTCGTGGAGTTCCTGGCCAGGGGCGTACCGCCGGATGGAATCCTGGAGCATGGCCAACGTCCACCGCTTGAGCCCGAGGACCTCTACTCGGCCACTCGGCGAGTCGTAAGTTGCCTGCGCGCGGGTCCATGTCGGCATTATCAGGAGTGCCAGCAAGGTAACGGCGAAACGGATTTTGATGAGTCGTCTCATTCTATAATCCCCACATAACCTTCTGCGTCCATCTAACGCCCGCAATTCTGCTGCGGCGCGATCACAAGAATGCGGCTGGCGAATGGAATGAGCCAGCCGCGCACCGTCGCGTGCGCCGTCAGCAGCAATTGCTCGTTAGCTGGCTTGCGGGATCTAGGCATTAGGGGCTAACAGTTGCCGATTGTCCCGGCTTGAGCGTGAGAGACGCTCGGCTTACACACGGGATTCGGCAAGCGACGTAGGCCGTATCGCGAACCAGCAACACGCGGTAGCTGGCGGGCCGGACCGCGAATCGCCGCACGAGTGGCTCAACCAGGACACCCCCAGCTCACGGTATCGCTCGTCACCGCGTCCATTCCCGAACCGCCTGCCACCTCTCGAGTACCCGGAACACTTTGTCGTGAAAAAGATCACGACCGGTGGCACGTTCCGCTTCCGCCATCGCTTACTCTACCTCGCGAACGCGATGGTCGATCAACACATTGGCCTGGAGGAAACCGACGACGGCGTCTGGAACATCTTCTTCAACACCGTCCTGCTGGCGACCTTGGACGAGAAGGACTACGTCATCCGTGGGTAACCCCCAAGTGTTACCCATGTTGCTGGACTATTGTGTTACCGATGTTCCCGGCTGTTCAGGTAGGGGTCCGAGTAGATGAGAACAGACGATTCCACCAATCTTATCGAGACGGGGCTTGGCTCACCATTTCACGCGTTTGCCGCACGTCGGCGGGGGAGGCCCAGTTCTTATCCGGTTGACGGGATTATTCCTCAACGCTCGGAGCGCAATCTGTACGGCGCGCTCGAGCTGAGCTTCGTGACCCGCGATGTAATCCTTTGGCCAGTTCTCGGCATTGGGCTGCGGAAGGTACATTTCCGCAATGCCATCCGGATCACACCCGGACTCCCGTGATGAATCCGCGCGACGGCGCCTTGTGAGGTGCAGATGACGGATGACCCTGGTGAGCTGTTTCGGGCGCTGTTCGAAGCCAGCAACTTCGCCATGCTGGTTGCGGATGACGACGCCTGCTACGTGGAGGCCAACCGTGCCGCATGCGCAATCTTCGGGCGGCAGCGCGACACGCTCGTTGGCGCCCACCTCAGCGACCTGGTGGAGGGGGCCCGCCGCGAGGAGGTCACGGTTCAGTGGCAGGCCTTCCTTCGCGACGGCGTTCAGGCCGGCCTCTTTCCGATACTCCTCCCCGACGGATCCCGACGGATGGTGTCCTTCCAGGCGATGGCCCATATCGTTCCGGGGCGACATGTCTCCTTTCTCGAGGCGGCGCCGGTCCTCATCCCGTCCGATGACGGGCAGCCACCGCCGCCCCTCCTGGTGATGTGTGCCTGGACCAAGCGCGTGAAGCAGGGTACCGACTGGATCCCCCTCGAGGACTACCTCGCGCTGGAGCACGGAGTGCTCGTGACCCACGGTATCAGCCCGCAGGCGGTCTCCACCCTGAGACTCTAACATCCGACTAATTAGTGAGCCAGTTTTCGCCGTCTTGTATCTAGCTCTGGGATGAGTTTGCACACATTCTGATCGGGGCGCCAGCTCGTTGCCGTCCGGGTGGTGAACACCGTGCGTTAGCCTGAGCGGCGTCTCGATCGTTGTCGCGAAGAGCCCGAACAGTTGCGGGGGCCGACCCGAATGTCGAGCCCGAATTGTCACAAGGACGGGCCAGGGCGACACTCACCGACGGCGCTCAGATGCTGATCGGAATCGATGTCGCGAAGGCGGAGTTGGTCGTGGCGGCGCGCCCCAGTGGAGAACGCTGGACGGTGGCGAACGATGAGCGCGGGGTGCGGACGCTCGCGGAGCGGTTCCGGCGAGAGGTGCCGGAGTTGATCGTGCTCGAGGCCACTGGTGGGTATGAACTGCTGTGCGTTGCAGCCCTGGCCGCTGTCGGACTACCAGTCGTCGTCGTAAACCCGCGGCAGGTGCGCGATTTCGCGAGGGCGACCGGTCAGCTGGCGAAGACCGATCGCATCGACGCCGACATCCTGGCACTCTTCGCCGATCGCGTGCGCCCCACGGTCCGCGTGCTCCCGGATGCGGAGGCGCAGGAACTCGATGCGCTCCTGGCGCGGCGCCGCCAGTTGATCGAGATGCTCCAAGCGGAACGGAATCGGCTCGGCCAGGTGTTCGGCCGCGGGAAACGGCCCGTGAAGAAGAGCCTCAAGAGTCACATCACGTATCCCGAACGCGAGCTGCGGATCGCGGACACGGATCTGGGTGCTATGGTGCGAACGTCGCCGGCGTGGCGCGAACGCGATGATCTCCTGCAGAGCGTGCCAGGCGTCGGGCGCGTGCTG
>JBGTBX010000256.1:0-39758 GCA_041749115.1 Gemmatimonadaceae bacterium
CGGCGGCTGCTGGCTGAGCGGGTGACGCTGTGGCGGCGTCGTCGAGCTCGCACAACACGTCACCAACCTTCACAACATCGCCTTCGGCGCGTCCCCGCGTTACAAGTACCCCGGCTTTCAGCGCCGGAACTTCGACGGTTACCTTGTCAGTCTCGAGTTCGACCAGCGCCTCGCCCGATGCCACCCTATCTCCCTCGTTTTTGAGCCACCGTGAAACGGTTGCTTCAACAATGGATTCACCGAGTGGCGGAACAGTGATCGAAATCATGCGATGAGAATGGGTTGGCTGGCGGACTCTGCTTTCACACGCAAGAATAAATCGAACGCAAGGAATAAATGTACAGCCTGCGACCTGCACAACTTACAAACATAACCGTACAATGACCATGCGAGCGTTGGTGATCGCTGCGCATGGCGGTCCGGAACAGCTGCATGTGCGCGACGACGTGCCGATTCCAGCGCTGCAGAATAGCACCGACGTGCTGATTCGGGTGCACGCAGCAGCGCTGAACCATCTGGATCTGTTCATGCTTGGCGGGCTTCCCCACATACGTATCACGCCACCCTGGATCATGGGATCGGATGCCGCGGGCGTTGTCGAGCGCGTCGGCCAGAACGTCTCGCAGGTAAAGCCGGGCGATCGCGTGATGGTCAATCCCGGAATCGGTTGCGGCGAGTGCGAGTACTGCAACGCCGGTGAGCAGCCGCTGTGCATCAAGTTCGGCGTTTTGGGAGAACACCACCCGGGAACGATCGCCGAGTACGTAGTCGTGCCGCAGAATAATGTAGCCATCATTCCACCGGATGTGTCCTGGGCCGCGGCCGCAGCTTATTCATTGGCGACGCTCACTGCCTGGCGGATGATCGTGACACGTGCGCAGGTGACCGCGGCGGATCGGGTGTTGATCTGGGGCATCGGCGGCGGCGTGGCCCAACAGGCCCTGCAGATATGCAAGGCACGGGGAGCCCACGTGACGGTGACCTCCGGCAGCAACAGCAAATTGGAGCGAGCAAAGTTGCTGGACGCCGATGAATTCCTGAATCATCGTGAGGTGGACGTTGGCAAATCCGTGCGGGCCGCGACCGGTAAAAGAGGTGTAGACGTGGTCGTCGACAGCGTGGGAGAGGCGACGTGGTCCAGATCACTGGCATCGCTGGGCCGCAAGGGTCGGCTGGTGACCTGCGGCGGGACCTCGGGGCCGATGGTCACTACAGATATACGCAAACTTTTCTGGAATCAGTGGACCATCATGGGCTCGACGATGGGGAGCGACGCTGAGTTTGCGGCCGTGGCGCGTGAATTCCGCGACGGGCGGCTGCAGGCCGTCGTCGACTCGGTCCATCCAATCGGTGAGGGACCCAGAGCTTTTGAGTGTCTGGCGAGCGGAACTCAGTTCGGGAAAGTTGTTATCAGCATAGATTGATCCGTTGCTCCGCTGCCGGTTCACATCCTTGAGACAGACATATGCCATTTATTCTCGTGCTGGTACTGGCGTTCGCTCTCCCGGTACGCGCGCAGAACGTTGAACGACCGGTGGCGTTCGATTCTGCCGGCCGCGTGTTGACCATCACGCCGCCGTTTGTGGCGCGGTTCAGGCTCGCGCCGCCGACATGGCCGGTCACAGGCGATTTTCAGGAGGCGCGGCTGTTCAGTTCCGGGAATGATGGTTTTGTGCTCGTCGTACAGCGGCGGGACGGATCGAATGAGCGAATTCCCATCTCCGCAGCTGAACGAATGGCGTTGGGAACGGCGCTTCAGGAGGCGATGGTTGCTGTTGGCGGCGTTGTGACCACCGATGAACGTGCCGATATGATTTCGCAGCCCGCCGGGCGCGATTTTGCCCGCAACCAGACGTTTGCCGCGCTGGGGGTCTGGGGACCGTCCGTGGCCGTCCTGGCCGGCAACAGCAAAGGAGGTCTCGCGCTGTATCTGGCGACGGTTGGCACCACCTTTTTTACGGCAACCGCAATCTCCAGCAGCACGACGGTGACGCGGGCGCAGAACCATCTGGCGACTGATGGGTCGTTGCGTGGGGCCGCGATGGGGCTCGCGATGGCGTACGTGCTGGATCCGGTTGACCGTGATGGCAAGGCGACGGCGGCTGCGGTGGTCACGGGCAGCCTCGCCACAACGGCCGCCGGATTTGTTATGGGACGAACGCTGACCGACGGCGAAGCGAAGGGCGCCACCTGGGGATCGACGTTTGCGGCGGCCACGACCACCGGCATCATTGGCAGCGCCGGGGGATTTGACGGCGAACCGCGCGGAGCGGTGCTCGGTATCGTCGCGGCGGGACTCATCGGGTATCCACTTGGGTTAAACTGGGTTCGACGGTCGAAGTACGGTATCACGGCGGGTGACGCTCGTGCGGTGTCATATCCGGCACTGATCGGTGCCGCCGGGGCCGCGAGCATCGTCGACACCGACGCGGATCCTGAGGTCGGGTTCGCACTTGCCACAGCGGGCTTCCTTGCCGGATCGTTCCTCGGTGCCCGAACGCTCGCGAAACCATACGACCTCACGGAGTCCGAAGCCTCCGTCCTGGCTCTGGGCACAGGAGCGGGTGCGCTTATTGGGCTGGCGATTCCAATTCTCGCCGAAGCGGATTCTCCGCGCGCCTGGCTGGGGGTCCCTGCAGCCGGGGGACTTCTCGGATTGATCGCGACGCGCAGCCTGCTTAACCTAACGCGCGTTGATGGTCGGCGGTCCTCGGTGCGCGAGTCCGGCTCCAGCCCGCGCCGATTCGCCGTTCGTGCCACGCCGGAAAACCTGCTGTTTGCCTTAAAGGCTCGCGGTCCGACGGTCGCACCGCTCCTCTCCATCTCGTTCTGACAGCGTTGTCCTCCGGTTCAGACGTTGACCCGGTCCCCTTTACGCCGGATGAAGAGCGCAACGTCCGCGAGACGTACGTGACGGCGGGGGCTGCGCAATGCCCCCGGTGCGACGTGACGATGCGCCACCGGGCCATGGGAGGAGGGTCGTTCGGCCTCGGCTATGCACGCGTGCGCAGTTGGTTGCTCTGCCCGCACTGCAAACAGAGCGTCCTCTTCGACGCCAAGCGGGGCACGCGAACCTAGGGCTGGGGAGCGGGCGGGCAGCACGGCTGCGAGACGGTTAGATTTGCCTCTGCAGTACCAGCCCATCCCATGTGACCGTCATCGACAGAATCCGCGACAGCTTCGCCCAGTTGGCCGACATTGCACCGGCCCTTCTTGGCGCTCTCATCATCCTCTTTGCAGGGTACCTCGTTGCCAAGCTGATCGAGCGCGGCGCCGAGCGTGTGCTGCACCGCCTGCGATTCAATAAACTGCTTGAGCGTGCAGGGCTTCGGGATGCAGTTGAACGCTCCGGAACCCATTTCAACGCAACGCACGTTGTTGGTCAGCTGCTGTTCTGGGCAGTGATGTTCTCGGTGATCACACTGGCGGCCAACGCGTTAGGCATGGAATCGCTGGCCTCCGTCTTCGCAGAGCTCGTCAGTTATATCCCGAGCCTGATGGCCGCGATTGTCATCCTCGTCGTTGGCATTGTACTCGGCAAGTTTACGCAGGGGCTGATCCTTGCTTCCGCTGGTGGCGTGCAGGGTGGGGCGACGTTGGCGCGGATTGGCAGAGCAGGGGTTGTCGTGCTTGCCATCTTCATGGCGCTCCAGGAGCTCGGCATCGCCAGTGATATCGTGACGACCGCATTCGCCATTCTTTTCGGTGCCGTCGCACTGGCTCTCGCGCTCTCTTTCGGACTTGGCAATCGCGATCTGGCGGGGGAGGTTACGCGTCGCTGGTATATGAATTACCGTGCAGAACGCGAGGCCATCGAGCGGGACAGCGCGGAACGCGACGCCGCCGAAGAGGCCGAGTTGGAGGGGGACGATGCCCCATCGCAGGCGAGCGCAACGCAGGGCTGACTTGCCTGAGAGTTCACACTTGTACGCAGGTTGCTACCAATGACTGCCACTCCACACGCGACCCATGGCCTCTCCCTTGAAGAGCTCTGGATGCCGTTCACGGCGAACAAAGCGTTCAAGGCCGCCCCGCGACTTCTCGCCGAAGCGTCGGGAATGTACTACACCGACGTCGATGGGAATCGCATCCTCGACGGTACCGCCGGCTTGTGGTGTGTGAATGCTGGGCATTGTCGCGAGCCTATCGTTGCGGCGATTCAACGCGGCGCCGCGACGCTGGATTACGCCCCCGGCTTTAATCTCGGACACCCCTTGCAGTTTGAGCTGGCGAGCCGGCTGGCGCGCCTCATGCCGGGCGATCTGAATCACGCCTTCTTCACGAACTCCGGTTCCGAGGCGGTCGATTCAGCAATGAAGATTGCGATTGCGTATCACGCGGCGCGCGGAGACAGCGCACGAAAACGTTTTGTGGGACGGATTCGCGGATACCACGGCGTCGGATTCGGCGGAATCTCTGTGGGCGGTATTGAGAACAACCGCAAGGCATTCGCGTCGCACCTCGTGCCGTTTACCGATGCGCATCTGCCGCAGACGCACGGGATCGCGGCGAACATGTTCAGCAAGGGTCTGCCTCCGCACGGTGTTGAACTGGCCGACGCATTGCTGGAGATCATTGCGACACACGGAGGAAACACGATTGCCGCCGTGATCGTGGAACCGGTTGCCGGTTCGGCGGGCGTGCTGGTGCCTCCGGTTGGATATCTGGAGCGGCTTCGGGCGATCTGCGATGCGCATGGCATACTGCTGATCTTTGATGAAGTGATCACCGGTTTCGGACGGCTCGGCGCCCCGTTTGCGGCATCGCGGTTTAATGTGACTCCTGATTTGCTGACGATCGCCAAGGGTATCACGAACGGCGCGGTGCCAATGGGTGCGGTGGGCGTGCGCGACGACATCTACGACAACGTTGTGGGCTCGTCGAGCGGTGGGATTGAATTCTTCCACGGGTACACGTACTCCGGTCACCCGTTGGCATGCGCTGCTGGTCTGGCGACGCTGGATCTCTATGAGGCGGAAGGATTATTTGAGCGCGCCGCGGAAATTTCGCCCTACTGGGAGCACGCGGTGCATACGCTCGACACTGCGCGTCATGTGATTGACGTCCGCAACCTGGGGTTGGTTGCCGGCATTGAGATGGAGGCACGTACCGGCGCCCCCGGAGCTCGCGGAATGGCGGTGCACGTGGAGTGCTTCAAGCGCGGAGTGCTCGTGCGTTTTACTGGAGACATCATTGCCATGTCACCTCCCCTGATTATCGAGAAGGCACAGATTGATCATCTGGTCGAAACGCTGACCGACGTAATCAAGAGCATCGACTGATGTTGCGGTGGGGTTCCGTGAGTGACTCCGAACCCCTATTTCATGACAGGCATTGAGAAGTCGCTCCCCGCGCGGATCCCCGTGGGCCATCGCGCGGTGACCGTTTTGGTCTTCGTGAAGAAGCGAACACCGTCCATGCCGTGCTGATTGAGATCACCAAAGGCTGATTGTTTCCACCCACCGAAGGAGTAAAACGCCATCGGGACCGGGATCGGCACGTTGATGCCCACCATACCCACCTGTACGGAACTCACAAACTCGCGCGCCGCGTCACCATCGCGCGTGTAGATCGAGACGCCGTTTCCAAACGGATGTGAGCTTGCCAGTTCAATGGCCTCGTCGAAGGAATTTGCTCTCACGACGCACAACACAGGTCCGAAGATCTCCTCCTGATATATGCTCATCGCCGCCGTAACATGGTCGAAGAGGCAGCCACCGACGAAGAACCCGTTCGGATGTTTCGGTGCCGGGTGTGTGCGCCCGTCGACCACCAGCGTTGCACCTTCCTGCACACCACGTTCCACGTACCCCAGTACTCGTGCGCGATGTTCTGCCGTGACGAGGGGTCCCATATCCACATCATCGTCCGTTGAACCACCAACGTTGAGTGAGCGTACGCGTTCAGTCAGACGACCGACCAGCTTATCGGCAACCGCATCGCCAACTGCGACCGCGACCGAAATTGCCATGCAGCGTTCACCTGCGGAGCCGTACGCGGCGCCCATCAGTCCGTCCACGACCTGATCGAGGTCCGCATCGGGCATCACGATCAGGTGGTTCTTGGCTCCGCCCATTGATTGCACTCGTTTGCCGTGTGCAGCGCCGGTTTCGTACACGTACTTCGCAATCGGCGTCGAGCCGACAAAGCTGATCGCGTGCACGAGCGGGTGTTCGAGGAGCGCGTCCACGGCGACGCGATCTCCATGAATCACATTCAGCACGCCGGCCGGCGCTCCCGCCTCGACGAGCAGCTCGGCGAGCCGCACCGTCGATGACGGATCCTTCTCCGAGGGCTTGAGCACAAAGGTGTTGCCGCATGCGATCGCCGGAGCGAGCATCCACAGCGGAACCATCACCGGAAAGTTGAACGGCGTGATTCCGGCGCAGACGCCTAACGGTTGCCGGAGTGTCCATGAATCAATTCCACCTCCGATGTTTTCGCTGAACTCACCTTTGAGGAGGTGAGGGATACCGCAGCAAAACTCGACTACTTCGATGCCACGCTGGACTTCGCCTCGTGCATCGGCCAGCACTTTGCCGTGTTCCTGCGCGATAAGCTGTGCCAGCTCGTCGGTGTGCTGTTCAAGGAGGTCCTTGAAACGGAACATCACACGCGCGCGGCGGATCGGCGGGATCGCGCTCCACGTCGTGAATGCCTCGTGGGCACTTTGAACGGCGGTGTCGACGTCGGCCGCTGTGGCGAGCGGGGTCGCGGCTGCTTGGATGCCGGTGGTGGGATTCATCACTGCGGACCATCGCTCCACGTCCGAAAGCACGCGGCGGGCAGCAATAAAATGCTGGATGAACGGAACGGCCCCGTCGTCTTCGGGATGGGACGGGGCCGCGTCGTGGTTCAGAACTGACGTCATGTAAAGCGGGTGCAGGTGTGTCGGCAGCAACCGTAGGTGTCAGCTGCCGAGTGTTTACGCAGACTTGAGCGCGTTGAGAATAATTGGCATGGCTTTGTGCATTTCGTCCACCGTGCCGATGGAGATTCGGGCATGCGTCTTCAGTGGCGGAAAGGGGCGTCCGACGGCCACACCTTTGGTCAGCATCAGGTCCTGAAATGCCTTGGGGTCGCGCTTGATGTCAGACATGATGAAGTTTGTGTGCGACGGCAGCGTCTTGAACCCGGCATCGTTCATGGCTTTGCGGGCATACGCACGTGCCTCGTTGTTGAGCTTTTGCTGCGTTTTTACGTGCTCTGTCAGGTTCGCTGAGGCGACTGCCGCGGCGATACTCAGCTGACTGATGCCGTTCTGCACGCGCCATGGCGCCAGCTTTGCAACGACGTCGGCATGTGCGATGCCATATCCGACGCGCATCCCGGCCAATCCGAAAACTTTGGAGAAGGTGCGTGCAACGAGGATTGACTTGTTGGCGAGAGCGGCCGGGATCGCCGTGCCGTAGTCCGGATGATCCACGTATTCGAAGTACGCTTCGTCCACGAGAATCATCGTGCCGGGCGACTTGCGATTCACGCGTTCGATGAACGAGAGCACGTCGCGGAGCGAGTGAACCGTTCCCGTGGGATTGTTCGGATTACAGAGAAAGACGAGTCCGGCGTTGGCCGAGTCGTTTTCCATGGCATTCAGATCCAGCCCGAGGCCCGAATCAACGTTGGACGCTTTGATCGGTCGTCCCAGGCGTTGCATGGCCGTTGCGGGTTGCTCGAAGGTGGGGGAGGCGGTCACGAGATGGCGTGAGTCGCTGGTGTACGCCTCCGTTGCCATCTTGAGCGTTTCGCCCGATCCGCATCCGACGAGGACGTTCTCCGGCTTAACGCCGTGTCGTGCAGCGATGGCTTCCCGCAGCGCGTCCTCGGTTTTGGCGGGATATCGATTGGCGACGTCGTAGGCCTTGGCGAAAGCGTCGATCGCGGCGCGGGCGGGACCGTACGGATTCTCGTTACTGTTTAATGCGATAACCCCATTGCGGTCGAACATGGACGGCAGACTGCCGCTCGGGTCCCAGGTGGCGGCTTCGAGGCCGCGAGCAGTGAGCAGGGCTGTGCTGCCGGCGAGGGCGGATCCAACGAAGGAGCGGCGAGAGACGCGCATGTTCAAACTCGGTGAGGGTGATCAACAGCGAGAGCACCCCCAAAGTAGGGCGGGGTCAGCGGTCGGGACAGGGAAAATTTTCGGTTTTTTGGGGTGTGGCTGCAATAGTTCGCATATTTCAGTGGTCCAAAACGCCTTTGTGAGGCAGAATAGGTAATAATTGTCCGGTTGTGGACCCATGTCGGTACGCAGAACGCCATGATTGGTGTGTCGGGCCCCATCCTGAGCTCTGCGATTGCCAGCAGGTATTATTAGTCGCGATGTCTTAAGCCTGATGCTTGCCGGCCGGATATCGCGCAACCCTGTTTGACCTGACTGAACCCAGCACCCATGATCACGATCGATCCGATTCCGAACGCCATCGTTCCTGTGGATTCAGCTGCGGCTGACGCCATTACCGCGATGAACTACGACGAGTTTCAGAATGACAGCGAGATCTGGGACGTCATACAGAAACAACCGCAGTCAGTCCTGCGGATCACCATGCCGCATTGCGATGTGCTCCGCGCGAGCGACATTCTGGATGAACACAGTGACGAGGCGCTGAGTAAAGCCAGAGAGAATCTGCTCTCATTGGTCAGAAATCCACAGGTGCGTACCGTTAAGAATGTGTTGTGGGTGTACGAGATCACCACCACGGGGGCAGGAGGGGGCGTGCGCCAGCTCGGACTTGGTGGCCTGGCGCGTACCGCAGACATACGCACTCCCGTAGAACCGTACGGCTCTATTATCCGCAACGAAGGCATCCGTGAGGCGAAGGCTCAGGGCCGCGCCGATCTCACCGAAGCCGCAGGCGCAGACCTCGGCATGGTAAACAATGCCGTGGATGATTCATCGGGAGCGTTCGAAGCAGCGCTGGATTCACATACCAGAAACGCTCCCGCCGACTTTACGACAACCGACGAGAGCGGTGCTACTCATAAAGTGTGGTTGGTGGTTGACGACGTGTCGATCACGCGACTCCGCAAAGCGCTCTCACGGGAATCACACGCCTATGTGGCCGACGGCAACCATCGCAGTGCCGCCGCGGCGCTGCTCGGCGCCAAACATTTCATGACGGTGTTCTTTCCCGCAAAGTGTATGAACATCGCGCCGTACAACCGTCTCGTGGACACCGGAGATCGCGACCGAAAGGAGGTTCTCGATCAACTGGCGAAGGACTTTGAAGTCGAGGCGCCACCTGAAGTCCCCTTCCAACCCACCTCCACTCACGAACTCGGACTGTACGACGGTAAGACGTGGTGGAAGCTCACTCCCCGCGAAGGGAGTTTCGATCCTACCGATGCCGCGCAGGACATCGACGCCGATCTCGTTCAGCGACTGATCTTTAACAGTGTGCTGGGCATCCCGGATGCACGCGACGCGCGCCTGACATATGTGGGAGCGAACCGCGACGCGCAGTGGCTGCAACGCGAGGTGGATGAAGGCCGTCACGGCATGGCTCTTACGTTGCCGCCTGTGACCATGGCGCAGTTTATCAGCGTGTGTCAGCAGAACAAACTGATGCCGCCGAAAAGCACGTGGTTCGTCCCGAAGGTGCGTACCGGCCTGGTGATCTCTCTTTTCGATGGAACATGAACCGTCGAGCGATCTGGAACATGCACCGTTGATCGACCGGAAGAACGCCTCCTCGTCGACAGTTCTGGCCGAACAGCTTACCGAACTCGGAGTTAACCAGGGTAGCGTTCTTCTGGTCCATTCATCGTATCGTGCCATCCGCCCGGTGATCGGCGGACCGGCCGGCCTGCTGGACGCATTGCTAAGTGCCGTGGGGCCTCAGGGCACGGTCGTCATGCCTTCGTGGGGGGCACGCTCCGATGTGCCCTTCGACAGAGCGTCGACAGCGACCGCGACGGATCTGGGAGTCCTCGCCGAGACATTGTGGCATCATCCTGATTCCGTGCGCAGCGAGCATCAATTTGCCTTCGCCGCGATTGGGCCACAGGCCCGCGACATCGTGGAGGGCGAGATCACCTTTCCGCCGCACGCGCCCGGCAGTCCCGTCGGGATCGTTCACGATCTGGACGGTCAGGTCCTCCTCCTCGGTGTTGGCCACGATGCCAACACGACAATCCATCTGGCGGAAATCGTGGGCGCCGCGCCGTATCGCGTGGAGAAGACGATTGTACTCCTCGAAAATGGCCGACCAGTATCGCGCACCTACGGGGAGAACGACCACTGCTGCGCGAACTTTGTCATGGCCGAACAATGGCTCGATGCGGAGCGGCTGATCCGTCGTGGACGGGTCGGGCGCGGAACGGCGCAACTTTGTCGGTCGCGGGACATCGTGCGTGTTGTGGGCGACCGGATACGTCGCGACCCGTTGATTTTTCTGCATTCGGCGGTGGCCGGGTGTGAGGAGTGCGACCACGCCAGGGCCACAGTTTCGGCAACGCCCTGACGCGATCCTGAACGCAGGTCGGCGGCTTTTTGTAAGTCGTTGATAGACAGCGACTTGCCGCGGGAGTTCGGGCTGTCTTTCGGGGGGGTCTGCGGCTATATTTCGCAGGCTGAATTGTTCTCAATCTTCCCTCCCATTTTTGCTTCATGACCGGTCCTAACCAGCGCGAGCGCATCCTGCCGCGACTGATCGACGACGAAATGAAAGAATCGTTCATCAACTACTCGATGAGCGTCATCGTCGCCCGCGCACTGCCCGATGTGCGTGATGGCCTTAAGCCCGTCCATCGACGGATTCTTTTTGCGATGAACGATCTCGGGCTCGTGCCTGGTCGTCCATTCAAGAAGAGCGCCACGGTCGTCGGCGACGTACTCGGCAAGTACCATCCACATGGCGACAGCGCCGTGTACGACGCGATGGTGCGAATGGTGCAGGATTTTTCATTGCGCTATCCGCTGGTGGATGGGCAGGGGAATTTCGGATCGGTCGAAGGGGATTCAGCTGCAGCATACCGCTACACGGAAGCGCGGCTTACCAGCATCGCGACCGAACTTCTGGCTGACATCGACAAGGAGACCGTCGATCGCACGCCGAACTTCGACGGGCAGCACGAAGAGCCGTCGGTGTTGCCGACGATGTTCCCGAACCTTGTGGTCAACGGGTCGTCGGGAATTGCCGTGGGTATGGCCACGAACATTCCCCCGCACAACATGCGGGAGGTTATTGCAGCCACAGTCGCGCTGATCGATAACCCGGAGATGGACCCTTCCGAATTGCGGAAGTACATCACTGGGCCGGACTTCCCGACCGGCGGCTATATCTACGGCGGCTCGGGCATCGCGGATTATCAGGAAACCGGCCGCGGAAGAATCGTGATGCGTGCGCGGGCGATTATTGAAGAGAAGGAATCGTCCAACAAGTCGCAGATCGTGATCACCGAAGTGCCGTATCAGGTGAATCCTACGCGCATCATTGACGGCGTGGTGGATCTGGTTCGAGACAAAAAGATCGATGGCATCAGTGCGCTGCGCAATGAAACGAGCAAGGACGGCATGCGCATCGTGATTGAGCTGAAGCGGGACGCCATTCCTCGCGTGGTGCTCAATCAGCTGTACAAGCACACCGCGATGCAATCGTCGTTCGGCGTCATCATGCTCGCCGTGGTTCCGGATCCGGTCACCAAGCGGCTGGTACCGAAAGTCATGGGACTGCGCGAAGTGCTGCATCACTTCATCGAACATCGTCATGAGGTGATTGTTCGCCGCGCCGAATACGAGCTTCGCAAGGCGCAGGATCGCGAGCACATTCTCGAAGGGCTCAAGATCGCGGTCGACAACATCGACGCAGTGATCAAGCTGATTCGCGCGGCAGAGGACACAGAAACCGCCAGTGCTCAGCTGCAATCGCGTTTCAAGTTGACGCAGATTCAGGCCGAGGCGATTCTGAATATGCGTCTCGCCAAACTCACCGGGCTGGAGATCGAGAAGCTCGACGCGGAGTTGCGCGAGGTCCAGGGAGTGATTGCCGATCTCAAGGCGTTGCTGGACTCGCGGCCCCGCCGCATGGCGATGCTCAAGGGTGAATTGAAGCACATTTCCGATAAGTTCGGTGATGACCGTCGGACGGAGATCATCAGGGATCCAGGTGAGTTCAAGATCGAGGACCTGATCGCCGAAGAGGACATGGTGGTCACGGTCACACACACCGGCTATATCAAGCGCACGTCGGTCTCGACCTACCGTCGCCAACGGCGCGGTGGAAAGGGGTCGACGGGAGCGGATCTGAGAGACGAGGATTTCATTGAGCGCCTGTATGTCGGCTCCACGCACGATTACATCCTCGTCTTTACCAACGACGGGCGATGTTTCTGGTTGAAGGTGTACGAAATCCCGCAGGCCGGTCGGGCCACGAAGGGGAAGCCGATCATTAATCTGATCAACGTCACAGCCGACACGGTGGTCAGGTCCATGGTGTTCGTGCGCGACTTTCCCGACGATCAGTTCCTGCTATTCTGCACGCGGAACGGTACCGTCAAGAAGACGGCGCTCTCGGATTATTCAAACCCGCGTGCGAACGGGATCAAGGCGATCAAGATCGTGGAAGGCGACGAGCTGATCGACGTGCAGGTGACACACGGCACGAACGACATTGTGCTCGCAACGCGTCACGGCAAATCGCTGCGTTTCGACGAGAGCGACGCCCGACCGATGGGACGTGACACCACCGGTGTCCGGGGGATCGCTCTGTCCAGGAAGGATCAAGTGGTAGGCATGGTCGTTGTAAAGCGTGAAGCCACGCTGCTGGTCGTTACTGAGAACGGACTCGGAAAGTGCACCGTGATCGGTGACTACCGCGTGCAGAAGCGCGGCGGCAAGGGCATCATCACGCTCAACCACACAGAAAAGACGGGTGACGTTGTTACGCTGATGGAAGTGCTGGCAGAGGATGAGATCATGATCATCACCAAGGGCGGCATGATCATCCGCTCCCCGGTCTCGCAGGTCCGCGTTGCGGGTCGCAACACGCAGGGCGTAAAGCTGGTCAATCTGGATGCCGGCGATCAGGTGATGGATGTCGCTCGTGTTGTGCCGGAAGACGATGACAATGGTGACGACACTGCCGAAGGCGGCGCGGATGTTGCTGATGACGTCGAAGCAGCGGCCGGCGATGTCGCCGACGAGGCTCAGGAGGAGTAGATGGCAATACGATGGCGCGTGCCGGTGCTCTTGCTGGCTCTGCTGAGTGTTGTGGCCGGTCCTTCGGTCACGGTCGCGCAGGTGCGCGCCGTTGTGTTGGGTAAGCCGCTGGCCGAACACCCCGAAGCACTCTCGCGGGTTACCGGATTTCGTGAACTGGTCGATGGGCGTGCTATCGTCGCTGATATGGGCGAAACGCGCATTGTTCTTCTGGACTTTGCAAAAGGCACAGCGGCGCCCATCTCGCGCGTGGGATCGGGGCCGTTGGAGTACCGGGTGCCGGGGCCGATCTTTGCCGCGGGTGACACACTCGTGATGCCTGATATGATGCTTCGTCGATTCCTGCTTATCGATGCGACGGGCAAGGTGGTCGGAACGAAGCCGATGACGGCGAAGAGCGGCGACATTCTGGCGTTCGTGCGGCTTGGCCGAATCGTGGGTATTGATAAAAAGGGAAGGTTCTACAGCGAATCCCGCGGCATGACACTGGTCGAAGGCCAGATGCCGAAAATGAGCGATACACTCGCTCTGGTGCGCTGGAGCGAAATCGGCGTCAAGGGTGATACCATCACGACGCGTGTGGAGCCTCTGGCCATGCCGGATATGCAAGGCGATCCAACGAAGGGCGTTCGCATCAAAGTAAAAGTGCCGCCCATTGTTACGCCGCATCTGTGGGACGTGTCGGCCGTCGGAGGCGTTGTGATGCTGTTCCCCGATTACCACACTGAGCGTGTTGCGGAATCCGGTCAGCGGTCCGTCGGGCCGCGTATTCCTCACACGCTCTCGCCCCTCACCACGCAGGATCGGGCGCGCGTGATGAAGCGCACGCGCGAGGAAGCCGAGATCGGATTCAAGCTGGGGCGGTCCATGGTGGCCGCTGCCTCCAATGGCCAGGGTCCGAAGATCGATTTCGAGCTCGTTGAACCAGTAGAGTGGGCAAAGACCAAACCGGCATTCGGCGCTATGCACATGGCCCCCGACGGACGGCTGTGGGTCTCGCGAACTTCAGCCGCGTTTACCGACATAGCTGAATACGACGTTCTGGACGCGAAAGGGCAATTGGTCCTGCGCGTCACGATGCCTCCCAAAGTTACGCTGGTGGGTTTTGGCAAAGGGTTGATATACACCGTTCGTCAGGACGAAGACGATCTGCGATTTCTTCAGCGCCACCGCTTACCCTGATCATGCCTACTTCAGCTGTTTCATCGCTCATTACGATTGAAGATCTCCTCGATGCCGCGGCGAGGCTGAAAGGGGTGACGGTGCGCACGCCACTGCTCCCGATCGCTATCGGAGAGGGTCTCGCTACCGTGGTCGTGTGGCTCAAGCCTGAGATGTTGCAGCGCGGAGGAGCCTTCAAGTTCCGCGGAGCATACACGTACCTCTCGCGGCTCAGTCCCGCGGAGCGCGGTCGCGGTGTGATTGCCCCATCGTCGGGAAACCACGCGCAGGCCGTGGCCCTCGCCGCGCTGCTCTTCGGAGTGCCGGCGGTCGTGGTCATGCCAACGACGGTCTCCCTGGCAAAGCGCGCAGGCGCCGAGCGCTTTGGCGCGCGCGTTGAACTGGCCGGCACCACGACGCAGGATCGCATGGATCGCGCCATGGAGCTGGTGGAGCGCGACGGCCTCACGTTGGTGCCGCCGTATGACCATCCCTGGATTATCGCAGGGCAGGGCACGGTGGGCCTCGAAGTCCTCGACGATCACCCCGAGGCGGACACCGTGCTGGTCCCTGTCGGTGGCGGTGGGTTAAGCAGCGGCGTTGCCGCCGCGATCAAGCTTCGTAACCCGCACACGAGAGTGATCGGCGTTGAGCCCGAGGGCGCGCCCAAGTTGACGAAGGCGCGTGAGGCCGGCCATCCGGTGCTGCTCACGGACACCTCCAGCATTGCCGATGGTCTGCTCGCAGTTCGCGTGGGCGATGTCACCTTTGCGCACCATCAGGCGTATCTCGATGACGTCGTGACCGTCAATGACGCGGACATGCGGCATGCCATGCGCTTCCTCCTGGATAGAGGGAAACTGGTGGCGGAGCCGAGCGGAGCGATCACGCTGGCCGCATTGCTGAATGGAACGATTTCGCCTACGTCCCGCACGGTGTGCGTTCTGAGCGGCGGGAACATTGAATGGCCGGGATTGTGCGAGACGATCGGTGCCTGACGCACGAATTCTGCTGGCCGACAGCGATGCGACGGTCGCGAACACAATAAGCTGGGTGCTCAAGGAGCACGGCCATGAGGTGGTCGTGGCGCACAACGAGGTCGACGTGCTGCAGGCGCTGGAGACAGCAGTTCCCGATCTGGTGCTGCTGGACGTTCTCCTCCCGGGGTGCGACGGCTTCGCACTGCTCGAACGCATGACATCTGATCCCCGCTGGCGTGACGTCACTGTCATCGTTGCATCGGCGCTCCCCTCCGACGAAGGCGCAGCGCGCGCACTTGGGCTCGGGGCTGACGACTTCATCCGGAAACCCTTTCGCGTGAAGGAACTGGTCGCGCGTGTGCGATCGCAGCTGCGACAACGCGCCGTGTTGCGAACGGCATCGGATGCGCTCAGGATGCGTGAGAAGGAATTGGCGCGCGCACGTTCGGACGTTGAACAACAGCGTGAGCTGACGGACATTCTGCGCGATGTGGGCGGCGATCTATCCTCGGGCGAGATCTATCACATGCTCGCCAGACGCGTGGCGCGGGTGCTGAACCTCACCCACTGCTCGCTGATTCTCGCCGGCGACGATGAGCGACCACGCGTGATCGCTACGGCGTTTGAGCGAGGGGTGGCCGATGGTGTGGTCGGCGGAGGAAATGCACCGGATGCAGGAGGGGGCGGGTTCCCCGGAGGGAGCGATAGCCAGGGGATTCCCATTGACCTCGACGAATATCCGGAGATCAGAAACGCGCTCACCTACCGTCGACCCATTCTGGTGGAGAACGTGCAGGCCAGTGCACTGTACGCAGCGCAACGCGCGCGATGGAAACAGCTCGGCGTGCAAAGCGATGTACACTCGGTGATCGCGATTCCCTTTGAATTGGATGCGGTCCACACGGGCGTGTTTTTTCTGCGACGCAACGTCGGCGAACCCGCGTTGACCAGGAACGACATGGATTTCGCAGAGAGTGTTGTCGTCGCAGCGGTCGCGGCACTAAAGCGTGCCGCGACGCTCGAATACACGCGCGCCGACAATCGGCGACTGGAACAGCTGGCGCTTACGGACCCGCTGACTACCGTGTTGAACAGACGGGCGTTGGCCGAGCGTCTCCATCTTGAGATGGGGCGTGTGCGGCGTTACGAGTCGATGGTATCGGTGCTGCTGATCGACGTTGATCACTTCAAGCAGGTCAACGATACGTACGGCCATCTTGCTGGTGACGACGTGCTGCAGGAACTCGCGCAGATGCTGCAGCAGGTTGTCCGTGCGGTGGACATCGTTGCCCGATACGGTGGAGAGGAATTTGTGATCGTGCTGCCGGAGACCGGAACCGACGGTGCCGCCTCCTTCGCGGAACGAATTCGTGAGTTGATTGAATCGCATCAGTTTGCCTCGGCCAGCGGTCAGATATTGCACCTCACGGGAAGCATTGGTGTGGCAACATATCCTTCGCATTCCATTGTGACTGTTGAAGATTTGTTGGCTCAGGCGGATCAGGCGCTGTATCGAGCGAAGGCCGAAGGCCGCAACAAAGTGGTGGTTTGATGCCGGCGATGACCGGGCGGTGGATTGGAGTGGCAACACTCATTGCGGGCGCAGCCGGTCTGCAGGGCCAGGGTAATGCCATGACGAAGCGTGCGCCGCTGCAGGAGCGCGCCGTCAGCGGGATACATCCGGTCCTGCCAGTGAACGAAGTACGCCAGATCGTCACCTTTCTTTTCCAGCCTGGTCGGGCAGCGGACGCGTTACGCATTTACGAGGAAAAGATCAAACCGATTTATCAGGGCCTCGACGATCTGCAGCGTTTTCGGGCCTATCGCGAGGTCGAGTCTCCGGAGCCGTTCGACTTCCTTGTCGTGAGCACGTACCTCGGAATGGAGGGCATGGATCGCGCGAATGCGGGCCTGCGCACTCCCGGTCCCTCGGGCGAGTCGGCGGGGCAGCTCTATGGGGTACTTGGTTCGATGTCCCAGCATCACCACGATCAGTTCGTGGAAATGATTCCGGCCCTGAGTGACGAGGCAGCGAGCGGGACCGCGATCGGCAACGGACTGACGGTCTTTGAGTACGTACGCGTGACTCCCGGGTCGCACGGCGCGTTTGAGGAGGGAGTGGGTCGAGTCCGTGGCGCGGAGCGTCGTCGTCAGCTGTACGACCGGTCAGAGACGGGTCGCATGCTGCTTAGCGACGGATGGGACTATCTTCGCATCTATCAGATTTCTTCTCTGGGTACCTGGCAGGCGTTGTCCGGGGCACGACGGCAGGCGTCGGACCTGCACGCGCCTGAAGAGTTTGTTGCAGCACGCAAAGCATTGATAGTTCGGGCCGTTCCCGGATTGAGCGTTCGTTAGGCCATTCGGGGTTGGTGGCATCGACGGCACTACCAGTTTGATGACTCACACGAGGACACGCACATGAACGTACGAGCAGTGGCAGCGGTGGTACTTTGGCCGATCGCTTCGATCGGAGCCCAGAACGTCGGGAATACCGGATCGAGCCGCCCTGGCATCGATGTGTTGCATTATGAGTTTACGGTGTCGTTTCCGGATCGGCCCGTCCCCGACACAATCGCCGTTTCCACTGTGGTCACGGCGCGCCGCATGGCGCGGGTGAATGAGCTGCAGCTGGATCTGGTCAGCGCGATGCGCGTGGATGACGTGTCAGTCAACGGGGCCTCAGCCCGGTTTACTCACGACGCCAATCAGCTCAAGATCACACTGCCAACCGGTACCAACGACACATTGCGTGTCGCAGTGCGGCACCGTGGAGTGCCGAGCGATGGGCTGATTGTACGCCGCGATTCGCTGGGGTTCTGGACCGCGTTCGCCGATCACTTTCCCAACCGGGCGCAACAGTGGTTGCCGGTTGTGGATCATCCCTCCGATAAAGCCACGGTGGAGTGGATCGTGCGTGCGCCTTCGTCGCACCGCGTGATTGGGAACGGCAATCGCATCGAGGAGTCGCCGGAGTCCGGCGCAGGACGCGGAATGACGATCACTCGTTGGCGCACGGTGCAGCCGCTTTACACCGGCGTCATGGTGATAGGGGTCGCGCCATTTGCCATTTGGGAACTCGGCAGAACTGCCTGCTCGTTGAGTGAACTGCCCGGTTGTGTTGATCAATCTGTATGGATTACACCGGATGTCCGCGATTATATGCCGGGTCCCTTCGCCAAGGTGGGAGATATGGTGAGTCTCTTCTCCCGGATGGTGGGCCCGTTCCCCTACGAGAAACTTGCGCACGTACAGAGCTCTACCCGGTATGGCGGAATGGAGAATGCGTCTGCGATCTTTTACGCCGACGGCATTTACCGGAGACGGGCAATGGGCGAGGGGCTTCTGGCTCACGAGATTGCGCATCAGTGGTTTGGCGATGCTGTGACGACGAAGGAATGGCCGCACGTGTGGCTGTCAGAAGGATTCGCAACGTATTTTGCTGCCTTGTGGACCGAAAACACACGGGGAGACAGCGCGTTTCGCTCCGACATGATGGGTATGCGAACAGCGGCGCTCGGAAACCCCATCTCGCAGCAGAAGGCGATTGTGGACCGCACATTGAACGATGTTGCTCGCGTGCTGAACAGCAACGTGTATCAAAAGGCGGGATTTGTGTTGCACATGTTGCGCGCCGAGGTCGGAGACTCCGCGTTCTTCAGGGGAATACGGTCGTATTACATGGCGCATCGCCACGGGAATGCGCTCACGTCCGATTTTCAGGCGAAGCTTGAGGCATCGTCGGGCAAGAAGCTGGATTGGTTCTTCGTTCAGTGGATGGACCGTCCCGGCGCTCCGGACGTTGAGATCAATTGGCGTTGGGAGGCTGTACGTCGGCAGATCGTGCTGACCGTCTCTCAGCAGGGGTCTGCAGCACCGTATCGGCTCAACCTCTCGATGGATGTGACCGACAGCAAAGGGACCGTGCAACGCGTGCGGGCGACAATTCCCGCATCCCGGGTGTCCACGCAGCAGGTGCCGGTTCGCCTTGAGGGCGAGGCCACAAGCGTGGTTTTCGATCCTGACGTGACTCTTTTGGGCAAGTGGTCCGCGAAACCCGAAAAGCAGTAGGTGCATTGAACTGCGGGGTGCACAGCCGTACACAACTTCACTTCACTGCAGGTTCCTATGAAAATGCTGGTAATCGGAGCTGGCCTCCAGGGGTCGGCCTGCACATTTGACCTCCTGCGCGATCCTTCGGTGCAGGAAGTGCTGCTCGTCGATCTCAACGTGGATGATCTGCCGCCGTTCCTCACGCCGTTTGTCGGCGACCGATTGCGCACACAGGTGCTGGACGTGCGAGACAAGGACGCCACGCTCGCGGCCATGACTGGGCGGGACGCTGTGATGAGCGCAGCACCGTACTACTTCAACACGGACCTCGCGACACTGGCCATCGAAGCTGGCGCGCATTTCAGCGATCTTGGTGGAAACACCGAGATCGTCTTCGAGCAGAAACGGCTGCACGATCGTGCCCTCGCACGCGGTGTGTCCGTTGTGCCGGACTGCGGTGTTGCACCGGGCATGGTGAACATTCTCGCGCAATGCGGGATTGAGCAGATGGACAGGGTGGATACGGTGCGGATTTTTGTCGGCGGTCTGCCGCAGAAACCGGAGCCACCGTTGAACTATCAGGTGGTGTATTCCCTTGAAGGTGTGCTGGACTATTACACAACACTGTCATGGGTGCTGCGCGACGGTAAACGCGAGCAGGTTACGGCGCTCTCCGAAGTTGTGCCGGTAGACTTTCCCGAGCCCGTTGGAACGCTCGAGGCCTTCCACACCGCCGGCGGACTGTCAACGCTCGGCTTCCGGTACGAAGGCAGGATTCCGACCATGGAGTACAAAACTCTCCGTTACCCGGGGCATGCCAGGATCATGGAGACCATTCGAGAACTCGGCTTCATTGATAAGGAGCCGATAGACGTGAACGGAACGATGGTGGTACCGCGCGATGTCGCTGTTGCCGTGATGACTCCGCACCTGCTCAAGCCCAAGTCACCCGATCTCGTTGCGCTGCGAGTGACCGTCGACGGGACTCGTGGCGGCAAACCCGCTCACATCGGATGGCAGCTGGTCGACCTGCAGGACGAAGTGAACGGTGTGACCGCGATGGAACGCTGCACCGGGTATTCCCTGGCGATTACCGGCTTGATGCAATGCCGAAAGCAGGTGCTTGGATTGGGAGTGCTTACACCGGATGAAGCGATTCCTGGTGCCGCCTATATTGAGGAACTCAGACAGCGCGGTATTCAGCTGCAGCCGTATTGACGCCTATCGGCTGAACGCAGCGAGGGTCGCGCCCATGGCATCAATCGTTTCGCGGGCCGACCCGCGTTCCTGACCATTGTACAGGAACGAAAAGGCCAGCAGTTCTCCCGAGGCCGCCGTTACAAAACCACTCAACGCGATCGCGTCATTCGTAGTGCCGGTTTTGGCGTGCAGGTTGCCTTGCGCGGGAGTGTTTCCCATGCGGTTGCGCAGAGTCTCTGTGCGACCTGCGACCGGGAGTGAGGCGTGAAACTCGCGGGCCCAGGGTGCCGCGTTGGCGTATGACAACAGGCTCGTCATCGCACGGGCCGTCACTCGATCCTTTGATGACAGTCCGCTCCCGTCGGCGATCATCAGGGCGTCCGGGTTTACCCCGGCGCGTTCTGACAGCAAGGCACGCAGCTGTTCGTTCGCCAGTTCCGCACTCCCCACAATTCCGCGTTCCGCACCGCGGGATGCGTTGCGCAGGAGCAGTTCAGCAAAATGATTGTCGCTCTCACCGTTCATCACGGCCGCCAGTTGGTAGAGCGGCGGTGAACTCAGTGATCCGACCGTGGCTGCGGTCGCGGGCGTGGGTGAAAATCGGATCTTTCCGTCAATCGTTATTCCCTGATTCTCAAGGGCGGCGCGAAATGCGGAGGCCACAAAGACGGCAGGATCCTCCACGACGACCGTATACACACGCGGCCCCGACCGCTTTCCAATCCATCCCGACACGACAATCGTGTTGCCGGGGCGCTGACTCACAGATAAACGGCCGCTGCTCGACGTTCCTTTCACGACCGACTGATTAACGATTTTATACCCGCTGACTGCCGGTCGGAGCGTGACAGCCGTCTTGCCGGATTTTCCTGCTGTGATCGCAACGTGGAGGAGGTTGCCGTTCAGCGACAGCGCTGAGACGCGTGCGGCGTAGCTGTCTTGCAGATACCGGGCGAGCCAGCCATCGGGAATAATGCGCTTCTCAAACGCCGACCCATCTGCGACGAGATCACCGGTGACTCGTTTGATTCCGGCAGCGGAGACCATCTCCGCCAACGCCCGCATTGGCGCTTCCGGTTCATGACCGAAGTAGCGACCGGCAAGGGCCGGGTCGCCGCCTCCACGCAATATGAGCGAGCCGTCGAGCGTGCCGTCGGAGACATCGCCGTCGCGCAGAACGTCGGTTGAGAAGGTGTGGTGGATGCCGAGCCGCTCGAAGGCGAGCGTTGTGGTGAAAAGTTTGAGCGTTGAGGCGGGGAGAAATGGCGAGTCAGGATTGTGCGAGAAGAGCGTTTCTCCGCGCGACAGCGACATGACCACGGCGCCCCAGGAGCCGTTCTTCACGCGTGCGGAAAGCATGCTTTGGAGGTCGGCCGCCAGAGAGTGCGCGCCGACAGGTGTCGTCCCTACGAGTCTCGGCGGTGGCGCCGGCTTTTTGGCGGCGACACGTTTCGTCGTTGAGGCCGGACGCTTCGCAGTTGCCTTGGTCCTTGCGCTCTGCAGCAGCGGCGAGGCATACGCAGTGCTTGCCGGCCCCGCAAACAGGGCTGCGGCGCACAGGGCGAACACGGGGCGGAGTAGGAAGCGCTTCAAATACACCTTGGGACTCTCTCCTGCCCCCGATGGCGTTGCGGGGGCCCTCAGATCTTCACATGAATCTTTCGGCTGTGCAGTAACCACAATATGGCTGCCCACAGGATGACGAAAGTGACTGCGTACAGCAACGATGCATTACGGGGATCCAACCACGAGGCAAACCAGCGGTCAAAAATCACCGCCTGAACTGGTACCCGCTCACCGCCGATTGGTACCCTGATGAGCGATGTAAGCGCCCGAGCCATGATACCTGAGCCGAGGAAGGCGATGAGCGGGTTGGACCCGAACCACTCAAAGGGCTTTCCCCAACTCGTTATGCCTAACACATCCACGAGCCAGAGGCAAGTCGCCAAAACCACCGCCGCCATGCCGCCAGTGAATAAAACGTAGGAACTGGTCCACAGGTTCTTGTTGATCGGGAACACCCAGCCCCAGATGAGCCCGGCGACCATGACCAGACAACCCACAGCGAACAGTGCACTGATACGATCGGTCAGCGGCCGTCGCGTGCCAAGCCACCTCCCGGTGAACACTCCAAGCATCAGAGTGCCGACGGCCGGCAACGTGGACAGGAGCCCCTCCGGATCCCACGTCCTGGACTGCCGCCACAGGTGAGTACCGAACACCGTTCGATCGAGCCATGCGGCGAGCGACGCCGAGGGATCATTCAGCAGTTGAGGTCCAAGGCCGTATCCCGGCACGGGAACGAGCGTCATCAGCGCCCAGTAGCCGAACAGAAGGACCGTGAGAATCAGCACCTGCTGCCGCCACGTCGTGCGTAGAGTAAGGAGTGCTCCGATGAGATACGCCAATCCTATCCGCGCCAGCACGCCCGGAAATCGCACCCCGGTGATGCGCGTCAGCGGGTACCACGGGAAAGACGCCAACAGAAGGCCGGACACGATAATCAAGGTTCCGCGTTTTACGATCTGCCTCACCAGCCCTGCATCTGACGCGCCACGCGACCGTCGGCTTTGCAGCGATAGATGCGTCGTCACTCCCACGATAAACAGGAAGAACGGAAAGATGAGATCTGTGGGGGTCCAGCCATGCCACTCGGCGTGCGCCAGCGGGGGATAAATGGCGCTCCACGATCCGGGGTTGTTCACCAGCAGCATGCCGGCCACCGTCATCCCGCGAAAGATGTCGAGCGCGCGCATACGTTCGCGCGTGACTGAGGAGGATTTGGCGGGGCCCGTGCTCACACGAGGAAATTCCGTTTCGTTAAATGAGAGCGCAAGTAGGCCCCGGCATACGGCGGGCAGGTTGTGCGTGGCTGTGCTGCTGCGTTGGCGAAGGAACCGAACGTTTAACGAGTTGGTGGCGCGCTCAAAAAGTCCGACGCGTGATAGTGCGAGATCCGCCATCCGCCGTCGCCACGCCGAAAGACAAACGTGCGACGCCGAACAATCCCGCGCTCAAGGTCCGGCACCACGAATGAGACCACACCCAGGCTGTCTGACGACGAGACAACGACCTTCTGAGGGACAGTCGCCGGCGGCGGTCCATCCGGAAAACGCGCGGCATAACCGACGAAGATTTCGCGCATCGCCGTGCGCCCTTGCACGGCATGGCCTTGGACCGTTGGAACGAACGCAGAGACACTGTCCGTGAACATGCTGTCGATGGCGACGAGGTCCAGATTGTTGAGGGCTACCAGAAAGTGGTCCATCGCCTCACGTACCTGTGCATCGTGATTTGACGCGCTCTCTTGTTCAGTTGAGCGGCATCCCTGTGCGACGAGGGCGAGGGCGAGTGTCAGGCGAACAAGGTGTGGTGCGGTCATTGCGATGGCTGAAAAAGCGAGGGCCGCTCACCTTGAGAGTGAACGGCCCGGTGAAAACGAAGGGTTCGCTGTTACGCGCCTGAAACTGTGTGCAGCAGCGCGACGAGTGCGATGATGGTAATCCCCGCGATAATCAGGGGACCGGTAAACAGCGCACGAAAGAGCTTGTGATCGTACTTGAGGTGCATGTAGAACATCACGACGATGGCAAACTTGACCGCCGACATGATAAGCAGCGAGGGAACGAACGCTTTGGACGCCACGAAGGACGGGATGTAATAAGCCCACACTTCGACGGCCGTGATGATCGTAAGGATGAGCGCGACCTTCCAGTACGTGGACCAGGTCGGATGGTCGTGTTCCCCTTCGACGTGAGCCGTTGATGAATCGTGTGACATGCTGGCCTCAGGGAATCAGGTAAATGAGTGTGAAGATCGCGATCCAGACGACGTCGACGAAGTGCCAGTACAACGCAGCAATGTCGACGGCGAGCGCATCTTTGGGGCCGAGGCCCCGCTTGTAGTCGATAGCCAGCAGTGTGCCGAGCCAGATGACGCCGGCGGTCACGTGCGCACCGTGGAATCCGGTGAGCGTGAAGAACGTCGAACCGAAGAGGTTCGTTTTGATGGTCAGGCCTTCGTGCACGAACGAGGTGAACTCGTATGCCTGGAATCCAAGGAAGGTGGCGCCGAGTATGCACGTGACCCACAACCAGATCTTGGACGATGCGAGCAGGCGTGTGCCGAAGGTCGCGTTAGGCGGCAACGCTTTGTCCTTGTTCTGCACGGCGGCCAGAGCGAGCACCATGGCCAGTGATGACATCAGCAGCACGAACGTGGACGCCGACGTCACCGGAATGTCCAGAATCGGCGGCAGCACCTTCAGTGTCTGCGGATCGGTATACGGCGTCGACGGAAACGGACCGACGATGCTCCGTCCCTTGTAGATCAGGTACGTGGAGATGAGCGAGGCAAAGAGCATGCACTCCGACCCAATGAACGCCCAGATCGCAATCTTGCGATTGTCGAGACCGGTGGTCGTGTAGTGGTGATGCTCTTCGTGCGCGCCATGACCAGCGTCGGCGACATGAGCGGTGGAAGACACGTGGGTCTGTTCTCCGAGTGCGAGGACGGAAGTGGGGATCAGTCGCCCTGAGGGATCAACGGCTCTCATGGGCGTCTAGTGGTGGTCTTCGAGCGGTGTCGTCAGCCATGCATACAGGAACCCGATCAACATCGTGCTCCCGAGTGCAATCAGACCATAACCTGCCAACTTCTTGCCGCTCGGCAGGAAGAGGAGGCCGCTGAACATGATCACCATGCCTAACGCGGTCCACAACGGCTTGATGGTTGCCGACGGCATCGGGATGCCGAGTTCCTTTGCGGTACGGCGCTCGGTCTCGATGTGCATGTCGGCAATGTCACCGCCAAGTGCGTGCTCGCCAGTGTGCCGCTTCGCCTGCTCGTAGCCGGTGTCGGTGTGGGGTACGCCTTGCGTTCGTTCCGGGTGCGTGATGTCCCACAGGGGATAGCGGGAATGCACGACGGGGATCTGCGCGAAGTTGTACTCGGGTGGCGGAGACGGAATCGACCACTCAAGCGTTGCGGCATCCCATGCGTTGGCCGGGGCCGGCGCGCCGTGCTTCTTGGATCGGAAGAAGTTGTAGACGAAGATGAGCGTAACCGGCGCGAGCATGAACGCGCCAACGCTCGCCATCATGTTGAACAGATCCCATCCCTGACCGGAGTCATAGGTGTAGATACGACGCGGCATTCCCAGGAGCCCTGAGAAGTGCATCGGGAAGAACGTCAGGTTCATCGCAAGGAGATTGAGCCAGAAATGCCAGTTGCCCAATCGTTCGTCCATGTAACGACCGTACATCTTCGGGAAGTAATGGTAGATGCCCGAGAAGATGCCCATGATCGCTCCGCCGAAGAGCACGTAGTGGAAGTGGGCAACGATGTAGTACGTGTCAGTTTGCTGCAGGTCAGACGGCGGCGATGCGTGGGTGACGCCGGAAATTCCGCCGATGGTGAACATGGCGATGAGTCCGATGGCAAACTTCATCGCCGTAGTAAAGCGAAGGGAGCCCCCCCACATGGTGAAGATCCAGTTGAAGATCTTCACCCCGGTCGGGATCGCGATCAACATCGTTGTTAAGCTGAACACGGTGTCAGGGATCGGCCCCATGCCCACGGAGAACATGTGATGCGCCCACACGCCAAAGCCGAGGAAGCCGATGAGGATACCGGAGTACGCCATGACCGGGTATCCGAAGAGGGGCTTCTTGCTGTTGGTGGGCAGCACTTCGGAGACGAGGCCGAAGGCGGGCAGAACCAGGATGTACACTTCGGGGTGTCCGAACACCCAGAAGAGGTGCTGCCACAGTAGCGGATCGCCGCCTGCAGAGACCTGATAGAAGGTCGTGCCGAAGAATCGATCGAACTGCAGGAACACCAGCGCGATCGTGATCACCGGAAAGGCGAGGATGATCAGGAACTGGGTGACGAACGACATCCAGGTGAACATCGGCATGCGCATCAGGTTCATTCCTGGCGCGCGCATGTTGATGATGGTTGTCGCGAAATTAAATGCAGCGGCGAGTGACGACACACCGAGGATCTGAATGCCGAGCACCCAGAAGTCCATGTTGATACCGGGTGACGCGCCACGCCCTGAGAGCGGTGCATAGGCGAACCAGCCGCCATCCGGCGCCATCCACAGAAAAATGGGCAGTGTGATAAACAGGCCACCGAACAGATAGACCCAGTAACTGAACGCATTCAGTCGCGGGAACGCGACGTCACGTGCACCGAGCTGCAGCGGTATGAGGTAGTTGAAGAATGCAGCGGACAGCGGCATGATGGCGAGGAAGACCATCGTGGTGCCGTGCATCGTGAACAGCTGATTGAACTGCTCGGCCGTCACGACGGTCTGGTTGGGCTTCATCAGCTGCCAGCGCATCAGGATCGCTTCGAGGCCACCAAAGACGAAGAAGAAGAGCGAGGTATGGAGATACAACGTGCCGATCTTCTTGTGATCGGTGGTCGTCAACCACGCCCAGATTCCTTCTTTGTACTCGGTGGGAGCAGCGGCATAGGTCGGTGCAGCAGCGACAGTTGCCATGATTCGCGTATGCGGGGGTGAAAGGCGTTAGGTGTGTAAAGCTGTGCGCTACTTGAGCGACCGGAGATACGCCACAATGTCGGCGATCTGCGCGTCGGTGAGTGCACCGGCGTCGGCATTCCGCTTGAGGAGTGGATCGTATTCTCCCTTGCCCATCACGTTCATCTTGGCGGCCGGTTTCATCTTCACCGCGTTCTTGATCCAGCGCGCCATGTGAGGGGCGTCGTTGGGATAGAACCCGGCCGCGATCGTGTGGCGCGAGGCGATGTGCGTGAGGTCGGGGCCCAGAATGCCGGGAGACATGGGGTTGCCGCGGATCTTATGGCAGCCGATGCACGCTGACCGTGAATACAGCGCCAATCCTCTGGCTGCGTCACCATTCGCCAACGTCGCATCGTCGAACGTGAGTGACGCGGGAATGGGAGTCTTTGGCAGGATGTGGTCGCCCAATTTATCGGCAGGGAACGCGTACCCCGTTGTTGGCGCGGCCGTTACCTGTGGCGCCGGGTTGCTGGCTGGAACGGTTGTCGCCGTGGAGTCCGGTGTGGGTAGCGGGTACACAGCATTGGCCGCCTGATGCTGCGCCCAGCTTTCAAAGTTGGCGGCATTCACCGTGTAGGCGCGGAACCGCATGTTCGCGTGCGAGGAGCCGCAAAATTCGTTGCAGCTGCCGTTGTACGCCGCTTCGTCGGTGGAGTCGGGGGTGAACCAGAGGTAATTCGTCCGATTGTTCACCATGTCGCGTTTACCCGCCAGCGCCGGAATCCAGAAACTGTGGATCACGTCGACCGTGCGCAGTTCGAAGTTGACCGGGCGCCCGATCGGCAGGTACAACTCGTTGGCCGTGGAGACGTTGTATTGCGGATATCGGAATTCCCACCACCACTGGTGCCCGATCACCTGCACGGTAATCGCATCAGCGGGCGCCTTAGCCTGGTACTTCCAGATATTGCGGACCGTGGGCACGGAGATCAGGACGAGGATCACGATTGGCAAAACTGTCCACGTGATCTCCATGAGCGTGTTGCCGTGCACATGCTTCGGTTCGGGCGAATTGGGTCGGCGCCGGAACTTGATGATCGTGTAGACGAGGATGCCCTCGACGATGATGAAAACCAGGGTGCCCCAGCCGAGCATAGTATTCCACAGCGACGTTGCGTCGCGATTCATCTCGGTGTGCGAGAGGAACGTGGAATTGGGGTAAGTTTCACCGCAGGCCGCGAACAATGCCATCACTACGCCCATGAGGGCGACGCGTGAAGCCAGCCGCGGGCTGAGAAGACGTCTCATTCTCTGTCCCAGAAATGTGGTCGGGAAGGACACGCGCGCCGGTCGCGCGTGCAGTGGATTGCAGCGGGGAAACTATGGCTGCGCGTGGGGCCAAGCAACCATAGAGGTTCCCTGACACACGAACTCGCGCGCGCAGGCCTGTATCCGGGTCGCTTACAGTGCGTCTGCGGGGGTCGCGCTTGACTTTGAGTCCTTGTCAGCGCTGTGCTTCTGTGTTGTCTGAGCGATGGCGATTTCCAGAGCGGTGCGGACCTGGGCAACACTTTCGCGGAGGCTACGGAGCCGTGTTTGTTCGCTCGACCCGCGCGACATCGCGACGATCATCGCCGCGACCTGATCCGAAATCATGCCGAACTGGCCTTTGAGCTTTCCGACCAGCGGTGTTGCGGCGCGTTGAATCTGCTGACGGAATCCCACGGTCGGTTTGTTGCCACGCACCTCAATCGCCATCCGTTCGACGAGGGAGTGCACTCGCGTGAGGATGCTCACCGCTTCATCCAGCGTTACCATCTTGGCGATCCCTGCGCCGTCCAGCCCTTTGTTGCTGCTCACGGTCGTGTCGTCAGGACTTCACAGCTCATCAGATCATCTCGTTGGGGTTGAGCAGTGTGTCCAGCTGCTCTGCCGACAGCAGGCCGCGACTGAGGACGATTTCGTAGACCCCTTTGCCTGACTCCAGCGCTTCGCGCGCCACTTCAGTGGACACAGCGTAGCCTAACGTGGGGACCAGTGCGGTGACGACCCCGATGGACTCTTTCACGAATTGGCGCAGCCGGTCTTCGTTGGCCGTAATGCCTTCGATGCAACGCGACCGAAGCACGTCGCACGCGTTGCGCAGCTGGCTCATGCCGGCCAGAAGTCGATACGCAATGATCGGTTCAAACACGTTCAGCTGGAGCTGGCCCGCTTCGGCCGCCATGGTGATTGTGACGTCACCGCCGATGATGTCGAAACAGACCTGATTAACCACTTCGGGAATGACCGGATTGACCTTCCCCGGCATGATCGATGACCCCGGCTGCATCGCCGGCAGATTAATTTCGTTGAATCCGGCGCGCGGTCCCGAGGACAACAGACGCAGATCGTTGCAGATCTTGGAGAGTTTGACCGAGCAACGTTTGAGCACGCCGCTCAGCTGAACGAAGGCACCGGTGTCGGACGTGGCTTCGACGAGATCCGGCGCAGTAAACAGCGCGAGCCCGGTGAGTGCGGAGAGGTGTTTGCAGACCGATTCCGTGTAGCCATGCGGAGCAGTGATGCCGGTCCCGATCGCGGTCGCTCCCATGTTGATTTCGCGGATCAGATTCAGCGATTCGCCCAGTCGTTCAACATCTTCCTCAATCGTGTGACCGAATGCCGTGAACTCCTGGCCCAGCGTCATCGGTACGGCGTCCTGCAACTGAGTACGCCCCATCTTGAGCAGCGGCGCGAACTCTTTCCCTTTGACCAGGAACGCGTTGGACAATGCGTGCATCGAGACGCGCAGTCGTTCTATTTCACGATATAGCGCGAGTCGGACCGCCGTGGGATACACGTCATTCGTCGATTGACTCATGTTGACGTGTTCATTGGGATGCACCTTGTCGTAGGTGCCCCGTTTTTCACCCAGCAGTTCGAGCGCACGATTTGCGATTACCTCGTTGGCGTTCATGTTCGTCGAGGTGCCTGCGCCTCCCTGAATCACGTCAACGAGAAAGTGTTCGTGATGCCGTCCGTGGCGGATTTCCTCAGAGGCGGCAACGATGGCATCGCGTGTGACTTTATCAAGTAGGCCGAGATCGCTGTTGGCCATCGCAGCGGCCTGCTTCACTGCAGCCAGCGATTCGATCAGCGACGGGAACTCACGGATCGGGATGCTGGTGATCGGAAAGTTTTCGAGTGCTCGAAGCGTCTGTACGCCATACAACGCATCACCCGGAACCTTCCGTACACCCAGCAGATCCTTTTCTTCGCGCGTACGGCTGCCACTGAATCCGGAGGCACGACCGCGACCCGCAATGGTCGCGTCGGTCGCGGCGAGGCGCGCCGAGATAGCACGTGCAGCGCGACCGACCAGCGCGGCGTAGAGCGCCGGATGCGTTTTGAGGATGTCTTCGATCGTCCGTCGAGTGAGGATAAACGCGGTCGTGGGTTCCATGGCGCGCGCCGTGGTACCGTGGCGCGTGTCATCGAGCAGAATCCCTTCGCCGAGGCCGAGCGTGACGAGTGTAACGGCGCGATCACCCGTTCCCTTTTCGATAGAGACCGAGCCCGAGGTGAGGATCGCCATGATTTTGCGCGGATCTCCCTCGGCGAACAGCACTGCTTCGGCGTCCCAGGACGCTGTTTCGACGTATTTGGAGAGCTGGTGCAGCGCTGTGTCGGTGAGTCCAGCGCAGAAATCGAGCTTACGGAGAAGGTCCCTCTGGGACATGAGTCAGCGGTGTGGGAGTGGTCGTGCAGGCAGCGCACGGAACGCTAAGGCCTAGTGGCCCATAAGGCCACCGTTATGGTGCGGGATTGGCAGAGTGGTGTCGCCGTCACGAGGCGCGTGAGAGTACAGAGCACAGGGTTTCGCCAACGGCGCCTCCTGTTGCGTCCTTTTTTGTTGTTGGGAGCGGAGCGCCCGCCATTACCGGGAGCAGTCGCTCGCCTTGCGGATCGCGATAGAACCCGGTTTGAGGCGCGGAGCGCGTCATGTCGGAGGGTACGGTGAAGGGACCGAAGTGCCATGAGCGTCGAGCCACCTCAGACCCTACTTCGCGGCGGCCGCGCGCGATCTGATCCTTGTCCACATAGTCCCACAGAACAAAAGGATCCCCATCAAGGTGATTCATCTGTCAGAGATGCTCAGAACGTGTGGGAGCAAGGCCACGACACTGGTCCGGTAGACCCCCACTCGAGGCCGCACGCATCGGGCCGTGTGCCTGTAAGCCTCGTTAGGCTGCGCGTGAGAGTTGACCGCTAACTGCCCATGTATTGAGCTGCGCGCATGGCATTGATTACACGCGCCGTGAGTCGATCCAGTTCAACGAGCAGAGACTCATCGGAATGCGTGACGTTGAAACACGTTTTACCCCGCCTGCGTGCAGCCAGCGCGTCGGACATTGTCTCGCGCACACCCGGCGCACCGTCCAGTCCCATGAGATGGAAGCTGATGTACGCTTTGCCATGCTCGACTCACGCAACCGGTATGGTAGGGCGCCGCAGCTTGCCCCCCCACTCCTTCAGTGTCGCGGTGCCGACGCCGGCGTCGAGGCAGTAGCGCGTGGCGGTGTCGGAGGAGACGATGAAATCCTGATCGATCTTCGTCAGGATGCTGCGGAGTGCGCGAAATACTGCGCCGTGGTCCGAATCTCCGCGGGTGGGTGCGGCTCCCGATCGCGATGCAGTGCCTTTCATGGGTGGCGTAGTGGATTCCTTTCTCAATTGCTGAGCGAAGTCACAGCTTGCAGATTGTCAACAGCATGTCGCTTGTCTCCATCGCTTCAACGGAATGCGGAACGCGAGGAGCAAGTCCCACCAGTTCCCCGCCACGAAGATGAAACACTTCGTCACCGGCGGTGACCCGCAGGTGACCGCGGACTGCCAGAATGGTGACGATCCCCTGCGTGGAGTGCTCCTTGAGATGTCCCTGTGGTTCAAAGGCAAAGGACAACATCGTGAGAGGGCCCTGCCGGAAAACGGCGATCTGGCGGTGGCCGCTGACGGCGGCGTGATCTTCTGCGCGCAACGCGGCGGCTGTTTCTGCGAGGTCCACGTGTTGTACGGGGACATCGAGCCGCTCCTCTGGGGGCTGGCGAAGCCGATCAGGTGCCATGGGCGATTCCTCGGAGAAGGGAGACTGCTTTTCTTATCATTGAATGATAGCGAGGTCGTGCTGGGCAGGGGCGTGCGTCCTCCAGACGACGGAGGCGAGCTGCGGCGAAGCAGCGGTGGGGGCCCGCAGCACGCGACGCCCCCAGCCTCGATGGGTTGTTACTGCGCTCGAAAAAAAGAAGCGGGAATATCTCGCTGTGCAGCGTGCTGTGGCTCATGCTCTCGCTGCGGGTGAAGTCAGCGGTATGGCCGCGCGCGCCGGAAAATGCCGCGTTGACATGCGGTTCCCGGTTTCGCCGGAGCAGTTCATGGCGCATGCTTGGGGTCACAATCCTCTGTCGAATGGTGTTTTGAATGGAAGGGAATCCGTCATCGAAAATCGCAGGCAGTGGGACACGGCATCTCAGAGGGGCCCAACGCGCCGAGGAAGTCAGCCCCGCCCAGGTCCTCGAAGTCACGGTGGTGCTGAAGCCGCTCGATGGACGTGCGCACTCCTACGACGATTTCACGGCCATTCATGAGCACAACCACCCGGGGGTACGCCAGCGACTTTCGCCGAGGCAGATGCAGGTGCTTTACGACCCTGGTGATGCCCAGCTGCAACTCGTCCGTCATTTCGCGTCAACCCATCAGCTCAACGTCGTCGAAGAGTCACGGATGCGTCATGATGTTGTGCTGTCGGGAACGGTTGGAGCGTTCAACCGCGCCTTCCGGATTCATCTGCACCACTACGCACACGACGGCGGACGGTACAGGGCGCATGACGAGCCTGTTCATCTTCCTCAGGAACTTGCCTCGGCGGTGATCGCAGTACATGGACTGGAGGACGTTCCTCTTCACCGTTTTCACGCCGCAAGCGGTAGTCCTTCCATCTCGCCGCCCGTTACCGTCGCCGAACTCGCAGCTTACTATGGATTTCCTGATGCGAAAACCGTTGGGCACCGGATTGCGTTGATAGAGTTTGGCGGCGGATACCACAAAGCAGACCTCGAACAATTCGCGAGGGGAGCCGGCATATCGCTTCCGACTATCTCAGCAGTAAGCGTCAAGGGTTCCGATGGAAAGCGCGGAAAGAATTCCCCGCTGTCCGCGAAAAAAACCGCCGCGATTGCCACGGCATGGAAAACGGCGCCGTCGTTTGCTGGTCTGTTCAAAGAGTTTGGGGCAGACCTCACACAGTTCATGGCCACCTTTGAGGTGACGATGGACGTTGAGTTGTCAGCAGCCTTCGGGGCGGGAGCGGCGGTGGACGTGATATTCGCGCCCATCGGAGCAGACGGCTGGCGTCGGGCCATTTATGCTGCGCTTGGTGCACCGGTCGGAGGAGGGACGTCGCACAGAAAGCGACCCACGGTGTTGGCAATAAGCTGGGGGGACAGCGAAGCCAACTTCGGCACGGCGTCGCTCAAAACAATAAATGACGCGCTGTTTGCAGCACAACGAATGGGAGTGGTCGTTTGCTGCTCATCTGGCGACCGGGGCACGAGCAACACCTACGCGACCCAGAACACAACCGGTTGCGAGTCCATCAATACGTGTTTCCCTGCTTCCAGCCCCGCTGTGGTCGCATGCGGCGGTACCACGCTCAACCGTCAACCAGCGGCACCCGGGTTCGCGGAGACGGCGTGGAAAGAAGCATTCTTCCAATCGATGTTGGCCTCTGGAGGTGGCATGAGTGGCTACTTTGAGCGCCCCGCGTTCCAGTCGGAGATATCGGCAAGCGCTGTCCACGGCACTTGGCTCGCCCCGGGAAACGGAAGTGCTTTCAAGGGGCGTTGGCTTCCTGATTTGGCGGCGAATGCGGCGTTCAGCTCCGGGGTTGCGATTCGTATCGGTGGAGTCGAGTTGCCGGGCGGAGGAACAAGCGCGTCAGCACCACTCGTCGCCGCGTTGCTTTTGCGGGTATCGGCGGCAGTGGGTCACCCGCTGGCAGGACTGACGTCCTGGCTGTATTCTCATGCACATCGTTTACCCTGCACAGATGTCAGTGTCGGAGACAACGACGTGTGTCGCGGTAGCGCTCCATTCTACCACGCAGGCCCGGGCTGGGACGCGTGCACCGGGTGGGGATCCCCTAACGGGGCTAAGCTGATTGCGGCACTTACCGCCTCCTTACCGACGGCTTCTGCGTCGGCAGCTTAGTACTCCTTCGCCCGACTCGGCCCGCGTGGACGTCCTCAAAACACTCACTACTGCTCTCTCGGACCGATTTGAGGTCCACGGGCTGCTTGGCGAGGGAGGGATGGCGTTTGTCTACGAAGCGACTGATCTGCGGCATGGTCGGCGCGTAGCGATCAAAGCACTCAAGCCTGAAATCAGCTCGAGTATGGGCGCCGAGCGTTTTCTGCGCGAGATCACCATCGTCGCACGGCTCTCACATCCCAATGTGATGCCGCTACATGATTCTGGTGAAGTCGACGGCCTGCTGTATTACGTGATGCCGTTGGTGACGGGTGAGACGCTTCAGGAGCGCATGCGTCGCGATCCGGCGTTGTCGCTTAATGAAAGAATCAGGATTTTCCGCGAAGTGGCTCAGGCGCTGTCCTATGCCCACGGGCACGGGGTGGTGCATCGTGACCTCAAGCCAGCCAACATTATGCTGTCTGGCGGAGTTGCCGTGGTCACCGATTTCGGGATTGCGCGCGTCAGTGAAGATGTGGGTGCGCAACAGCTGACCCAGACCGGGCTCGCCATAGGAACCCCGACGTATATGAGTCCCGAGCAGGCGATGGGTGATGCGCCAATTGATGCTCGGAGCGACGTGTACAGTCTGGGTTGCATTCTGTACGAGATGTTGGCCGGTCGCCCGCCGTACGAGGGAAAAACTGCGCTGGCCCTCATCTCTCAGCACACCGGTGCGCCTGTGCCGGATCTTGCGAAGGTGCGACCCGACTTGCCACCAGAGCTCTCGTTCGCGGTTGCACGCGCGCTCGCGAAGGCTCCTGACGCCCGGTTTGCGTCCATTGAAGCGTTTGTCGGCGCGGTCTCCTTCGAGACCGGAGAGCTGGGCGCAACGAAGCAACGCACACGGCGGTTCATCTGGCGTTATGTGGCGGGAGCGGCGGTGCTGATTGCAGCCGCGTCGGGTGTCTGGTGGCGCTCGGGTGCCCCGGGGCGCGTGGTCGGAACGGATGCGATTCCACGGTTGGTGGTGTTGCCTTTCGCGCATGTGGGGCCGGAGGACACGCGGTATCTCACGGACGGCGTGTCCGATGAAGTATCGAATCGCATTGCTCAAATTGGCGGAATCGCGGTCGTCTCGCGTGCCAGCGCACAGCAGTTCAACGGCGAAAGGGATGCGTATAAGGAGTTTGCTGCCAAGCTGAACGTGACCTACGTGCTGATGGGGTCGGTGCACACGGACAGGGGTCCCACAGGCGCGGCCTTGATTAAGGTGACGCCGCGACTGTTCAACGTTGAAACGGAAGCGGAAATACCCCTGGATACGGAGGGTTTTGAGGCGGAGTTGCAGCCCGGTGGAATCTTCGAAATGCAGGCAAAGATTGCGCGGAGTGTTGCTCGCGGGTTAACGGTGGCGCTCTCGCCGGAAGCGATTGAGGCATTGGCGTTGCGGCCGACCACCGACCTGCAGGCGTACAGTTATTACCTGCGCGGCATTGCGCACGCGGCGCAATTTCTGGTGAGAGAGGAGCAGGTAAAGGCAATCGAGATGTTCGAGAATGCTGTGCGGATCGATCCGACATTTGCGTTGGCGTTTGCCCGGCTCGCACAGGTGCAAGCCTTGTTCTGGGTGGTGTTCGACCGGACACCGGATCGGCAGCGGAGGTGGAAGGCCGCGCTGGACCGAGCGATGGACCTTGCTCCGGAGTTGACACAAACACGGGTCGCGTTGGGCCAGTGGCATTTCTACGCACAGAACGATGCCGATGCCGCGATGTCGGAAATTGCTGAGTTGCGCAGACAGCAACCTAACGACACGGAGTTGCTGTGGCTTCTGGCTCGAGTGCAGCGCACGCAGGGTGACTTTGAGGGCGCCTTGAAGAGTTTCGACGATGTCGCCGCGCTCGATCCGCGATCATCGATTTTTCCCTTTGAGTCCGCCACAGCGCTGACCATGCTCGGTCGCTTCGATAGCGCCCTGGAACGGGTCGATCAAGCTGCACTCCTCTCGCCGGAATGGCTGCCTCCAAAGAGCTCGCGTCCGCGTCTGTTGTTGTTGCTGGGACGCGTCGCAGACGCGCGGGCGTTGATGGAGAGGATGACGGCTGAGCGCGACGTGTTCCTGCCGCAGTACATCAACGAACCGTTGTATCGTGATCTGTGGGATTCGATCATCCCCGAAGGCTTTCAAGCGGGACTCGCGCGCATTTCGCTGGCGGCAGCCAGGAGTGACAGCGCGGACTACTATCAGGTGAAAGGCAGGCTGTACGCGAGGCGTAACAACACCGCGCTCCAACGAGCGTACTCAGACTCGGCGCTGCGGGTTCTCATGGGACGGCGTCAGAGCGGGGCGCTGGGAGTCTTCACATTTGTTGAGCTGGGAAATGCACATTGGGGTGCGGGTCACCTGCCTGACGCTCGGGCCTACGCTGACAGTGCCTGGGACCAGAATATCATGAAGCAGGACGCATTCCGTGGATGGTTCGCTACGCTTGAACTTGCGCGGCTGTACGCCCGCCTGGGAGACAATGGGAAAGCGTTCGATGTGCTCGAGCGGATCAAGTTAGCGGGACAGATCCTTCCAGCCGTTTTGCTGGAGACTGAACCAGCCTTCGCGGGGATGATGGATCAACCGCGTATGCGCGCACTCCTCGGCGCGCCGTGACCCCGGACGGCCTGCCGGAATACCCGGTCTTCGCCAGGCATCTGGCTGTGCAGGTCGTCGAAGGGCAAGGTGTTGTGTTGCTGGGGCGGCGGGACCACCACGTCCTCAGCGGATTGTTGCACGAACGCTTAGCTGTGGCGCTGCAGGCAGGACCGTCGGCAGACGTCCTTGTTGATCTCCTCGGCGAGGAGTTCCCGTTGACTGAGGTGTTCTACACCCTCATGGCGCTTGCGCAAGCGGGATTGCTGGTTGAGAAGGGTAACGCGGCGGAGTCGGATGAACCCCGCGATGCATTCTTTGATTCGTTGGGTGTTCGAAGCGCAGCAGCGACCGATGCCACTGTGGCTATCACAGCAGTGGGTGGTATTGGTCGGCAGCTCTGGGTGTCGCACATAAATCAACACGGCTTTACGGTCGACGACGGTGCGCCGTTGAAAGTAGTGCTGGCCAGCGATTATCTTGACCCGGCGCTGCGGGAGGTGAACGCGGGCGCTCTGGAACGCGGGGTCCCCTGGTTGCTCTGTCGGCCCGTTGGTACGGAAATCTGGGTTGGCCCTCTCTTTCGGCCCGGATCATCCGCGTGCTGGGAGTGCCTGCGTGACCGGTTGGATCACACACAACCTGTGCGGGCTTTCCTCGCGCGCCTGGCTGGCGCGGCTCCACCGGTTCCCTCAGACGCAGCCCCGTGGACGGAACAAGTGGCAGTTGGTCTCGTGGTCACCCAACTCGCGCGCATACTCCGCAACCCGGACGTCGAAGGAGTCACCGGTGTATTGGCGCGTTTTGATACGGTGACATTAACTGGGAGCAAGCACTACGTTCAGCGGCGTCCGCAGTGCCCGGCGTGCGGTGACCCGACGCTGATGGCGCGCAGGGCTGAGGGGCCACCTGCGCTGCAGTCGCAGTTGAAACATTTCACTGCTGATGGAGGACATCGTAGCGTCGCGCCCGAGGTGACGATCGCCCGCCTCACTCCCTTCATCGATCCACTCACCGGGGTAGTGGCCGAGTTGCGGCGCATCCCCTATGATGACCCGGCGATCCACGTGTACATGTCAGGCCTCAACAGTGCCGCATTGCACCACGACCTCGAGGGATTGAGCGCCGGCCTGCGACGTAGCAGCAGTGGTAAGGGTTTCACCGACGCGCAGGCTCGCGCGAGCGCGTTAGGCGAGGCGGTGGAACGCCATTCGGCCCTCTTTCAGGGTGATGAGCCACGCATCCGGGCGACCTATCAAGACATAAAAGACGACGCCGTGCACCCGACCCGATGTCTTCACTTCAGCGCGAATCAATATTCGAACAGGTCGGCGGCCCAGTCGCCTCAGGAGAAGCGTGAATGGATCCCCGTGCCGTTCGATGAACGGGCGACGATTGATTGGTCACCGATCTGGTCCATGAGCGCCCAACGCATCAAGTACCTCCCGACCACGTTGTTGTACGTCGGGCACCAGTCTGGCGATCATCCCTTCGGCCTCGGTGATTCCAATGGAAACGCCGCAGGCAACACGTTGGAGGAAGCAGTTCTTCAGGGTTTCCTGGAGCTGGTCGAGCGCGACAGTACAGCTATGTGGTGGTACAACCGGGTTCAACGGCCGGCCGTGAACATCCCATCACTCGGCCTCGACGGATGGGATCGCATGGAGCGATTCTACGAACGCATCGATCGCGATGTGTGGCTCCTTGATGTCACGTCGGACCTTGGAGTGCCGGTATTTGTGGCAGTCTCGAAGACGCGGTCAGCGGAGAAGGAGGACATATTGTTAGGCCTCGGGGCGCATCTTGACCCCCGAATAGCCGCGTCGCGTGCGATAAGCGAGATGAATCAAATGTTGGCCGCTCTTGAGGCATTGCGCGAAGGCCCAGGTGTAAACCATACTCTTTCACGATGGCTCACTGAAGCAACGGTTGCTAACCAGCCATATCTTGCCCCTCAGCCGGGTGTAACTGTTCAGCTGTCGGACTTTTCTGTTGTAAGGCACGACGATCTTCTGCACGACATACACTGGTGTCAGCGCCGCGTTGAGGCGCTGGGACTGGAGATGCTGGTTCTCGATCAGACTCGCCCGGATATCAATCTCCCAGTGGTGAAGGTGGTTGTTCCGGACTTGCGCCACTTCAGACCTCGCTTTGCACCCGGGCGCTTGTATAGCGTTCCGGCCTCACTTGGATGGGTCCCACATCCGTTCCAGGAATCGGAGCTCAATCCGATTCCGTTCTTCCTCTGATTGCCAAGGTGATCAGCGGTCACGCTTTCTCAAAGGAGGGTTCAACTGTGGCAGCGACTCACAACGAACGCATTCTGGCCCGGCTGATTGCAAAGGCCTGGCTCGACAAGGCTTTCATGACGAAGCTCAAGAAAGATCCGATGGCGGTGCTAAAACAGGCAGGCGTCAAGGTCACGGCCAAGAGCGTTAAGGTGGTTGAGGACACCCATGAGACGATGCACCTCGTCATTCCCGCGAGACCAAAGCACCTCGACGCCCATGTCAAGAAGCATAAATCGCATCCCGGCCTCTGCTCGGACAATCCGGATCTTTGCTCATTCACGCCAGAGCTCTGTTCTACGGGTCCAGACCAATGTTTAGCGAGTCCCGCACCTGGAGATGGCGAGAAGTCCGGAGCGGGAGTTCCGCACCCGGAACTTTGTTCTTTCCGATAGCTGCGACCTGGCGCTATGACGACGTCGCCGGGGACAACGGCGACCGATTCGACTGATCGCGGCCTGGTCGTGACCCTTCGGTGCGCGGATGGAGCGCACCGTGGGTCAGCGGCTGCGGGGCCACACGCAGCGCCAACACTCGCGGCTGCGGCGGCGGTGGC
>JBGTBX010000257.1:0-7533 GCA_041749115.1 Gemmatimonadaceae bacterium
GGAACGTGCGGTTCGATCGATTTCTCGTCGACCATCCATCCCAGCATTCCTGCAGTGCCGTAAGCCGTGTCACCGATCAAGCGTGTGGGCTTGAGATTGAAGCGTTCTTCGACCCGCTCGACCATGATCCGGGTCGCATTCACTTCATCGGTTCGACGCGCCGGCGAAGCTTCGACGTCGACGATGATTCCGGCGTCGACGTCAATCAGATAGTTGGTCGAGTAGGCATAGAACGCCGGGCCGCCTGGTGCCGCCGTCCACTGCGAAGCCGGATCGGTCAACGAAATGTTCTTGGGCGGCTTGCGTTCTTCTTCTGCCGCATCCAACGCAGCCAGGTATTCGCGAACGGGACGCGTCAGCGCGGTCTCGTTCGGCCACTGAACCTCAGTGCCCGGTACGCCGCGCTGGCGGTTCGCGTCGGCCTTGATGACGCTGGCGTCGGTCGCGAACCCTTCACCGCCCACCAGCTTTTCAACCAGGCACCGCTGCAGTACCTTTTCGAACACGAACCGCAGGGTGTCGTTGTCGCGGAACCGACCGTGACGGTTTTTCGAGAACGTCGAATGGTCGGGTATCGCATCCTCCAGACCCAGCCCGCAGAACCAGCGGTAGGCCAAGTTCAGATGCACCTCTTCGCACAACCGACGCTCCGAGCGGATACCAAAGCAGTAGCCGACGATCAGCATCCGAATAATCAGCGCAGGGTCGATCGACGGGCGGCCGGTGTGGCTGTAGTGCGGAGCGAGGTGCTGATGCAGTTCGCTCAGATCAAGGAACTGGTCGATGCCGCGGAGCAAATGGTTGGCTGGAACGTGGTCTTCCAGGTTGAACGCGTAGAACAGCGGCGTTTGCCCGGCTTGCTGACGACCCATCATCGCGACAAATTCCGTTCGAACGATGGGTCGTTAGTTGACCGCCTTCAAGAAGCCATTTCAACCGAGTTTTTCAACGGAATAGGCCAGAAGCGGACGTTCCCGCCGAACAGCAGCCCGCAACTCGTGACCCGCGAGTGTCTACGACAGGCGCGGCGATTCACTGGCGAGCTTCAATCTGCAGGCGAATCACACCTTTGTTATTGCTGTACTTCGACGGTAAATCGTTGGCGAACACTTGCAACGTGCCAGTCGCGGATGCAATCCAGGGCTTGCCCGTTCGTAGATAAGGCGTCAGATCTATCAAGTTTACCAAAGTGGCCTGATCGCTTTCCGGCATAGCGGGCGTTTCCGTGATCGCACCAATCAACGCAAACCATCGCGCCTCCGGGAGACGCCGTTCTCGTTCGTACTTTTTCATCAGGGGCTTCGATTCGTAACCCAATGCGTCCGTGCAGACGAACCAGTCGCGCCAGACACCACGCGACTTCAGCACGTACGCCGTTCCTGCTTCAACGCGCCCGATCGCTGTGAACGGCTGCTCGCTATCGACTCGGATTCCCGGTTCGCCCGGATCCGAGAGATGACAGCAGCCGGTTGCGACAAGCGAGACGATAAGCAGGAACGATTTATTCATGTGCCGGTCTCCTGCGCTGTATAGGTAATGGTCAGATTGTAGGTCGAGGCGCGCTCACCATAGACACCTACGTGCAGATGCTTCCGACCGTTAGGTATCTGCACGCGGCATTGTTCGCTTTCAGCATCGAGCCTGGGATTGCACATCGACTCGGTGCGATTGGGCCTGTCCACGTAACGGATGTACAGATCGGGGTCTCCACCTGCTTCCCGGTCACGTTGAAGGTCGATCGTCGCAATAGACCCGTACGCAGCCGCATAAGGCCCGTAGTACTGCCACTTCCCCGCCTCGACGCGCTGGACGGAAAGCTCCACAGTCACTTCCCGGCCTGTGACGGCCGAAATGGCCGCTCTGTAGGGACACCTGTCGTTCGGATCGGAGTCCGGGCCAGGGCCATACACACAGGCGACGCCCGACTTGTCCAACTCGGACAGGGCAAATCCCGCAAATACCGCCAGCGCCGCGCAATCGGGATAGTGCATAACGGAGCGAGGGTCGTACGGCGTCGCCGCAAAGCTGTCGTCAGCTACGAAACAGGTGCCTGCCTCCGGCCGCGATTGTTCATGATCGAACCCGAGCACGTGTCCCAATTCGTGTCGCATTAGCCCCGTTAGGTCGAAGGCCTTTTGTGGCGGAATCGGCAGAATTCTTGGATTGATGCCTAGCACGCGGTCCCGCTGTTGAAAATGCGGAAAAGGCGCGATTGCTGCTACCAAACGTGACATTTCCATTGGGGCAACCGCGAACACTATGGCGGGATTGTCGGGAGCGCATCGGCCATCCTCGCTAGCTTTGTAGGAAAAATTCACGTCTGCTTGGCGCTCCCACTCACCGGTGGCTGCTTCCAAGGCAGCGACAACTGCCGCGTGTTGGCTGTTAAATTCTGAGCTCACGCAATAAACAAGGCTTTTGCGACGGACGCTGTCCCAGACATCGGCGCGGCCGGCGAAAGCCGGGCCGCTCCCGAGGCGATTCACCAGCAATTTTCCCCCGGCTATGCCTCGGAGCTGTCGCTGCATCAAGCGAAAATATGCCTCTAGGTTTCGCCGCCCGATGATCTGGACATCGCCGTTGACGATGTAACGTTCAAGCTTGCCGGGTATCTTGGTCACCCGCCGCTCGAACTCCTCAAAAGTCATAACCTCCATGCCATTGAAGTCCGGAACGGGTTCCTCCTCCTCAAACGCCATGGACGCAGTAGGCATCGCTTTCGTCAGCCTCTTCGTGTCGATCGGTTGTGGCTCATCGGCCTCGGTCGGCGATTCCGGCTGGTTGCATGACGCAAGCAGGGTGCACGCAAGCAGCAACGCCAGTCGGCCACCATCTGCCGGGATGATCCCCGTCTTCGCGTTCACCGCTGGATCGCAGATTTGAGTGTTGCGGAGCCCCTTTCGCCAAGAAACTCGCTGTAATCGACGAACGCGCCAGCAGGAGCCGGGGTCAGTGCTTGCTTGAATGCATCTGGATCGCGCGTTGCAATGTCGACGACTTCGGGGCCGATCTCGGCCAGTTTGCCGTCCAGATCAGACGGATTGCCAAGCAGCCTGCGCAATCCCGCCTCGACGTAAGCGCGATCAAGATCTAAACGCCCTTGTAATAGGCTGACGACATCGAAGCTTGGCTCTAACTCAAGCAAGCCGGCTCCACTGGGCAGCGGCTGTGACAGCAGCTTTTCCAAGTTGAGAATTCCGGGGCCCATCTGATCGCTCTCCCAATTCGAGCCGGGGTCGGCGCTGGAACTGAGAGCCTGCATAAACATTGCTTGGCGAGAACGCGTGCCTTGTGCGGCCTTAACCCGTTCCTTGCCGTGGAAAGCGAGCCAATTGGCAGCCGCGCCCGCTACCGCAGCGGTCGCGAACGAGGTCCCGTTCCCGGGGGCGACATTGGTCTTCCCGCCCACCGCTCTCGCAACGTAGACCGACTCCCCCGGAGCAGAAATACTCACGGCTCGGCCCTGTGATGTTCCTTTCCAAGGTAAGCGTCGGGCGTTTGTCGCGGCCACCGCAACCACGTCCTCGTAAGATGCGGGTGCGACGACCATTCCAACGCAGTTTCCAGCCGCGCTGACGACTATCACGTCTCGCCTAATTGCATCTTTGATAGCCTTCTCTAGACCGAAGAAACCCTTTCCACCCAAGCTCATCGAGATCACGTCGCACTTCGCGGAGTTGCTTGCGTGCTGAACGGCGCGCGCTATGTCCGAATCGAACACTTGTACGACGCGCTTGATGGCCCGAATCGGCACAAGCGTTGCATTGGGGGCGAGGCCATTGACGGTGCCTGGCGGGGTTGCAGAATCGTTCGCATCGAAGTCCCCCGAGCTCACAATCACACTGCCGGTTGCAGTGCCGTGGCCTGGATTGCCGCTGTAGTTCATCGGATCTTTGGCGTCGGTACCCCCCTCCACCAGGTTTAGCGACGACGTGGTGTCGAGTCGGCCGATATCCAGGTCGTCATGTTCGGCCCACCCAGTATCCGGATGGCAAATTCTCACGCCCTCGCCCAAGAGCTTTCCTCCAGGGGGCGGTTTAAGTTTTCGCGCTTGCGGCACGCGCATATCAAGGAGGGACCAGTTGCGATTTGCAGGTGCCGGCGCTCCCGTGTCTCCGATGCAGGCCGCCGCCGCCTGTCTTTTCTGCGCATCCTCGATTGCCGTGTCCGTGTCGGGTTCGACGTTCTCGAAGTTTCCTTTCGCCTTGATCGCATACGCCTTATCCCACTGGTCGGGATCGGCAAGAGATGTCGCTGTCTTCACCCGGTAAATCCGGGAAAGGTTCTCCGGGTCGTTTTCCTCTTCGACTCCGGGGAACAAGCGCTCAACAGTCGCTCCGTTGCCAAGTACTGCAACGGCGGCGCCAGTCACGTCGTCCATCGTTTGGCCAAGCTTCACCTCAATGAGGTAGGCATCGCGTGAGGCTTCGATCTGACCGAGCGGCGCGCTAGCGTCAGAAACGGGATTGAAGTCGCCGTGTGATGCGCCCATGACCGCATTGGCTTCAATCGGCTGCGCAGCACACCCGCAAAGGGCGAGCAGTGCGGCAGCTACAAGAGCTGTGAGTCGATGCATTGATTTGTCTCCTTAGTCATTGGGTGACGCACAACCCGTTTGAATCCTTCCAGCCCGGCTTCTGCTGTTCTATGGCATTCAACACTTCCGTTATCGGAAGGATCGCCTCGTGGGTACGCCATCCGGGCGACCACGGTGCGGTATCGTCTTGGTCGTGGCCATCGAACAACAGGCCGACAAGCGCATGCGTCCTGCGATGAAACGCAGGTGAGCCGGAGTTCCCCGCATACGTGTCGCTGTTGGCGCCAATGGTTGGCTGGTCACCGAACCGTGCACTGAAATACTCGTAGATGACGTCGCCAGACGATTCGGTGCGCCTTCGATAAGCGTCCACGAATTCCCGCAACTTGCCATCGCGGTAGGACTGATCTTCTTCCGCTCCAGCCTTGAACTCGGCACGAACCTGTATCTCCAGCTCGGCGTGGGCCTTCTCATCGACGGTGAAGGGAAAGTACACGTGCGTGTTGTCATGCACAGCGCGTGGCTGCCCAAGCGGGTAGCCCACGACGTAAATCGCTTCCCCTCTTCGAACTGGCGCCAGTGACATGCATTGAACCGGATACACTGCACCCGCCTGCGCGCCATTACTGGCCCCCAGTTGCAGGATCGCGAAATCTAGGAACTCAGCGGAGTCGCGGAATTCTATTCCCTTCACGGGAAATACTCGCCGCGGCGATACGTTTCCGTCCAGATCTGATTCGTAATCGAACACCGCTTCGAGCTCATCCGCCTGGTACTCGGAAACGCAGTGGCGGTTGGTCAGCGCAACACTCGGCCCGATCAGCACTCCACTGCACTGAGGCAGCTCCGCGCCTTTGAGTTGCAGTGCGAGCGAGCTGCGAGTATTGGCATAGATCCTTTGGTAGGCCGCCGGGGGGTAGCGCTCGTTGTAATCCTTCCGGAAAGTACGTTGCTGCAGAATGGCGTTCTCCTTGTAGGCCTCCACCAAGGCGCGGCCGTCTTCCCTGCTCATCGGCGCGTTGATATACGCGTCGACGATCTCGGATTCGACATTCTCGGCTTGCAGTTTCGCCTGCCGGAACGCAGTCGGATTGAGGCTCGCCAGCGAGAAATTGGCCGCGGTCTTGAGCTTCTGCTGGGCTAGGGAGAGCTCGGGGAATCTGGCCTTTTCCGAGGCGGGTAGGCTATGCCATTGACTATTCGTCTCGACCTCGATTTTGGTCACGACCGCTGGAAAGTCATTGCGCGCCTGCACCGTCACGCTGGCTGGTAGTTCAATGAATCGACCGTCCGGTTGGAGGTCTGATTGGAACTGCAGAGTGCCATCGGTCGTCTCGACTTCGACGACCCCCTGCTTCAACTGCGAAACCTTCGTTTTGAAGGTTATGCCGCCGGCGCGGCCCATCGCCTTCTCGACCTGTTCGGTCGAGAGAGTCGCGCGTGTCTGTGCTTCCGCATGAGCGGCGCAACACATCGCCAAGATGGCAAGTACGCCAGTTGAGCGCACCGATCCAGCGAAGCAACGCTCAAGCTGACAGACTATTAATGATCGCGCTGCGCGACATCGGAAAGGAAACGTCGCTCTTCGCATTGGCAGACTCCCCAAGCTCCACGCGCACCTCCTCGCCGTGGGCGCCGTAACGCCGACACTGGTCCTAGAGGATAATCGCTCGACCAGCCAAGGGCCGCCGGGGACCAAGTTTGTGATGCCTGTCATCTGTGCTCTCCCTGCTCACGGAAATCTCCGCATCGATCCAAGCTGCCTGATGCTGCTGCTCGACATGTGCTGCCCTCGCCTTGGTCGCCTCTACTCCTTTACGCGTCGGTTTGCCCGGGAATCGCTCACCGTTCGTCTGCGACTCGACTTACCACCCGGCAAGTATCCATCACTTGAGGGGCACTTTTCTCTATCCCGTCAAAGTTCGAGGCTTGGCATTTTCCGAACTTTGGCGCCAGCAAGCGGACCAGTAGATCCTAGGCTTTTATATCGCACCCATCTATCGTCAGCCTCCGGACGGGCCTCGACGCTGGCATTGTCGATGTCGGCTTTGGGTCTATTCTGTTGAAAAACTCGGTTCTTCTGCGCCGGAAATTTTTGATGGCCGCGAGAGCTGCATGCTTTCTGTCCGGCGGTCTCCAAAAGACCCAGAAATGCACTCTCGAAGCCGTAATTCAGCAGAAGCGCACGCGACTTTCTCAGGCGCGGAGTTTTTCAACAGAATAGGCCGAAAGCGGACGTCGCCTCGCGCGGCTAACTGGCTATCTTGGCCGAAGCGGGTTGCGGCAAATGCGATCCAATAGCTCGGGGAACTCGATGCCCGCTGCCCTGGCCGCCTGCGGCAACAAGCTGGTGGCGGTCATGCCCGGCAAGGAATTCGCTTCCAGGCACCAAAAGTTGCCGAGATCGTCCTGCCTGAAGTCGACGCGACTGTAATACCCAAGCTTCAGGACTGAATGCGCGCGCCGCGCGTACTCCGACATGAGCTCGGCCTCGGCCGCGCTGATCTCGGCTGGAAAAATTTCCCGGGCGCCACCCGCCTGGTACTTGGATTGATAGTCGAATACTTCCCCAGGGGCGATGATCTCGCCGACCGGTAACGCGACGCCTCCCAGGATGGCCACTGTGAACTCGCGGCCGGGGATGAATTTCTCGATCATCACCTCGGCGTCATAGGCACGGGCCCGTTCGACGGCGGGCTGCAAGCCTGCCTCGTCACGGACCACGCTGAGCCCCACTGTCGAACCCTGCGGATTTGGCTTCACGACCACCGGCAAACCCAAGGTGCGTTCAACCAACTCCGCCGACGCTGGAGTCATCAGCCAATCTGCTGTCGGCACTTCGACGGAACGGAACAAACGCTTGCTCAAGTCCTTGTCCATGGCAGCCGCGCTGGCGATGTGATGGCTGCCGGTATAGGCAAGTCCAGCCAGCTCAAGCATTGCCTGTATTCGACCGTCCTCGCCGGCGCCACCGTGCAGAGCCAGGAAAATAACTT
>JBGTBX010000258.1:0-8796 GCA_041749115.1 Gemmatimonadaceae bacterium
CTATGGCCCTGATCCGAGGTTCCCGGCGGGAAACGTAGGTATGCGCGGATCGGAAGCTGCCGCTCGCCGATGGCCGCACGCACGCGGGATGCGGGACCTTCGGCGAGTCTGACCAGCAGTTCCCGAGGCAGGTCGGTGCTGTTTGCGACCGCCCATACGCTCACCCGTGGTTTGCAGACGCGACCGTGCATACTTGTTCGCACCTGCGTGACGTCCAGCTCGTGGCGTACATCGCCTCGCAGCCTCGATAGCAGCGATGACGTCCTGATCTGCGTCTGGCCTTCTTTGCTGCGCGCCACGCGTAGTAGTCGGGAACGCGGCGTGACGTTGGCAAGCAGCACACCGATGGCGACGATCGCCGTGCTGGCGGCGATCGCGGCGATAATCTGCACCGCCCACGGATTGGCGGAGATCTCCAGAACGAGGTCAGACGGCAGCACTGTGCTGTTTGCGTCACCCCACAGGCCCAGCCCGCGCAGCAACCCGGCACCGCCGGCGGCCAGCAGCGATAGGCCGGTAGTCAGCAGAATTAGACGATTCACCACGATCATGAGGTGCTAACCCGTTCGCTGTCGATGTCAGATGGTTCTGGCGCAGCCACGGGCGCCGGAGTGGTTAATGGTGAAGCCTCTTGCGTACGCGGGCGGAACTTCCGCGGCTTAACCCGCAGCCGGACCGGGCGTACCAGACCGAAGCTGGCGAATCTGCGTTGCAGTGTGGCATTGACTGCGGTGACCACGGCGTCGTATTCGACGCGCGTTGCAGCTGCGGTACGAAACACCACACGTGCCCGATGCCTGTCCAGCCGCACGTGAGCCGAGAGCACATGATCGACGTTGAGCGCGGAGGTCGATAGCGCGGCCGCGGCGCTATGAGCGGACAGATACCCCACGGTGAGACGGTCCGGTGACCACATCGGTAGCAGGTCGCGCTGCCCGGGCACTAGTGCCGCGACGACGGCGATCGCACCGCATGCGGCAATGACTCCACACACGATCAACGTGACGAGGCCGTCCCAGGTCTGGCGCTCCAGCCATTGTCGTATTGAGTCCTGACCGAGCAGCCAGGAGCTTCGTTGAGCGCTGCTACCGACCACGACATCGACCAGCACCATGCTGCTGAGAACCAGCAGCGTCAACATCACCAGGCAGATGGGCAACGCGCGTGTGGCCCAGCACCGTCTCGGCCGAATCGTCGCGGTGCTACCTGTGCTCATGGAAGCTGCACTCATTGAGGACCTGGCTCATAAGAAACTGTAATGTCCACAGTAGAAACCTCGTATCCGGTGAACCGCTGTATCTGCGCGATGACATGCTGACGCGCCTGATGAGCCGTAGCAGCCGCCGGTGCCGGATAATCCACCGTCAGGTTCAGCCGAAGATCGACCTGTCGATTGTGCTGATGTGCCCGTACTCGACCGGCGGCACACACATCGGGAATAGCCGTAGCGTCATGTGCGGCGATTTTGCGCAGTACACGCTCGGAGATCACGGTGCGGCCCCGCTGCCCAGGCGGCGTCACCACCTCCGCGGGTAGCGCATCGGTCATCGCCTCCCCCGGAAGGACAGCAGCTCCGCTAGATCCAGCTCGCCGTCGAGTGCTTTGCCCGCAAACAACCCCAGCACGCCAAGTCCCAACACGACAAGAAACGCGCTGAAACCACCAAAAGCCGCCGCGAACCCCAACGCCATACCGACCGCGAGCCCGACCGTAGACCTCTTCATGTACTGCTCTCCTTTAGATGCACGCTTTTAGCGGACACGAGACGATCGCGGCACAACCACATCGCGAAGCGCCGCCAGGACGTCGACCCAGGCTTGATATACCAGGCTCCGACGCTTATAGATCGTGGGTTGCCCGCCCTGCGAGGCGCGATGCGCTTCGCGGACTCGCCACCGACGTGCCGCCATCCCGTCCGCCACATGTCCGTCGACAGCCCGAAGCCGGGCTAGACCCGCGACGAAAACGTCGGGATCGCCGCCGCGATCGGGATGGTGGGCACGAACGAATTCCCGAAACTCTTGCCGCGCCACACGATCGTCGCCGGTCATAGGCCGCTCGTACTCATTCCAGGCTGCGGCCACGGGCATGCGGCTCATCGGCGTCAGGGTCGTCGTCCAGTTCTGGAAGGTGGATGTCGTCGATGGCGATGTTGACCTCTACAACCTCCAATCCGGTCATGCGCTCCACCGCGTCGATGATGTTCTCTCGCGCGGCTTGGGCGACCTCGGAGATCGAGATGCCGTATTCGATCACCAGAACCAGGTCGATCGCGGCCTGTCGCTCGCCGACCTCTACCGAAACGCCTTGGGCGACACTTGCTCGACCAGCGCCTGGAACCCGCTCTCGAATTGCGCGAAACGCACGTACCGCTCCACCACCCAGTTCATGAATGCCCGGGATCTCCCGCGCCGCCATGCCGGCGATCTTGGCGACCACCACGTCAGCGATGCTGGTGCGGCCCTTCTCAGCGGCAAGTTCGGTGCGCCCCTGCTCTGATGAACGTTGTTCGGTGGGCTCTTTTGATGCGGCAACGCCGACGGCCCGACCGTTACCGGAGCCACCGGCGGTCGTGCCGCTACGGGGCTTCGTGACGGCACCGGTCTTAACATTGTTGTCCTTGGCGGCGCTGGCGGCCATGGGCGGTCCTTTCGTGGGCAGATACATGCATCGGGCAGAATTGTCTAAACAGTTAGACACAGTCAGGCACGCAAGTGTCACGAAGAGCCGCCAAGAAATTTCTGCCATGATGAGGGAACACGAACGAGGCAGCGGATCAACGGGTGTGGTGAGGTGGGGCCAATGAGTGTTCCGCTTCGGGCTCCAGCGGCGTGCACAGCTGCTCCGTTACCTCCTCGGCGGCGAGTACGCCCACTGGCGGTGAGGTCAACCCTCGTTCTGCTCGATGAAGATACCTTGACTGCACGCAGCATCGATGGCGACAGTGAGGCCTTCTCTGAGCTGGTGCGGCGCCACCATGCCGACGCTTACGGCCTGGCGTTGCGGATCACGGGTTCCGGCGAGGACGCGGACGATGCGGTTCAGGAAGCGTTTTTGGCGGCTTGGCGCCGCATAGGCGCCTTCCGAGGTGAGGCATCGTTCAGCTCCTGGCTGTATCGCATAGTGGTGAACCGCTGCATGAACCTGACGCGGGCTCGCAGATCCGCGGTGAACGCCGTCAATCTCGACCAGCTGCGGGATACACCAGCGGCGCCGCAATCGGATTCACCCGAGCAACAAGCGGAGCACAGCGCCACCCTCTCGGCGCTTCGGGCGGCTTTACAGACGCTCACTGTCGAGCAACGCGCATGTTGGATACTGCGCGAGCTACATTTCTTGAGCTATCCCGAGATCGCACATGTGTTGAACGTCAGCCCTACAGCGGTGCGTGGACGCCTCGCTCGCGCCAGGGCCGAGTTAGGGGAGGCGATGAAAACATGGATGTGACACCTGATCCTGTTACCGATGATCCGTTGCGTTCAGGGTTGCGTGCTATGCGCGGCCAGACCGTGGCAGTACCACGTGAGCTTGCCCGCAGAGTAATAGCCGATGTTCGTACGTATCCACCCCCGGGACGAGACATCCCTACCGAGGGTGCATCAGCGAAAGAATCCGACATCGCGACCCTCATTCGCGCCACGGCCGACACGGTGGACGGCGTGCGCGCCCGTGCCTGTCGGGTCAAACCGTGTCGCGATGCCAAAGGCACGCCGATTGTTGGCCCGCTGGAGGTGGAGTTATCGTTCGCGGTGAGTTACGGCAGCAGTATTCCCGCGGTCGGTGAGGCGCTGATCCCGAAGGTGAGCGCGGCGTTGTCGAGCCGTTACGGACTTTCCGTGGGACGACTCCACCTTAAGGCAGTGGACCTTACACCGCTGGCGTGGACATCGCCCGCCCATGGATGATGCCCATAGCAGAATGCTGGATATCGCAATAGGCCTAGCAGCCAAAGCGGAGGCAGGAGTGGCGCTCACGCCCACAGAAATAACGCTATCCGACATCGCGTGGATTGATACGCAAGTCGCCCCAACGGGTTCGACGGCTGGCTCTACAACACCTCATGTGAGCGCATGACCAGGACGTTGGACGCGCTCGACCAAATCGGCTGTGCACGCGTCTTAGCACTGATCAACCAAGCACTATCGATATCGGGTGTTGCTCCATTAGCAACGACGGATGACGTGCGCGCGACACGGATGGATTCCCTTTCGGATGTGGATCGTTCCGCCCTGTCTGATCTGGACGCGCAGTTTTTCGATGTAGTCGAAGAATGCATGGAAAAGTGCCTAGCGTTTGCCGAAGCCAATGCGGTGAGACTGGACTGGCAAAGGGACGGCCGGCTACGACTTTTGGGTCTGTGAGAAGTTTCAGCTAGACACGACTGTGGTGGGGGAGCCTAGGCTCCCCCACCACAGTCGTGTCTAGCTGAAACTTCTCACAGACCCAAAAGTCGTAGCCGGCCGTCCCTTTGCCAGTCCAGTCTCACCGCATTGGCTTCGGCAAACGCTAGGCACTTTTCCATGCATTCTTCGACTACATCGAAAAACTGCGCGTCCAGATCAGACAGGGCGGAACGATCCACATCCGAAAGGGAATCCATCCGTGTCGCGCGCACGTCATCCGTCGTTGCTAATGGAGCAACACCCGATATCGATAGTGCTTGGTTGATCAGTGCTAAGACGCGTGCACAGCCGATTTGGTCGAGCGCGTCCAACGTCCTGGTCATGCGCTCACATGAGGTGTTGTAGAGCCAGCCGTCGAACCCGTTGGGGCGACTTGCGTATCAATCCACGCGATGTCGGATAGCGTTATTTCTGTGGGCGTGAGCGCCACTCCTGCCTCCGCTTTGGCTGCTAGGCCTATTGCGATATCCAGCATTCTGCTATGGGCATCATCCATGGGCGGGCGATGTCCACGCCAGCGGTGTAAGGTCCACTGCCTTAAGGTGGAGTCGTCCCACGGAAAGTCCGTAACGGCTCGACAACGCCGCGCTCACCTTCGGGATCAGCGCCTCACCGACCGCGGGAATACTGCTGCCGTAACTCACCGCGAACGATAACTCCACCTCCAGCGGGCCAACAATCGGCGTGCCTTTGGCATCGCGACACGGTTTGACCCGACAGGCACGGGCGCGCACGCCGTCCACCGTGTCGGCCGTGGCGCGAATGAGGGTCGCGATGTCGGATTCTTTCGCTGATGCACCCTCGGTAGGGATGTCTCGTCCCGGGGGTGGATACGTACGAACATCGGCTATTACTCTGCGGGCAAGCTCACGTGGTACTGCCACGGTCTGGCCGCGCATAGCACGCAACCCTGAACGCAACGGATCATCGGTAACAGGATCAGGTGTCACATCCATGTTTTCATCGCCTCCCCTAACTCGGCCCTGGCGCGAGCGAGGCGTCCACGCACCGCTGTAGGGCTGACGTTCAACACATGTGCGATCTCGGGATAGCTCAAGAAATGTAGCTCGCGCAGTATCCAACATGCGCGTTGCTCGACAGTGAGCGTCTGTAAAGCCGCCCGAAGCGCCGAGAGGGTGGCGCTGTGCTCCGCTTGTTGCTCGGGTGAATCCGATTGCGGCGCCGCTGGTGTATCCCGCAGCTGGTCGAGATTGACGGCGTTCACCGCGGATCTGCGAGCCCGCGTCAGGTTCATGCAGCGGTTCACCACTATGCGATACAGCCAGGAGCTGAACGATGCCTCACCTCGGAAGGCGCCTATGCGGCGCCAAGCCGCCAAAAACGCTTCCTGAACCGCATCGTCCGCGTCCTCGCCGGAACCCGTGATCCGCAACGCCAGGCCGTAAGCGTCGGCATGGTGGCGCCGCACCAGCTCAGAGAAGGCCTCACTGTCGCCATCGATGCTGCGTGCAGTCAAGGTATCTTCATCGAGCAGAACGAGGGTTGACCTCACCGCCAGTGGGCGTACTCGCCGCCGAGGAGGTAACGGAGCAGCTGTGCACGCCGCTGGAGCCCGAAGCGGAACACTCATTGGCCCCACCTCACCACACCCGTTGATCCGCTGCCTCGTTCGTGTTCCCTCATCATGGCAGAAATTTCTTGGCGGCTCTTCGTGACACTTGCGTGCCTGACTGTGTCTAACTGTTTAGACAATTCTGCCCGATGCATGTATCTGCCCACGAAAGGACCGCCCATGGCCGCCAGCGCCGCCAAGGACAACAATGTTAAGACCGGTGCCGTCACGAAGCCCCGTAGCGGCACGACCGCCGGTGGCTCCGGTAACGGTCGGGCCGTCGGCGTTGCCGCATCAAAAGAGCCCACCGAACAACGTTCATCAGAGCAGGGGCGCACCGAACTTGCCGCTGAGAAGGGCCGCACCAGCATCGCTGACGTGGTGGTCGCCAAGATCGCCGGCATGGCGGCGCGGGAGATCCCGGGCATTCATGAACTGGGTGGTGGAGCGGTACGTGCGTTTCGCGCAATTCGAGAGCGGGTTCCAGGCGCTGGTCGAGCAAGTGTCGCCCAAGGCGTTTCGGTAGAGGTCGGCGAGCGACAGGCCGCGATCGACCTGGTTCTGGTGATCGAATACGGCATCTCGATCTCCGAGGTCGCCCAAGCCGCGCGAGAGAACATCATCGACGCGGTGGAGCGCATGACCGGATTGGAGGTTGTAGAGGTCAACATCGCCATCGACGACATCCACCTTCCAGAACTGGACGACGACCCTGACGCCGATGAGCCGCATGCCCGTGGCCGCAGCCTGGAATGAGTACGAGCGGCCTATGACCGGCGACGATCGTGTGGCGCGGCAAGAGTTTCGGGAATTCGTTCGTGCCCACCATCCCGATCGCGGCGGCGATCCCGACGTTTTCGTCGCGGGTCTAGCCCGGCTTCGGGCTGTCGACGGACATGTGGCGGACGGGATGGCGGCACGTCGGTGGCGAGTCCGCGAAGCGCATCGCGCCTCGCAGGGCGGGCAACCCACGATCTATAAGCGTCGGAGCCTGGTATATCAAGCCTGGGTCGACGTCCTGGCGGCGCTTCGCGATGTGGTTGTGCCGCGATCGTCTCGTGTCCGCTAAAAGCGTGCATCTAAAGGAGAGCAGTACATGAAGAGGTCTACGGTCGGGCTCGCGGTCGGTATGGCGTTGGGGTTCGCGGCGGCTTTTGGTGGTTTCAGCGCGTTTCTTGTCGTGTTGGGACTTGGCGTGCTGGGGTTGTTTGCGGGCAAAGCACTCGACGGCGAGCTGGATCTAGCGGAGCTGCTGTCCTTCCGGGGGAGGCGATGACCGATGCGCTACCCGCGGAGGTGGTGACGCCGCCTGGGCAGCGGGGCCGCACCGTGATCTCCGAGCGTGTACTGCGCAAAATCGCCGCACATGACGCTACGGCTATTCCCGATGTGTGTGCCGCCGGTCGAGTACGGGCACATCAGCACAATCGACAGGTCGATCTTCGGCTGAACCTGACGGTGGATTATCCGGCACCGGCGGCTGCTACGGCTCATCAGGCGCGTCAGCATGTCATCGCGCAGATACAGCGGTTCACCGGATACGAGGTTTCTACTGTGGACATTACAGTTTCTTATGAGCCAGGTCCTCAATGAGTGCAGCTTCCATGAGCACAGGTAGCACCGCGACGATTCGGCCGAGACGGTGCTGGGCCACACGCGCGTTGCCCATCTGCCTGGTGATGTTGACGCTGCTGGTTCTCAGCAGCATGGTGCTGGTCGATGTCGTGGTCGGTAGCAGCGCTCAACGAAGCTCCTGGCTGCTCGGTCAGGACTCAATACGACAATGGCTGGAGCGCCAGACCTGGGACGGCCTCGTCACGTTGATCGTGTGTGGAGTCATTGCCGCATGCGGTGCGATCGCCGTCGTCGCGGCACTAGTGCCCGGGCAGCGCGACCTGCTACCGATGTGGTCACCGGACCGTCTCACCGTGGGGTATCTGTCCGCTCATAGCGCCGCGGCCGCGCTATCGACCTCCGCGCTCAACGTCGATCATGTGCTCTCGGCTCACGTGCGGCTGGACAGGCATCGGGCACGTGTGGTGTTTCGTACCGCAGCTGCAACGCGCGTCGAATACGACGCCGTGGTCACCGCAGTCAATGCCACACTGCAACGCAGATTCGCCAGCTTCGGTCTGGTACGCCCGGTCCGGCTGCGGGTTAAGCCGCGGAAGTTCCGCCCGCGTACGCAAGAGGCTTCACCATTAACCACTCCGGCGCCCGTGGCTGCGCCAGAACCATCTGACATCGACAGCGAACGGGTTAGCACCTCATGATCGTGGTGAATCGTCTAATTCTGCTGACTACCGGCCTATCGCTGCTGGCCGCCGGCGGTGCCGGGTTGCTGCGCGGGCTGGGCCTGTGGGGTGACGCAAACAGCACAGTGCTGCCGTCTGACCTCGTTCTGGAGATCTCCGCCAATCCGTGGGCGGTGCAGATTATCGCCGCGATCGCCGCCAGCACGGCGATCGTCGCCATCGGTGTGCTGCTTGCCAACGTCACGCCGCGTTCCCGACTACTACGCGTGGCGCGCAGCAAAGAAGGCCAGACGCAGATCAGGACGTCATCGCTGCTATCGAGGCTGCGAGGCGATGTACGCCACGAGCTGGACGTCACGCAGGTGCGAACAAGTATGCACGGTCGCGTCTGCAAACCACGGGTGAGCGTATGGGCGGTCGCAAACAGCACCGACCTGCCTCGGGAACTGCTGGTCAGACTCGCCGAAGGTCCCGCATCCCGCGTGCGTGCGGCCATCGGCGAGCGGCAGCTTCCGATCCGCGCATACCTACGTTTCCCGCCGGGAACCTCGGATCAGGGCCATAG
>JBGTBX010000259.1:0-27428 GCA_041749115.1 Gemmatimonadaceae bacterium
GGCTTGTACCGGTCGCATCCAACAGCGCTAAGCTGGCACGATCGGCGACAATGATCCGGGAAATACACTCAGCGATAGCGCTGACGAGTTCCGTTTCGTTGTCAGCGCAGCCGGCCGCAGCGATAAAGTCGCCCAAGGCGGTAAGAACACGGAGCGGCACCATTTCGGTACCGCCGACGAACGTCGAGCCTTGCTGAGAATTCTCCACTCGCATCACAATGAGATCGAATCGGCTGCGGCAACGTGCCCCTTCCGGGCGAATCCACGGAAGTCCTCCCGGCGACGACGACAGCCATTCGTCATGGCAACACGAAATGGAAAACTGGGGCGGCTGGATTCGAACCAGCGACTTCCTGATTAACAGTCAGGCGCTCTGCCAGCTGAGCTACACCCCATCACACCCGGTCGCCCGGGGGAGCAGGCAATCTTACACAGTGCAGGGCCCGCGGCAACGGCACTCGGACCCTGATTCTCGTCGAAACGGTACTGTGGTACAGCCCTGCCTAGCGCTCGATCACACCGCGCAGGGCGCTTCGAATTTCCGGGTCATCAAAGCGTCCAAGGGCGCTGACGGCCTTCTTTCGCGTCCCTGGTCGACCCTCGTCCTTCGCAATCGCTATCAATTTGGCGACCGCTTCCTTCGTACCCGACCGGGCCAGATCATCGATCAGGACATTTCTCACATCATCGTCTATGACGTTATCGTAGAGCCTCACGAGGTCACGCGGAGTCGCGCCCGCTTTGTCGTACACGCTTGCTGCCTTGCGGCGATTCCGCGACAACTCCCGTTCATTGGTGACCAGGGTCACAAGCCACGTGCGCACACTCGGGGTGCCTATCGAGGCAATTGCGTCGAGCGCGACGTCCTTCGATCGTTCGGTTGTCAGCTGAGTGTACCCGCGTTGAAGCAGCTGGGCATCCTGATCCGTTGCATATTCGTTCGCGAGCGCACGCATGGCCTGCGTGCGCTGATCGCCGGACAGACCTTCCTTCGTGACCATCTCACGAAGGGCCCGCCGGGCGCGAGGATCTCCAGACCGACCCAGCATCTCGGTCGCAGTTTTTGCCAGCCAGTGGTCATCCGAACTGCCCGCAAGCTGAATAAGGGTGGGAATCCCCTCCCCGCGATCGAAGCGTGTCAGCGTGCTCATCGCACTCTGGCGAAAGCTGTTGTGCTCGCTCTGATCGCGGGCGAATTCCAGTGCGATGCGCACGATTGCAGCGGGGGCCATGGCATCCGCGGTCGTTTCGCGTCTTGTCGCATAGCTGAACGCTGCACGTCGCAGCTCGCGGGATTTGGATTTATCGCCGGCGATCTCAAGCAACTGTGGCACAACGCTGACCGAGTCGGCGAGAGACAATGCCATGAGCGCGTCCCGTGACACCCGTCCGTCTCCGTTCCGTGCGAGGCCCAGAAGGAACGTGCTGGCGTCAGCGGCTGTGACCCTGCCGAGATCACTGGCGGTGGAATCGCGTTGCACGGGCCCAACGAACGACTGAATGCGAATGACTTCCTGGTCTGAGCGAATCACCATGACGCGCACCGGGCCGTGTTCGCAGGCAGACATGCGCGTTGCATCGTTGATGCTTCCCATCCAGCTGTCGGTACCCGTGCGAATGTAACTTATGCCGTCACCACACACGTCAGAACGCGCCGCAAAGTTGAACTGCACAGCCGGGCCACGTGCGCCGTCAATCCGACGGGAGAGCGGCGTCTGGCCGCACACAGGTATCGCAGTAAGTGACAGCAGCGACACCAGCGGTACGAAACGAAGCGTTACGGTTTTCATCGGTTAATCAACTCCATCAGGAGGCGGACCGTCCGAGGATCCTTCTTTCGTGTCAGCGCAGAGATCGCGCTGCTTCGGAGCTGCGGGTCTGTGCCGTTCTTCACGATGTCGATCAGTTTGTCCGTGGCTGCTTCTTCGGTGCGACGTCCCAGAACATCAATGAGAGATGACCGAACTGATCGCTGCGCGGCTCCGTCGTACAGTCGTGCGAGCTCGGCGATCGGCTGTGTTTCCGCAACGCGGCGCAGGGCGTAACTCCGCGTTTCCGAATCTTCCTCTTCGTTTTTGGCTATGCCGAGGAGCCATCGTTCGGAGTCATCACCGCCAACTTTGGACACGGTGGAGACCAGCCGACTCTTGAGGCGCCGGCTCGACGTTTTATCGTACAGCGTGCGCATCCATGCGATGTCCTCGGCGGATGTCCGCTCCTTGCTGAATGAATCCAGCGCTTCCAGGCGCAGTCGTTCCGGCGTTTCCTCCCGGTCAACCAGACCACGGACCATCACCCGCGCGCGCGCACTGGGATGACGGACAAGTGCCCGAACTGCAGCCCGCTGCATGCGCTCATTGTCGGAATCGCGGGAGATACTTTCTATCACCGCAAGGGCATCGTCACCCGGCATACGTGACAACCAGTCCAATGCAGCTGAGCGTACATCGTCGCTCGGATCGTTCCGTGCAACACCCGCAAGCGTGGACACGACGTCACTGCTCTGCTTCGAGTTACCGATCAGAAACACGGCGGTACGGCGCAGCGACGTTGAGCATTCATCGCGCCGCGACAGGGTGCGATTCAGCAATGCAGCAGAACCTTCCGGATCCGAATTGCTGACCGCTTTGAGCGCTTCAACACGAACAGATTGTTCTTCCTGATCGCACGGCTGCCCAGAATCATTGGACACCTGCCTGAGCGCTGCAGCAGCGGACGCGTCGCCACGAGCCGCGAGAGCGCCCCGGATGCGCGTGGACAGCGCGCGCGCATCAACCTTGGTGCGGGCGTTGGGATACTTGCTGCCTTGTGTTTCCAGGGCCTGCAGTGCAACACGCAATTCGTTGGTCCCTCCAATGCGGTACAACGCAAACGCCTGCCAGTACATTGCATCGGGCGCGTAGTTGCTTCCGGAGTGTTTTTCTGCCAGTTCGGCAAACAGCGCCGACGCGCGCCGATATTCTCCCCGACTGAGCAATTCCCGGGCGGCACGATACAATGAATCCTGCGGTTCGGTACCGGATGTGCCGGCGAGTGCGGGCCACCTCAGATCAAAATCGCGAGGGGCCAAAGCCGGTGGAGCCTGCAACACAAAGTCCGTGGCAAACGTTGTGGCGAGGTCATGGGCCACCTCGAAATCATGCTGCACGTCCAGCGTGGTCGAGAGTCGATCCCATGCCAGCTGCGAGTGTTCCCATTCCATTTGCGCGCGGTCGAAATCCAGCTGCACCCGCTCCCACGCCTCCGGGGCCAGGCCCCATATGGCAGGGGATGCAGGAAGGACCGGACGCGGAGCGATCGCGGGGCGCGGAGCGGCGGAAGGCCGCGGCAGCGGAGGCGGGGGTGGGGTTCGCGATTGAGCGCCAAGCACCGTGGCGGTACACAACGAGAGAATGAGGGAATTGACGACACGCATATCCAGTCTCCTTTATTCAGTTGCCGGCGCTTAAACCGGCCGCGACGCGATGAATACGCGGCACGATGTTCTGTTGACGCAGAGCGTCGGTGATCAGTTCAAGTTCTTCTCTCGCACCCGCGGGCTGCAGACGCGCGATCTGAGCCAGAACGAGTTCAAGATCCTGCAGCAGTTCGCGCAGGCGGGGATCATCTCCGCCACGAGCGTCGAGCAGTAACCGTGTCGTGCTCAGCAGATTAATTGCATGCGCCGACCATGCGCGGTCCGTCGCGGCGCCTTCGTGAGAAACGCGAATTGCACTCAGCAGCATAGCTGACTCACCAAGGAGCAATGTTGTGGTGGTCTCGTACGGCTGATGCACGCGTCCGTCGACGACAACCGGCGCGGTGACCTCGACGTCAACCATCGGAGCGAACATTTCCGATCCGGATGGTGACGCGGTCGCGCTCATGCGCCCCAGCGTAAAGACCACGCCGAAGACGGCAGCCGCCGCGAGGTACTGGCCGCTCCTCCCGAACCAGTGCAGACGGCGCCGACGTGAGACACCGCGCCACAAGCGATCGAGATCGGCCGGAGGCGGGTTATGATAGGTGCGACGCGCGGTCGCAATGAGTGTATCGAGTTGTTCTTCATTCATTGGTGTGACTCCGGTGCATAAGCTGCCAGGATCTCTTTCAATCGAGCCCGCGCATGAAATAACCGTCCCTTGCTTGTCCCCTCGGAAATGCCGAGGACCTCGCCAATCTCCACATGTGTGTATCCTTCCAGAGCGTGCATCACAAACACAGTGCGTTGCGCCTCACTGAGCTCGCGTACTGCGACGGACAACGCACGCTTGAGATCGGGATCGACATCCGGCATGTCACGCGAGGGTGTTGATTCATCCAGAGGAGCAAACCGCTTGGTTCTCCTCTGCTCACTGCGCATTGCGTTAAGCGTCATGTTGACAGCAATACGATGAACCCAGGTCCCCAGCGAAGATTCTTCCCTGAACTCCGTCAGCCGACTGAAAGCGCGGACAAAGGTGTCCTGGACCACCTCGTCCGTGAGTTCGATGTCGCCGCACAGCCGATAAACCAGCCGGTGTACCTTGGGTGCATGCTCGCGGTACAAGGCGTATTCAGCCTCACGCTCACCGCGTCGTGCGCGGCGAACGAGTTGGCGCTCATCATCGCCCGAGTCCCGAAGTATTGCCAAGCTTGCGTGCGTCATTGATCTCACACGGTTTGACACCAAGACTGTCCCTGAGGTTATGCGTTTGCGCGCACCTCGACCGGGATGCACTGAATCGGTCAGATCGGCCCGAGGGCGATGAAGCCTCGTGAGCGCCGGAGTGTGACCGTTCGGTGTGCCCCGGAGGTCGCCGAGTTGCGTGTCGAGACAGGAATACCATAGACTATGTCCATGCCCCAAGCCGCGCGCGTGTGGACCAGGGACGAGGTATTGGCACTCCCCGACGACGGGTACCGATACGAACTCGTGGACGGAGAGCTCCTGGTGAGCCCGTCTCCGCGCTGGGTGCATCAGCGTGCTGCGCAGGAACTGCATGCCCTGTTCCGTCCCTTCGCAAAGGCTCGCCGCCTGGGGGCCGTCATGTTGGCACCCGCCGATCTCGATTTCGACGGCACACAGCTGCTGCAACCGGACTTGTTCATTGTACGTCCACGTCCCGACGGTCGCATGCCGCTTGATTGGCGCGAGGTTGGGATACCGATGCTGATCGCTGAAGTTCTGTCACCGAGCACAGCACGGTACGATCGCATTACCAAGCGCCACCGCTATCTGCGGAGCGGTGTGGATCAGTACTGGATCGTTGACGCGGACGCACGGCTCATCGAACGCTGGACGCCGTCGGCCGTGCAGCCGGATATAATCGAGGATCGCATTGAATGGCGACCCGAGAGAACGAGTGAACCATTAATCATTGATCTGCCGTCGTACTTTGCCGAGGTCTGGGACGAAATCTGATTTTGTGAACGGCTGCACCTCGGGAAAGTATCGGCTGCGTCGCTGACGCAAGGTTGGCCCATGCGAGAAGGGAGACGTGCATTCGCGCGCTCACATCGCGGTCGGCGCCCTCGACCTCCGGCGTCGCACAGCCACCGTGTGGTTTAACGCACACGCATAGGTGTCAGCGGCTTGGACCGGTCCTCGTACGGCCTCAACGTCCATTCAAAGAACGTCCAGGTGCGGTTCCACGAATCGATTTGTGCCGGGGAATCCACACGTTCGAGCGTCGTGGCGTCTACTCTGCGACTGAAAGCGTGCCCGCCTGATCCACCCCAGGGTGCCGGGTCTACATACACCCGGGTTTCGGCCAGATCCGGTTTCAGGGCCCGGAGCTTCCACACCATCTGTTGGTCTTCGACGTAGTCCACGTCCGTGTCGTTGGTTGCCACGTGCACCAGCATGGGAATCTGCAAATTCTCCACTTGATACAGTGGCGACCGTTTAATGTATTCCGCGCGCTGTTCGTGTGGCATACCGAGTATGCCGGCCTGCGTGGAGAAACTCCGGGCATAACCGGGTCCCTTGTAGCCCAGGCGAAATACCAGATTCGTCACGGGGACGATTGCGGCAGCTGCCTTGAACGGATGTGTGTCCTTGAAAACGAGATGGGACGCAATAAAGCCACCGTGGCTCCAGCCCATGACCCCAAGTCGATCCTGATCCACATGTGCCAACGTCTTGAGGAAGTCGACCGCACCGCCGACGTCGTCCACTTCCTTGGCACCGTAGTCGATGGCGTTGTAGTGCGCAGCGCCGTAGCCGGTGCTGCCACGATAGTCCGGCGCAATGATCACGTAACCGCGTTCAACAGCCTCGCGTACAAACGGAAACATGGTCGTGCCCCACGCACCATGCACACCGCCATGCACCCAGACCATCGCCGCGTGCCCTTTCGATCCGCGCTTTTGCAACGGCTGAAAGAGGTGCGCCGGGATGTCCATGTCGCCCAGCGGACTCCGGTATTTCACTTTGCTGTACTCCATCACGCCTCGGCTACGGGCCGCGTAGATGCTGTCGGTCCGGGCGTTGTCGCGCATATCCGCCGCATGATCGCGTTGCGGATGGTCCGCGTGATCGGCACTCACAAACAGCGATTCGGCGCGAGTTGTCGGCCGGCGGCGCTCCTGACCCGCGAGGTCATCGGGCACCGCCGACACAACCAGCAGAGCACCGAGTGGCGCCAGCAGCGCGCGGCGCCATTGTTGAACGTTGCAGATAAGCATCATCATGTGCGCATGACCGGGTGAGGGACCCGGTGAGTTACCTCTCGCGCTGGCCTTCGGCAAGAGCACGCGTGCGTTCCGGTCGCGCCTCCCCCACTACTCCTGGCGACTGCGCAGACGCGACGAGAATTGTTTGCGCAACTTGGCGACCTTCGGCGAAATCACAAAGCTGCAATACGGCTGGTCCGAGTGCTGGCGATAGTAGTTCTGGTGATGTTGTTCTGCGGGATAGAACACATCCAGCGGCGCGATCTCCGTGACGATCGGGGCGTCGAAGGTCGTATCAGCCGTCAATCGGGCCACCGTTTCCCGGGCCACACGCTCCTGATCGGCATTGTGAAAGAATATCGCCGAGCGATACTGAGGTCCGACGTCATTCCCCTGTCGGTCCGGCGTCGTGGGATCGTGTGTCGCGAAGAAGACGGTCAGGAGGTCCGCGTAGGAAAGGCGCGAGGGATCGAACGTCAGCTGCACCACTTCGGCATGCCCTGTCGTTTTACTGCAGACCTGCTCGTACGTGGGATTGACAACATGTCCGCCGGCGTATCCCGACACGATTCCCTCGACGCCGTCGAGTTCCTGATACACAGCCTCAAGGCACCAGAAGCAGCCTCCACCCAGTGTAGCTTTATCCAATATCACGCTCATCCTGCGCTCCTGTGTTCTGCGGTAATTGGTCCGTTCGAGGAACCCGCGCCTGACGATCGCACTATTTGTAGATCGCAGGACACCCCCAGCTCATCATAGTAGATTGTCCATTATGCGTACTTCCAGTTCCCTGAAAGCCCTGGTTTGGTTGGTTGGAGCGTCATTTTCTCTGCTCCCCGTAGCCAGTGAGGCCCAGCGCCGCGTACCAATCGTTGAAAAGCGCGTGCAAATCGGTGAAAAGATTGTCTCCCTCGACGGCTACGGCTTCGAAAAGGGGCAACCCACCGCGCCGGTCTGGATCGTGGAATTGGCTGATTTCGGTTGCAGCTACTGTGCGAAGTTTGCCAAGGAGACCATGCCGGCGCTCGATTCCGCGTTCACCAAGCCCGGGAAAGTGTACTGGCGCTTCGTACCGTTCGTTCTTGGGATGTTCCCGAACGCTCAGGAGGCGGCCGAGGGCTCAGTCTGTGCAGCGGCGCAGGGGCGGTTCTGGCAGATGCATGATGGGCTGTACGAGCGCCGCAAGGAATGGATGGGGGCGAAGGACGCGAAGGCTGTTGTCGCCCGGATCGCCGCGAGCGCGGGTGTGGAGCCCGCGGCGTTTGGAAAGTGCCTCAAGGGGGGCAGCGCGACGGCAGTGGTCGCACGCAACAACGCCCTGGCCAAGTCCATGTACGTGCGAGGGACGCCGACGTTCGTGATCAACGGCGAGCTCGTTCAGGGGGCGCTGCCGCAGGAGGTCTTCATGAAGGGCCTCGAGGCGGTTCATAAAGCAGTAACCGCACCCGGTCGATAAATCATCCATCGGAGTCGCTCAAAGGGATCGCTGCATCACTGCGCGGTGCGACTCCGTTTGAGTTTTCTTTCGAAGAACTCCACAGTCGCACTGTCTACCTTGAGCACGTTCGCGAAGCGCATCCAGTGATGTGTGTCGTCAGGAATGACCAGTTCCTCATAATCCACGCCCTGCGCAGCTAAACGCTGTACCAGATCCACGGTCTGGCTGAACCGCACATTGCGATCGTCGTCGCCGTGGATAAGGAGTACGGGCGATTTCCATGTCCCGACACTGCTCACCGGCGACGATTCCCAGGCCACATCAAGTGCCCGCTCACGATCAGCCGGCGCAAAGCGGCCTGGAGCGCCGGTCGCCGCGGCAAACGCCGCACCGGCACCCGAGGTACCAGCCGTAAAATCGTGCACACCATGAATGTCGACGCCTGCCGCGAACAGATCGGAGTCACGACCGAGCGCCAGCGCGGTCAAAAAGCCCCCATACGAACCACCGTAGATCCCGATGCGAGCTGGATCCACACCGGGCAAGCCACGCAGATACTGCCCGGCTGCCTTAATATCGAGATATTCGGCGGCACCCTGTGCTCCCGCGTTAGGCGGACGATGAAACTCGTATCCGTAGCCGATACCAAGCCGATAGTTGACAGAGAGGACAACGTACCCTCGCGAAGCGAGATACTGATTAACGGCGTAGGCGTTGGTGTAGTAGTCGGAATAGTGCCACCCCAGCAGCATCTGCCGCGGCGGGCCGCCATGCACGTAGACCACAGCCGGCCGCCGTTCAACGCTTGCGCCGCCCCGCGGTTCAAAGAGCTGTGCGTGTACTTCCAGCCCGTCCGACGCGCGAAAGCGCACCGCGCGAGGCGTAACAAGCGACGACGCGGGATACGACGTCGCGAGCATCGCTGATGCTATGTTCCTCGGTGCTCCACCTCGTGCCGGCATCACCTGCGGCATTGGCGGCTGCTGAGCGGTTGCGCCGATGAATGCAATGCTCTCGAGATTACCCGTCATCACAGGCGTCCACTCCACGCCCTGTCCCGGAGTGAGTACTTCGACCTGCGCCCGATCCACCGGAACACGGACAACATGCCGCCGATGCAGGTCGTCCGCCGCGGGGCCGGTGTTCGCTGAGAAGAGGAGATACCGCCGATCTGCGGAGAGCGAAATGTGTTCTGCCATATAATCGCCGGGGGTAAGCAGCAACGGCTGGCCCCCTGATGCACTGATCGAATACACATGCGGCCAGCCATCCATGTAGGACAGAAACACAATCCGATCCCCGGCGGCCCAGTGCAGATTAGTGCCACCATCCGTACTCGGCGGCGATCCCCGCAGCGTCAGCGGAGACTTCCACAACAAACGTCCGGCACCGGTGGCAACTGCTGCCGTCCAGATGGACCATGGCTGAGGACGTTGCTCCAGAACGGGCATCGGGGCACCCCCGGCGCCCGGCCTGCGTACAAACGTCAGGCGCGTGCCGTCGGGTGACCAGCGCGGCGACGCGTCGCGCGATGTGGTCGGGTCCATCCATTGAATCGGTGCGTCGGGTCCCGAGTAGACACCAATGAATGCATGATCCCCTCGGGCCGAGACAAAAGCGAGCCTGGATCCGTCCGGTGACCACTGCGCACCACCGTTGGTACCACGTGCGGTAAAGAGGCGACGGGCCGGCGCCGCTCCGTTCAACTGCGCAACCCAGATCTGGCGATCTTTCTCGAACGATACGACATCACTACGGGGTGAGATCAGCGGATTCTCACCGTCTCCGATCGCTCGCGGCGCGCCGCCACTGAATGGTGCCACCCAGATCTGCACCTGAGTCGGTGTGGGAGCTCCATCGGCGAAGACCGGGAGGGCATCGTCGAAGTTGGACCCGTGGTCGCCTCCACGTACATACACCACGAACTGTCCGTCTGCGGAGATCGACAGGGACGTCAACTCCTGTCCGTCATCCTTGTCGTAGGGCGTTAATTGGCGTGAGGTCCACGCTGGTCCCTCGGCCACGAAGATATTCCGCTTGCCGCGATCGTTTACGGCCCATGCAATGCGCGCACCTGTGGCAGCAGCCGTGAGCGCGTTGGGAAAGGGATGCGATTTGATATCGGCCAGTGAAAAAGCCTGTGCCGCGAGCGACTGCCGGTGCGGTGGCAATACAACAGCGGATGCGAGCAACGTTGCACAAGCCAGCATTCGGAAGACGTTGTTCATGTCACGTCGGTGGAGGAATGATCAGGAGATAAGACGGGGCCGGCGTACGGGTGGAGCCCGCAACCGTGATCCGGTACCTCCGTAGATTTGACGTCAGTCGCCGAACGGAGCAAGGGCGGGTAGTGGTACAGTTTGAAGTACCACTACCAAGGGCGGTTCGACGTTATCCCCCGGGCCGAGGCAGCGCCGTGACCGGCGCCTCACCCTTCGGCAGCAGAACTACCGCGCGCGACGGTACGTACCCACTTTCGCCGCTCTCGCTTGCCACGCGATACCAACTCCCGTTCGCTCCAACCACCACGACAACCTCATCGGGCTTGAATGTGCGCACGGTGTCCGCGCGTACTGCGGGCTGCGTCAACAACTGGGCCGAACGCCCTCGCGCCACAGCGCGGCGGCCCAGTCCGGATTCGTCGGCGGTGAGCGCTGGCGGACGCTGCGTCACACGACGGACCCAGGGCCAGGGATCGATGGGCCCACGTGCGTAAATACCAAAGTGCAGATGCGGCTTAGTGGTTCTGGCGTTCCCCGTGTTTCCAACAAAACCCACAGTGTCACCCTCGCTGACGCGCTGTCCCGCCACCACGACCTGTGTATCCAGATGAGCGTAGTACAGATTAATTCCTCGGGATGGATCACGCAGCCACACGACATTGCCACCCAGAGCGTTGGATCGGATCGACCGAATGATTCCATCGGTCGCGGCAAGCGCCGGCGTGCCTCGCGGTGCAAAAATATCGACGCCGTGATGCTGGCGACGGCCTCCTTCCCGGTCCGCGCCGAAGAAGCTCTGTGCCGAGCGGTTGGTGCCCCCTTCGACGGGAAACGCGAGGATCGGTCCAACGCCTGCTTCCAATTCGTACCGCCCGTCGCGAAGCAACTCAGGCTGCACGCGCAGAATAAAGCTGCCGCTGTCCCGGGCTTCATGCTCCAGCGTCCAAAGCTCGGGTGCAAGCGAATCGGCTCGCACCGCCGTGGCCACGTGCACCGTCGTCGCCAGACTGTCGTCGCTTACACGGAACAGATCAATGAACATCTGCGTCGGGAGACCGTCCTGTCGGAATCGTATCGCGATGCGCTCCCCCCGTTGAGCAGCGAAGCGAATGGCAACGGCGCGCGCTTCGTCGCGTCGATACACGCCCTGCTCTCTGAACGGCAGCGTGAGCGGATAAGGAGCGCGCATCGCGCTGTCGCTGGCGAGCAACCAGTCGCGCCCGAGAGCCATGCTGTCGAGACCGGTTGCGCGCAGCGCCTCCGCATAACGTTCATACGGAGGAAGCTCCCGAACACTGTTACGCAAGGCATCCGTGACACTGCAGCCACTGATAAATGCACCGCCGAACACTGCCAGCCACACCGCAACTCGCCCGAACGCACGTTTGAACGTCGGCGTCATCGATTTACCACAGGCCCCGGACAGCTCTCTCTCCGTGCGGCCCGGCTGAGCTGGAGCGAAACTTCGCCCCCGTAATTTGGCTTCTGTCTAGTACCGCCAGCTCCTGAGATCTGCACCAGCCGGTGCATTTCGCAGCATCCGCTCAACGAACCACGGGAATGACATCTGAACATATCGGAGGCGGGAGTAGGCGTTGGATCGTGTATGGTCTCCGTTCCAGCAGTGTTCATCCCTGTCGCCATAATCGACCACGGCCTCTGCCTCAGGATGAGTTTTGAGGAACTTCTCTACTTCGTACACCGCATTGTTCAAATAGTAGTTGTCCATGTCGCCCACGTAAATCCGCAGCTTGCCGCGGAGTTTGGGACCCAGCGTGCTCCAGTCCCGCTGCAGGATGTGAGACAGGTCGTAATTCTCTTTCCAATAAGCTGCCGTGACCGGATCGATCTTGCCGGTCATCCGGTCCCACAGGCGTCGTGGATAACCTTCAGCATCGGTCGGCGAGTAAACGGATTCCCACACATCCCACTGATCCCCCGATCGGGCTTTGGTGCCCAACAGGAGTTCATATTGGCTCATCTCTTTTAATGAAGCATCAACATGACCGAGCCAATTACGGTGGCCGACGCGCAACGTCTTTTTGAACGTGGACGGCATGTAATACGCGTTGGTATCGGCATAGATGTTTACGACCGTAAAATGCCGGAAGTCTATGGGGTCGGGACACGCCACCCAGGCTCCGTTGTATGAGTCAGGGTAGAACAACTGCACTGCCATTGATTCCCAGCCCCCGGTTGAGCCACCGAACGCAAAACGTGCCCATCCTTCGCCGAGGCCCCGAAAACGGCGCTCGATTTCGGGAATCAATTCCTTCTCAATGGCGTCGCCGTAGGGACCGTTGTTCGCGGAATTGACGGCGTACGAGTCGTCGTAATACGGCGTGGCATGCTGAATCTGGACCAGGAGCATCCGTGGAAACCCTTTGCTCGTCCAATCCTGGAAGAGTTGGTAGGACTCCTGTTGCTGAACACGATTGTAGCCAGACATCGAGAACCGCGTGCTGTAGTCTGGCGTGAGATTCGGATCGGGCGGTACTTCACGCCAGTTGTCTGGCGCCGCAGCAAAGTGCCCGTGGTTTATCGCGAGCGGATATCGGGCATCGGGGTGCTCGTTGAACCCCCAGGGCAGCGTGACAAACGCGGCAACATACATGTCCCGGCCCCAGAACTTCGACAGCACCTCACTGCGGATGCGTACATGTTTGACGTACTCCGTCTCCTTGAACTCCGCGACCGGAGGAATCTCGCGATCCAGTGTCAGGCGCACCACATCATTGCGTGAAGGATCGATGTCCGCCCACACCGGCGTGGAATACAGATTGCCGGGTTTGGCATTCCACTTCTGACCCTCACCCTTGTCCGGCGGCAGTTTAACGGTCTTACCATCACTCCGCACGAAGGTCTCGTACCGATTCACGACCGCCTGCACCCTGTAGCGCCCCTTGGGAAACTCGGCCAGTGACTGCACCGGAAAGCCAAACGCGGTACCGTCTACCGTGCGAGCTTCTCCGGAACGCCAACCATCGACATCTACGGCGAAAGCCGCACTCGTCGAGAGCCCGTAGCCGAACTGGTTGCGTGGTTCGCCGGTACTGTCCGGCGACAACAGTACAATCAACCGACCATCGATCGGCGTCGAGGATCGTGCGGCAGGAAATGTCGCCACAAAACGCAGCCGAGCCGACTGCGTCTGTGATTGAACAGCGTGACTGGAAAGGGTGGCCAGCAGCACGGCTGCGGCCACATAGCGGAAATTGTTCCGGAGCATCATGTTTCAATGAAGTCGAGGTTCACACCATGTACCGGAGACGGGTACATGCTACGTCCTACCTGAATCCTGATCCGCCCGCCCGGTTGTCGCGAACGAAACGGTCCCGGGCCGGCATAACTACAGCGGGCAAGGTCTTTCTATCCATCACCGCATCCTTCGCGATGATCTCGTTCTCGGCGAGGATGTATGCGATCACCGAATAGGTTTCGTCGGCAGTCAGAGAGCCCGGTGCCAACTGTGGCATCGCCCGGCGAATGTAGTCGTACAGCGTCGTCGCATGCGGCCAATAGTTGCCGACCGTCTTCGTCTGACCGGGTGTCGTGGCGAACGAAAAGTCGCGGGGTTCGCGCCCGACCAGTGCCGGATTGGGTGCAATACCACCAAGGCCACCCACGCCGTGACAGGACGCGCATTGCTTTTGATAAACTGCAGCGCCTGCGGAGTATGTACCACGTCCCTCAGGCAGCCCCTCACCCTTTGCGTTCACATCAATGTCCAGCGCTGCAATCTCCGCAGCAGTGGGCGTTGTGCCGAGTGATAAGCTGCCAGGTGTCGGAGCGGGAGACAGAACGACTCCGCGATCCATGACGTTGGACGTTGCAGCTGGTTGTGGCCCACCACAGCTGATCAGCGTCACCACCAGGACTGCTGTGACTGAACGCGTCATGCGACGTCTCCGAAAATGACCGTGCCGTCGGTCTTCACGATCCACGAACGGATGTTGTTGAAATGGTAGTCGGTGCCGGGGCCCCGGCCCGCGCGAAACACATCCCGCGTTGGCTGTGTGTATCCCGTTTCGTCTGTGGCGCGACTCATAATGCGCGTTTCGCTCCCATCCCAGTTCCACATGTGCGTAAAACGCACTGCCGCCCGCGGCGTCGCGGCGTTCTGAAGAGACGCCTCGATCCATGTCGCCCCATTGTCCAGCGATATATCCACGGCGATAACCCGGCCACGTCCCGACCACGCGAGACCACTTATCTGCACCCAGCCCTTGCCGGGGAGCGTCGCTGGTGCCGTCGGGTAGGTGATCACCGACTTCGCATCGATATCGAAGGAAAACTGACGCGCAGTGTTGTCGGGTAGCGGATCAGTGTACTTGGACGTTTCGTCCTTCGACATGTTCGGCTCACGGATAAGCTCCAGCCGACGCAACCATTTCACGTTCGTGTTCCCTTCCCAACCCGGCAGCAGCAGGCGCATCGGGTAACCGCCGGCAGGGCGCAACAGCTCTCCATTCTGCGCGTATACGATCATCGCATCGTCCCGCAGCTTGGTCATGGGAATGGAGCGAGACATCAGGCACGCATCGCCACCTTCTGCCAGAGCCCACGTGGCCGCCGACTGGGCACCGACTTCATTCAGCAGAACAGAGACCGGCACGCCGGTCCATTCCGCATTCGCAAACAGCCCGTCCATGTTCTGCGGCGTGAGATCCGGCCGGGCACCACGGTACGCAAGGCGTCCGTTGCCTGAGCACTCGAGAAAATGCGTGCGGGTCACGGACGGCATCCGCATCAGGTCTTCGAGCGTGAACATCAGGGGGCGATCCACTAAGCCGTGTACCAGGAGCCGATGTCGCGCCGGATCAATCAGCGGAACGCCGGCATGATGGCGCTCGAACTGCATGTCCGTGGGTGTGATCGCACCGTGAAACAGGTGTAACGGAGTCAACGAGCTCCCTGAGACAAGACCCACCGGACCTCTCTGCATCGTCACAAACGGCGAGCGAATACTCGCCGCGGACGTAGGCAGACCCAGAACTTTGGTAGGATCCGGCGGGATCACCAGAGGAACCACGTCCGGTGTGACCGCCGGCGATTGACCCTGACCGACGGACAGCGCGGGTGTGGCCGCTACGAGCGCCCCTCCCACCGCGGTGGCCGCGCCGATGACGACAGACCTTCTCGATACGCGCTTATCGCTGGGGGCAGGAGATCGCTCGTGCTCCTGCGACTTGGGGAGCGCGTCGGTTTCAGCGGTTGTCTTGGGCTCCATGTCCTTTATTAACATAGGGTTAACCGGTATCGAGGATTCGTCACTCGAACACCGCCGGGCAATTATGTCCCTCGGCGCGCCCTCTGGCCAGACTCAGCCCTGTCCCTTTCCTTCCAATCGAGCCAACTTCTCCGTCAGGCTGGGCGTAACAGGTACACGCCCCCTATTTGACCCACAACAGAGGTCTCTCATGAAGCTCGCCCGTCGTTTTCTGGCACTCGCCCTGGTTGCCGCACCCCTCACGCTCGCGGCGCAAAACGCTACGACGTCGTCGCGGCCCAGCATCGATGAGGTCATCAAGAGTGAGACGTTCGTCACGCCACCAAATCAATTGGCTGACGCCGTCCTGGCACCGCGATACCTCAACGTGTCGCCGTCGAACCTCAGTCCCGACCGTATGTGGTTCATCAACGAAATCGGTGATGGCCCGGTTACGATGGACGTCTTCTCCAAGCCGTTCCACGAACTCGGCGGCACCTTCATCGATTACGGTGCGAATCGCAATCGCACGCTGACAATTCGCAATAACGTCGGGCTGGAATTGCGTTCAGCTACAGCCACGAATCGCGTGACCATCCCGATTCCCGCCGGAGCGCGTGTGTCCAACGCGACATGGAGCCCGGACGGAAAGGAAGTTGCGTACTTCGTACATACGCCCGCTGCCACACACATCTGGGTCAGCGATCTGGCTGGCAAGGCACGGCAGGTGACAACCCGGCCGGTACTCGCCACGCTGGTCACTGATTTCGAGTGGACCAAGAACGGTGCGGAGATCGTCACTGTGCTGCTGCCGGACAACCGCTCCGCCCAACCTCAGCCCCCGGTTGTGCCGACCGGACCGCGTGTTAAGCTGGCAGAGGAAAGCGACAAGAACATGCTCCGCACGTATCAGAGCTTGATGGCGACCCCGCACGATCTGGATCTGCTCGAATGGCATGCTACCGGACAGGTTGCGATCATTGATGTGAAAACCAAGGCGATTCGCAAAGTTGGTGCTCCACGTATGGTGGATGCCATTGATCCGTCACCCGATGGCAAGTACGTACGCATCACGCGCATGAACCGCCCATTTTCGTACATGGTGCCGGTCTCGAACTTCGGTACGACCGAAGAGATCGTTGATGCCATGACTGGTGCGGTGCTCGCACAGGTGACCGACACGCCACTTAACCTCGGCATCGACAGCTCCCGCGCTGTTACAGCTCCGGGCGCAGCAGGCGAAGCTCCTGCCACCAGCGGCAAACGTGAAGTCACGTGGCGCCCTGATGGTATGGGCCTCACTTATCTGGAACAGGAAGCCGCACCGGCACGTGCAGATTCCGCAAATACTGCCGACGACTCGACGAGAGCGCGCCGGAAGGATCGCGTGACGCACTGGATGCCGCCGTTCGGTGAGGGAAATACCAAGGTCCTCTACGAAAGCAACACGCGCATCAGCACACATCGCTACAGTGCGGATCTCTCTGTGCTGTTCCTGAGCGAACGCATGGGTCCGCAGACGCATGAGTATGCTGTATTTCTTAGTGAACCGACGAAGCGTTACACGATAGCCCGCTTCCGCACCGAGGACGTGAACACCAACCCGGGTTCACTCGTGATGGCGTCCGGCACCATGGGCGGGCGCGGCGGTTTCGGTGGCTTCGGCGGTTTCGGCAGAGGAGAAAGCGACAAGCGAGTGCACCGCTCGACGGATGGTGAATCTGTTTATCTGGCAGGCACGCTGTACGACAAAGATCCGGAAAACGTCGGCCCGCGCTCATTCATCGACAAAGTCAACATCAAGACGGGTCAGAAATCCCGAGTGTACCTGAGTGAGAATTCGAACGTGTACGAGCGCGCAGTCGCCTTCCAGGACATCGACGCGCGTCGCCTGCTCGTCACGCGTGAATCCGAGACCGACGTTCCGCAGGCCTTCTTCAGAAGCGGCGACCAGCTGACTCAGATTACTGCGAACAAGGACTACACACCGGATCTCACCAGAGCCAAGAAGGAGAACTTCATCGTTGAACGTCCGGACGGTTTCAAGTTCAAGGTGAACGTGACCATGCCGACGGACTACAAGCCCGGCACCAAAGTCCCTGCGATGTTCTGGTTCTACCCGCGTGAATACGCCGGTCAGGAGGAATACGATCGCGGCGCGCGCACCTTCAACAAGAACGCCTTCCCGAACTTCGGCATCCGTTCAATGCAGTTCCTTGCACGGATGGGTTACGCAGTCGTGGAACCCGATGCGCCGATCGTCGGCAAAGCGGGACAGCAGAACAACAATTACGAAAACGATCTGCGAAACAACCTCGCCGCAGTCATTGACGAAGTCGATCGGCGAGGACTCGTAGATCGCTCCAGAATCGGCATCGGCGGGCATTCATATGGAGCATTCTCGACCGTGAACGCCATGTCGCACACACCGTTCTTCAAGGCAGGAATCGCTGGTGACGGAAACTACAATCGCACGCTGACGCCGCTGAATTTCCAGAGTGAGCGTCGTACGCTGTGGGATTCACGCGATACGTACCTCTCGATGTCGCCGATTCTCCATGCCAACAATCTCACGGGCGCCCTTTTGATGTACCACGGAATGGGTGACCAGAATGTCGGAACGGAGCTCTCGAATTCGCCGAGGTTGTTCCACGCTCTCAACGGACTCGGCAAAACCACATCGATGTATTTGTATCCGTTTGAAGACCACGGTCCTGCCACGAAAGAGACCATGCTCGATCTCTGGGCACGCTGGTCGGCGTGGCTCGATAAGTACGTGAAGGAAACACCCAAGACCAAGGTTGTGAGCTAGACACATCTCGCAAACGTGTTCATTAGAGTGGGGGCTAAGGCCCCCACTCTTTTTTTTGTTCGATCGGAAGCAGGCCACGTGCGGGCCGAGGTGACTCAGCGGTTGTCGACTCGGGTCACCGTCGCAAGAATTTTCTGAAGGCCAGACCTCCTACGCTGTTGACACTCTGAGCCACGGAGGGTTGGTTCTGCGCATGTTCACATGGGGACGCATGGCGCGTTCGCCCTCCAACCCTGAGGTGCCTCGGCATGGCGCGGTCGCGTAGTCATTCGTTCAAGATCAGCTCCCTCGCGGCGCTCATTGCGCTATTCGCAGCGTGCGGCGGTGGCGATGGCGGTGGTGGTACCAACCCGCCTCCTCCGCCTCCTCCCAACAACACGCCCGCGAGCATCACGTTGTCGCAAACGGGAGCACTGAGTGTGGTGTCGGGAGTGACGGCCACGGTCTCCGCTCAGGTTCTGGCCTCTGACGGCCGAGTGCTTTCGGGACAGACCGTGACGTGGGCGAGCTCGAACGCTGCCGTTGCGAGCGTTTCTGGCGGTGTTATCACCGGGGTTCTCGTGGGTACCGCATCGATCACGGCGGCGGTGGGAACCGTGACGTCGCCTGCCATTACGGTTACGGTGACGCCAGGTGCCGCGACGCAACTCAGTGTTAAGACGCAGCCAGGAGGGGCGCAGGTTGCCGTTGCGTTCAGCTCACAGCCTGTGGTTGAGATCCGGGATGCCGCCGGCAACCTTGTCACCGCGTCCGCGCTCACCATCGCCGCATCAATTGGAAGCGGCACCGGAACGTTAACTGGTCTGACCAACGTGGCCGCCGTCGCGGGCGTCGCCGCGTTCAGTAATTTGTCGATGACCGGTCAGGCTGGCAGTCGCACCCTGTCCTTTGCGGCGAGTGGACTGCCGAGTGCGTCGAGTGCGCCGTTTGTGCTGGCGCCCGGGTTACCGTCGCAGTCGCTGTTGATACAGCAGCCGATCGGCGGTGCGATTGGAGCGCCGTTGATTCAGCCAGCGATCGTTGAGCTGCGGGACATCAGTGGCAACGTGGCTACCACTTCGACCTCTGCGGTGACGGCCACGGTGGTGAGCGGATCGGGGGTCATTACGGCCGGCGGTCAAAAGACAACGGTGAACGGCCGGGCGACGTTTAATGATCTGCGGATAACTGGAACCACCGGTCTGTACCGTCTCGGTTTTTCTGCGACGGGAGTGGCGGCAGCGCTTCTGGCCGATCCCTTCGCGCTGATTCCTATTCTGTATGGATTTCCGGGAGAAAAGATACTTCTCGTTAACGCGGGGCAGAACGTTTTGCCGCCCCTCTCGGCGGGCCAGGCGCCGCTTTTTCAATCGAGCGCACCAGCGAGAGTTACGGTGGACAACACGGGACGCCTCCTCGCGATCGCGGAGGGACAGGCCTGGGTGTCCGCCTCCGTGCCCGCGGGCGGTGATTCGGTGCTTGTCATCGTTCCCCGCACCATGGATGGACCAGTCTTTGCAACCGGGCTCGGCGATTACACCCTCTTCGGTGCGCAGACAGATATTGAACTGGTGGTATACCCACGCGGTACCGCAGTCGGTTCGTTCAGTGTCTTGATCGGCCTCAACACACAGGATTTTACCGCATCGTTCACTCCGTTTACCCGGAATATCCCCGGTGGTCAGGTGGCGGCGGTACAGCTTGAGGGTGGACTCCTTCGGTACAGCGTTGCGACGACTACACCCATCACAGTTCCAACCAGCTTCGGCCGGGTGACGTTGCTGAACGGTCCGCCTGGATCCCGGCTGTCAATTACGATCTCTGCGCTTGACGCCACAGCCCCGGACGGAACCGATGTCTTCCCGTTTATTACGTCCACGTTCCTTCCGCTGATCTTCCGATGAGACACTTCCACTGCGATTCACGCCAGGTCTCTGCGTTGCCCTCCGTGGTATCACGTGGGCTGTGGCTGGCATTGCTCGTGCTCCCCGTCGCGTGCCGCGACGACGCACCAACAATCCGTCCCTCTGTTGAACTGACCGCCGATCTACGCGCACAGTTGGAGCTCAGTCCGCTGACGCTGTCCGAAGGCATGGGAACAGAAGTGACGGTACGTGTACTGCCCGGCGGTGACGCGCAACCAGTCGCCAGCTTCACCGCGCAGGTGCGGTACGATGATACGCAGTGGCTGTACATCGACCATGCGGACGCGGCTACAGCGATGGTCGTTGTGAACCCGGGCACTCCGGGACTGATCCGTGTCGCCGGAGTACATGGCGATGGTTTCAGGGATGGCGGTCTTGTCGCACTGCGGTTCAGGAACATCGGTGAAGGAACGCCCAGGGACCCCGTGCTGACCTTTACTGAACTGCACGCCACCGACAACGCCGATCTGGCCCGTGTGACCATCGGCGCTCCCGTCACCATCGGGAGGCGTTAAGCTATGAGCCGACTTTATTCCGTCGCATGCAGCGCGCTCCTCATGGGAGTCAGTACAATCACCGCGTGCCACCGCAAGGCACAGGATGCGGGCACCAGCGCAGTATTGTCCGACTCGGCCTCCGTGGCAGCAACAAAGGACACGGCGTCGCGGGCCCTCCGGATCGATGCGCTGGTCCCCGATTCCGTCATGTTCGGCACCAATCGCTTGAACGAGATCACAATTCGCGGTCGCGGGTTTTTTCCCACCGGCACCGGGACCCACCTCGTCCGCATTGGAATGATTGAACTACCCGGTGTCCCGGCCAATGCGGCAGGAACCGAGATACGCATCGTGATTCCTGATCGCGTCACGATCGGTGGAGGGGCGCCGCGCCCCGTTATGCCCGGCAAATACGACGTGATTGTTTCCACAGTGCGCGACACCAGCAACGCCGTCTCACTCAGGGTGCTTCCATGATAACAATGCAATCGTTCGCAGGTTCGGCGCTCTTCGCAGCATGCTGTGTTTCCTCTCTGGGAGCTCAGGAGCGTGGTGATGGTGAAGCCCGACGCGAGAACGCGAAAGCGTACATTGAGCAACGGGCCAACGCGTCCGGTGTTATCCCCGACGACGCTCTGTACAACGCGTGGCGCGACGTCACCAGCCTCCCGCGTACGGCCTTCGCCTTCGCAGATCAGGGCTGGAGATCGGTGGGTCCTGCCGGGCTGACGCTCGCGCAGGAAGCCTTTGGCGGTGTGTACGCCGCAGAGATCAAGTCCGGCCGAATCAATGGAATAGCCATTCATCCGCAGAATGGCAGAACCATCCTCATCGGAAGCCAGGGCGGCGTATGGCGTACGACCACGGCGGGGCATCTGTGGTCTGCGACGACAGACGACCATTGCTCAACGTCAATTGGGTCCGTGAAGTACGACCCGGTCAATGCAAGCCTGGCCTACGCACTCACCGGCGAAGCGAATGGCTTTACGCAGATCGGTTGCGGCGTAATTCGATCGGGAGATGGTGGCCAGAACTGGATCGCCCCCGGAAACTCTCCACTCGTGGGTTCCCATGGTTATGAGCTCCTGATCGACCGCGCGACGGCGGGTTCCATATCAAACACGAAGGTGTTGGCCGCCACAAACCGCGGACTCTATCTGTCCGTCAACAGCGGCGCCTCGTGGGTGCAGGTACTCGACGGTTTCGTCACAAGCGTTGTGCAGCACCCCACGGTTTCAAACATCATGTACGCCAATCGCTCCGTAGGTGGAGGCTCGCCAACCACCGCCGTGCATCGTTCGATAAACGGCGGTGTCACGTGGGCACCCCTTCCGGCCTTCGTTCCTGGTGGAGTCGTCGCACGCGTAACGCTTGCTGTCACTGCCTCGGCGCCGGACCTGTTGTTTGCACTGGCTGGCAATTTCTCGGATCGCAGCTTTATTGGTGTGTTTCGCTGGAATAACGGCACCGGCCAATGGTTCCAGACCGCTTCGAGCGGCGTGGAAACAACCGGAAACAACTACCCCTATACGATTGGTCGACAGATGGACTACGACCAGGCGCTCGCCGTTGACCCGCGTACACCAAATCGCATCTGGATCGGCGGAGTCGGGGCGTACTTCTCACAGGACGGTGGACAGTCTTTCCAGACGACCGCCAACAACATCCATGTCGACTGGCACCACATCGGATTCGACCCATCCGATCCCGATCACATGGTCGCCGGAACTGACGGCGGTTTCTTTCAATCGTACGATGGTGGCCGTATCTGGCGCGCGTCCAACGTCGGGCTCGCCATCACGCAGATTTATCCAGGCATGGCCGTACACCCTTCCGGACAGTGGCTATACGCCGGCCTGCAGGACAACAACGCCATCTATTTCACCGGTTCGCCCGTGTGGAATAACCTCTCGTTCCTGGGCGACGGCGGCTGGATTGCGGTAAACCCCACGAATCCATCAACAATTTTTGTCACCCATTCCTTCGCAGGCTTCATCACGCGGCGGATTAATGGTGGCAAGGAGATGGAGGCGGGTACCGGAATCCCACAAAACGATCGCCACGGTCTGCCGCGACCCATCATCATGGATCCCACGGCACCGAGCACGTTGTACTACGGAACGCAACGCCTCTTTCGCACGACCAACGAGGCCGCTCAATGGTCCGCCATCACGACCGATGCCACGAGGGGATCGGGCTTCATAACCACCATCGCAGTGGCTCCAAGCGACCCCAACGTGATTTACGCCGGTACTAATGACGGTGTGATCATCGTGACGTACGACGGTGGTTCATCATTCCGTCAATTCGTGTTCGGCACACAAAGGCGATTCAGCCGCATCACCGTTGATCCGAATGATCCGTTGCACGCCATCGCCACGGCGACAACACTTGGTGCACCCAAGATGACCGAGACACGCGACGGCGCGCAGACATTCAATACGTCGATCGGGAACAGTCTTCCTGACGTTCCGGTGCACACGTCCTTCTTTGTTCCGGGCTCCCCGATGATCATGATCGGGACCGACTACGGTGTTCTGACCACGGTGAACGGAGGGATGAACTGGCTGCAGGGACCACCAGGTCTCCCAAATACTATCGTTCATGATCTCGTTTATTCACCTGCGAGCGGCACAGTCTTCGCAGCTACCTTTGCACGCGGTGCGTATGCGATTCGACTCGGCGCAACGCCTGCGGTTCGCCGCGGCGACGTGGACAACGACGGAATATTGACCGCCCAGGATGCACTCACGATTCAACGAGGCATCGTCGGCATTCATCCGCCACCAGGCAGCATCCTGTACCCCAACGGTGACGCCAATTGCGACGGACGACTCACGAGTGCCGATCCCATGCTGGTGCTGCGCGGAGCTGTCGGATTGCCGACCACGGGAACCTGCGCCGGCACGCTGGCCGCCGTTGCATCACGATCGCAATCTAGCGGCCACGATCCCACGACGATGCACATTATGCCAAGCGTCGGGCAATAACGTTGTAGCGCAACGGCGGCACTCGGCCACCGTTGCGTGAGGGGGGGGGGCGGCTTATTCAAAGTGTGTTCATTCGCCGCTCCCGGCCCCCCGTCGAGAGGGGAACGCGACCGCTCTGGTCAGTTTTAGCACGCGCCTCTTAATTGCGCGCTACAAACGTTCCCAGTTTGACGCGATACTCCTTGGTTGCAGAGGTGTGCGTAATGCCATACGTCGTTGGATACCGGCCAGCCTTTGGATACTTGGCCGGTGTCCGCATTGTGGCCGTGTAGTTGGGTTTTGATTCGATGAAGGATTTGGCCAGCATTGGCTCGATGAAGGTCATCTTTGCATCGTAGTATCCGTAGATCATCGTGGCGGTGAACGCCGAACCGTGAAACTCGTGGCTTGTACCGTCGCCCCAATGGGAGCCCATGCGCGGAATCGGCATCGGATCGCTGGAGTACGATGACGGAACCATATCTGCTTCGGGCACCTTGAGCGCCTTCATCGCGAAGTTCGGGTCGGCCGGTGTCATGGCATCTCGCTCCTGCGTGGAAATGAGATAGAAGTGCACATCAAAGTGAGGTACCGAATAGATCGTGGCCGGTGGATGTCCCTGTGGTTGCCAGTTGACGCCGACGTGATTGAATACGGTGACCGGAGCGTCACTGGGCAGCGGGACAATGAATTCCGTGGCTGGCAGGGTTCCCGGAAGCCCGACCAAGGCATCTTCCGTGAATACCAGAGATACTTCCTGTATGGCATTCGACTGCCCGACAGTCATCTCCGTCCAGGCGGTGCCCTGCCCGACGGCAATCTTCGCACCCGTGAATGTTTTCGTGGTGTCGGCTGTTGGTGAATCCGAACAAGCCGTGAAAACGGCGGTTGCTGATGTGATCACTACTGTTGCGGCCAGTAAGTTTCGAAACACGGTAGCGCTCCTGAAAAGGAAAGTGACGTGACGGCACTTTGGCGTGCCGGGGTGGGCGCAACCTGACGCGGCGTGGTTACCTGGAGGTCAAAGGCCGGTCATTTCCGGGTTAGATATAGAAATTCATGCTCTCTTTACGCACGCTGGGACGTTTTTCCCTTGAAAGGACTGCCGATGGCAGCCCAATTCTGGCCAATCAGCGGAAAGCGCTGGCGCTGCTTGCCGTGTTGGCCGCGAGTCGCCAGGCGGTCTCGCGAGACAGGCTGATGGCCCTGCTGTGGTCGGAAAGCGATAACGCGCGCGCGCGCGGATCACTCAAACAGCTGCTGCACCTGGTGAGACGGCAAATTGGCAGCGATGACGCCATTGAAGGCCTCGCGGAACTTCGGCTCAATGACGCGATCGTCACCAGTGACGTGGGACAGTTCCGAAGTGCCCTTGCCGGCGGCGACGATCAGCTGGCCGTCTCATTGTATTCCGGCCCATTCCTTGACGGAATTTTCATTGACGGTGCGGATGAATTCGAACGATGGTCCACGAGCGAGCGCAACGAATTGGCGCGACGGTTTGCCGAATCGGTGGAACGCCTCGCGATAGCCGCCGCTGCCAACGGTGACCGTGACGAAGCCGTCGCCCGTTGGCGGCAGTTGCAGGAAACCGATCCGACCAACGGACGTCTGGCTGTCGCACTGATGACCGCACTCCATGCGGCCGGTGATCGTGCCGGTGCCATTCGTCTTGCTGCCGTCCACCAGGCGCTTCTTCAGGAAGAACTTGGCGCTCCTCCTGATCCGCGCGTCATGAACTTCGCCGAAGAGTTGTTGCGCGGACCAATCAAGGTCAGGAATTCACAACACGTAGATGTTGCAACATCACTGAACCGCCCCGCCGCAGTTGTGCACGCGAATTCGCCTGAACATTCCGTACAGCTCCCGTCGGAGAGTGTCCCCAGCGCAGGGACCACATCCGCGCCCACTAAATCAAGTCGGACCGGCGTCCGATATTTCGGCGGCGTATTGGCAGTTCTCGTATTCGCAGCAAGTGGGTGGTTTTTTTCGAACCGGGCCAGGTCAGCAAAAGACAATCACGCACTGCAGCCTGGTCGCGTCGCCGTTGCGGTCCTGATTAATCGCACGGGTGATGCAAAACTGGATGCGCTTGGCATGATGGCATCGGATTGGCTTACTCGTGGTCTGTCACGCTTGCCGGCCGTCGATGTTGTGGAAGCCGGAGGTTTGTACTTGCGCGGCCGCACGCAGACTGGCGAGGCCGTTGACCCAATCGAAATGGCGAGGGCCAACGGTGCCTCGATCGTGGTGGCGGGAAACTACTATTACCAGAATGCCAGGCGCGACAGCATCACCTTCAGTACGCAGGTGATTGACGTTATGACCGGTGGTGTCAAACGCGCGCTCGATCCTGTATCGGCCGCCACGGTTGCACCCATTGCGGCGCTGGACGAATTGCGGCAACGCATAAGTTCGGCCCTGGGCACTCTCCTGGATTCGCGAACACCGATCCTGAACACCCCGCTGCTGTTGCCCCCCAGACTTGACGCATACTCGGAGTTTCTGACGGGGCAGGAAGTGTATTGGCGCGGTGACTGGGAAGCATCGCTTCCGCATTTTCGACGTGCGGCGATGCTTGACACGATGTTTCATACGGCCGGAGCATTTGTTTCCATCGCGGCGGTCGGAACGGGACGATGCAACGTGGTGGATTCGGTCGCGCGCGAATTTGATCTCCGGCGCGACCGGATTCCAGAACTCGATCTGCTCACGGTGCAGTCAAGCCAGGCGCGGTGTGAAAGTGACATGGCCGAGCACTATCGATTGCAGCATCGACGCATTGAACTGATGCCCGGTTCTAAGTTTCTGCAATTGTGGTTGGCGACAACGCTTCGCGTTCGCAATCTTCCGGCTGAGGGCCTCGCAACACTTGGCAACATCGATCCAGCGCGAGACCTTGGTTGGCTGAACGAACGAGGACGGTCGTTTTTCTGGAGAGAGTTAGCCGCCAACGAACACATGCTCGGCGATTACGCAGCTGAACGTTTGACGGCCAACAAGATGAAGAGTGCGGGCGGCACTGCCCTCGCCTTCGCGTATTTTACGGCACGAAGCATGGCCGAAGCGGGCCAGGCTGACAGCGCGTTGCTGCTGTTGCAATCGATCCAGGCGGCAGCCAACGATCCTGCATTGTTGTCCGGACTGACAAATGGCCAATTGAACGCCGTTCAACTGGCAACGCCTGGCTGGGTGATGTTTCAGACAGCGCTCGAACTGTCGCGCAGCGGCCATAACAGGGAAGCCGATGCGGCGGCCGGCATGGCCATCAACTGGTTCGAGAGCAGAGGACCAACTGCAGCGTTGCCGGTGGAGCAACAATGGTTGCTGGCGCAGACCTACATGTTCACTAAACGACTCGACGAGGCGCAGTCACTTGCCAACGCGCTGCTGAAAGCACAGCCGGGATCAGTGGAGTTTCGAGGTTTGTCCGGCGTGGTCGCGGCGCGGCGCGGCGACTTGTTGCGCGTCAAGGAAATCGAACAATGGCTCGTCAACGCGAAGGGCGTCTTTCCTGTTGGTGCGCCGATATTGTACCGCGCGGAGATTGCGGCCGTGCTCGGGGATTCGGCGAGGGCGATGCACCTTATTGAATCGCTCCCCCATAACGTACATCCATACGACTGGATTCAATTTCATATCGAGCCCGCGTTCAGGAATCTCTACACCATGCCGCGTTTCCAGCGATTGCTTGTGCCGAAGGGTTGAGTGCGAAGTGGGTATCGGTGTTGGGCGTGGCGC
>JBGTBX010000260.1:0-2357 GCA_041749115.1 Gemmatimonadaceae bacterium
ATTGAAATGGAAAACGAGAACGTTGTCAGCCCGGCGGGCATGCGGGTGAGCGACACCATGCTTTCCGTGCAGAGGCTAGGTAATCTGGATGGAAAGGTGATCGGAGAGGTGTGGAACGGAGACTTCAAGGGGGACGTCACCTTTCCCATGATTCGGGCGCAACTGCTCAAGCGGCACCCGTCGTTGAAGATCATTCCGTTCACGGAATTTCCACATACACATGTCAGCGACGATCCCGTCCGGCAGCGCGAGCGTGCAGCACAAATTGCGTCGCTCGCCAAAACGTTGGGTTGTGACGCCGTGATCTCCGGGGTCGGCGCTTGAGGGACGTGCTCTCCGACCGCGGCGCGGTCGGCGTCATTCATCGAAAAGAGCGGTATACCGACGGTCGTCGTCACGACCAGCGGGTTCACCAAGCTTGCGCAGTTATCCGGGAAGGCAAACGGTATCGAGAACCTTGCGACGGCGGAGTATCCGGGGCCTATCGGCATCCATGACGCTGCGCGGATAACACAGAACGTCGAGGAAGTGCTCGTCGACCGGATCGTAGAGGGCCTCACACGCGAGGTGCACGTATCGCGCCCCCGAAAGAAGTCACAAAATGACGCCGCAGCTGAGACCGTATTCACAGGCAATACGCACGCGGTGCACCGTCACTTTTCGGAGCGGGGCTGGTCGGATGGCTTGCCGATTATTCCGCCGACTGTAGAACGCATCGAGGAGTTCCTGAAGCACACGGATCGATCGGCGCACGATGTTGTGGCGTCTATGTTGCCGGAGAATCTCAAGGCAACACCGTGGAATATTGCTGCCAACGGTGTGATGGCTGGTTGTGCCCCGGAAATGATGCCCGTGCTGATTGCAATTGCCGAAGCGATGGGCGACGAACGCTGTGGCTTGAACATGATCGGAACTTCTTCCGGACTGATCCCTTTCTGCGTGGTGAATGGTCCTGTAGCGGCGCGGCTGAACGTGGCCTCTGGACCGTACTTGATTTCCTTGGGGGCAAATCCGTCCCTCGGCAGGGCGTTAGCGCTGATGATTAGAAATTTAGCCGGCTTTCGGCCGGGCCTGAACTACATGGGAACGTTTGGCTACCCATTGGGATTTGCACTGGCAGAGTATGAAGCAGAGAGTCCGTGGGAGCCGTTTCATGTCGAGCAGGGATTCGACCGAGCCAGCAGTACTGTGACGATAGGCGTCACAAACAATTGGGGACCTAGTCCAGGAGCGGCGAGTACCGACGACCTTAGCGGGGCCGATACTGCTCTTGAGTTGATCAGCCGGGAAATCAAAAAGAAGGTTCGACTCTACAATTATCCCGGAATAGGGCCGGAGGCCGAGCACGTCATGATCACCGTGCTGATCACTCCGACGATCGCAAAGATCCTCGCGGACGCTGGTTACTCGAAGGCAGACGTCAAGCGGCATCTTCACCAAAACACGACCATGTCGATTCGAAACTTTGACTGGATCCTGCGGCATCAGTCGATCATGCGAACGACCGTGCGGGCACAGGTTGAAGCGGGTGTATACCCTCCAGAGTTTCTCGGCGGCCCTGATGGCCGGGTCCGCATTCTATCCGGACCGGACATTCTTCATATTGTGGTCTGTGGCGATCCGAACCGGAATAGGGTGATGGTGCTCGAAGGTGCGCACACGAGGCCTACGACGAAGCGGGTCGAAGGATACTGAGCGCCAATCTCGCAATATGGAGTAGCTTGAGCGGCACTCCGTGCTTCCGAGTCTCGGCTAGGTTGCGCTACGTGTCACGCACCTCGGCGTTTGCCTCAATGGTTCGGTGTCAACTATCCCTGCAACCAATCGCACTGCCACGGTGAACCCAGACGTAGGCAACACACCGATGGTCCTGACGAAAAGCCCGCGCTCGATTTTCCTTCGTACCCCTTGGCGGCGACCACTTTTACTGGGTTAAATCACCGCGTCATTTCGATATCTTCATTTCGCGAATCAACTTGCCCCACGTCTTGAGCTCGGAGTGGATGAACGCGGTGAAGTCGGTGGGTGAATCGCCGACGACCATAGATCCCTCGGCGGCGAGCGTTTTCACGATTTTGGGGTCTTTCAGGGCCCTGGCCGCCGCCTGGTATACGCGGGTCAAAATGGGATTCGGCACTGCCGCCGGAGCGAACAACGCGTACCAGCCCGCCTTGTCGTACCCGGGCACGCCGGCCTCATGGATACTGGGCAAATCCGGCATGATCGCCACCCGTTGCTTCGTGGTAACCGCCAGACCGCGCATCCTGCCCGATCTCACGAAGGGCGCTGCCGACGAGATGCCGGCCATCAGCATCGGTACTTCGCCACTCATCAGGCCGATCTGGGCGGGGCCGGCG
>JBGTBX010000261.1:0-42866 GCA_041749115.1 Gemmatimonadaceae bacterium
GGTGCCGGCCGCGGCGACGGGCAGGGACAGCGCGGTGCTCAGGGCGCGGGCGGTCCCGGATTCGGTGGCATGAACTTCAATCCGATCGCTCAGATCATCCAGCTGAAAGACTCGATCGCGTTAACCGAGGAGCAGCTTGCAAAGCTGCAGCCTCTCGCTGATAGCGTAGGAGCACAAAACACCGCACTGTCGGCCGAGTTGCAGAAGATGATGAAGGACGCCGGGGCAAATCCGGACATGGGGGCGATGATCGGCAAACTGCAGCCGAAGCTGAATGAAGTTCGCACACGGACCGACGATGTCCTCAAGCAGGTGCAGCTGATTCTCACACCCGAACAGTGGGAAAAACTTCCGGCGCGCATCAAGAGTGGTGGTCCGGCCGGCGCAGGGGCACGGCGGCGCCCGGGGGGCGAGTAACCTCAGCGGACCGGGTTCGAGAAGCGCAGGTCAGTGACCACCGATGAATCCGTTAAGCTGTGAAGGAAAGCGAGGAGATCAGTCCTGAGCTGCGGGGTGAGCGCAAAGCCCCGCAGCCGCCCATCCTTGAAGGGATTGAGGCGTCCGTCGCCCGCGTTGGGACCCAGTGCCACGTTGCGTCCGCCGCGGGCGTAGTGCTCAATGACATCTTCCAGCGTGCTCAGGCTGCCGTCGTGCATGTAGGGGAACGTCAACGCGACGTTGCGCAGGGATGGCACTTTCATGCGTCCCATGTCTGCCGCCACCCCCGACGTTTCGAAGAGCCCGCCATTGCGTGCGGGGTACGAACCGGTCCCGCCAATGTTGTACAGGCCGTTGTTGAAAAACTCCTGCAACAGTTGCGGAGGAACGCCGGGCGGTCCCACTGCGAGAGGTATGAACGCGGCGTTCGACTGCAGTCGACCGCCATGGCATTCACCGCATCGACCGGTCGGCCCAAAAAAGAACACCTCTCCCCGCTGGGCAGCGGGTGACATGGCGGACCGGTTGCCGCGCTGCGCACGGTCGAACGCCGAGTTGCCGCTGATAATGGTGCGTTGAAATGCGGCGAGCGCACGTGTCACGTTCAATACACTGAACGCTTGTGCGTCAGCAGGAAAACTCTTCGGGAACAGTGTCTGATATTCGGGTACGGCACGTAGCCTGTCGAGCAGCTCCGACTCACGCCCCTTCAAGCCCAGCTCAACAGGAACGTCGCCGAACATCGGGATCAGCGCCTGCAACTCCATGGTGGTGGTATTCGGTGCGGCCCACCCCAACGTCTGCTGATAAGCAACATTGGTTAGTCCCATGGAATTGCGTGTATGCGCCTCGCCTGTCGAACCAACCGGTACGTTCTTGACGTCGGAGAATGCTGCTGCCTGTCGATGACAGCTCGAGCAACTGAACGAGTTGTTGCCACTCAGCCTGGTATCGTAGAAAAGTCGTCTGCCAAGTGCAACTTTGGCGGCAGACATCGGATTGTCGGCGGGCACCGGCGGAGTGGGGAATCCATCCGGAAGGTTCCAACGGAAGAGGGATGGGTCACCAGACTCGGGGTCCACGGGTTCGTGCGTGAGCGCGCACGAGGCCAACAGCGCTGCGAGCGCTGCGACGAGTGGCCCGCGATGCATCCTGAAACGACGTCTCATGCGCTAACTGTTGCCCAGGCTTCGAGGGAATGGAAGTGCCTTTTTTCCGACTACGGGTGACGGCATGCGAATCGCGAATGGAGTTGGATCATGATAGTCAAATCGGTGGCGACGGAGCGCCGCCGTGGCAACATTGAGGATGCCACGCGTCGGTGATCTCGTCGTCGGCGCCGAGGAGTACACGTCGTACCAGACTAGTGGGCCCATTTCTGACGCCTAATGAAAAGGACACGCGGACCAGCTTCGACCACACGCCATACGACCGATTTAAGCATGATCAGGGTATCTGGAGGCCCTCGACGGCCCGCCAGCGCGTTGCGGCGTTCGCTGTGTCTCACCGCGGTCCTGTTCCTCGCGCCGCAGGTGACGGCAGGGCAGACTCGCGAGGCGGACGTGCTGATCACCAATGCGCGAGTGATCGACGTTGAGCGCGGAAATATCGCAGCCGGTCGAACTCTGGTGCTCCGCGGCGATACCGTTCTTGCAATTGGGGATGCCTCGCTGGCTCGGCAGTTTAACGCTCGACGCGTCGTCGATGCCGCCAACGGCTATGTGATTCCCGGCCTGTGGGATATGCATGTGCACTTTGGCGGCGGACCCGAACTCGTCGAGGAGAATCGAGCCCTGTTGCCGCTGTATGTCGCGCATGGAATTGTTGCGGTGCGCGATGCGGCCGGAGACCTCTCCAGTCAGGTGCTTGCATGGCGCGATTCCGTTGCGGCACGAACACTCGCGGGACCGCGCATTTTTACGTCAGGCCCAAAAATCGAAGGGATCAATTCCATTTGGCCGGGTGACATCGAGATCGATACGCGTGCCGGCGTCGACAGCGCGCTCGGCGCGCTCCAGGCGATGGGCGTTGATTTTGTTAAGCTGACAGATAATACGCTGCATCCTGATCTCTTTCGTTATGCGCTTGGCCAGATAAACAAACTCGGCCTCAGGAGTTCCGCGCACATTCCGCTTACCGTACCGGTGCGTGAGGCTGTTGCGCTGGGCCTGGGTTCCATTGAACATCTCTCGTATGCCGTACGTGCGGGGGCCGAACGCGACGGGCAACCGCCCCCGCGGGATATCATCGCCGAATTTGATTCGGCACGTGCCATGGACGTGTATCGATTCATGGCGCAGCGTGGAACGGCCATCACGCCGACGCTGAATATCAGTCGCATCACCGCCTGGCTGGATGCGGAAACACACGCCAACGATGAGTATCTGCGTTATATCGGCCCCGGGCTGCGCGCGACGTACCAGTGGCGGGTGGAACGCGCGGCTGCGGCCGATGCGGCTGCAGTTGAACGCCGCCACCGGAACTACGAGTTCACCACTGCCAGGTTGCCGATGCTTCAGGCAGCGGGGGTGATGATTCTCGCGGGAACGGACGCCGGTTTCCTCAATTCGTTCGACTATCCCGGCGTTGGGCTGCACGATGAATTGCAGCTGATGGTCGACGCCGGCCTCACCCCGCTACAGGCGTTGCAGGGAGCGACGATCAACGGCGCCCGATTCCTTGGAAAGGATGCACGGCACGGTACGATTGGTGTGGGCAAGTCGGCTGACCTCGTGATTCTGGATCGCAATCCGCTGGACGATATTTCAGCGACCCGGACCATCAGGGGCGTGGTTCTGCGCGGCGTGTACCATGATCGTGCTTCGCTCGACGTTATGCTGCGCGAAACCGCCGCACTGGTTTCGAAGATGCCCGTGCCTCCTCCGCCGAAGAATCCCGGGGATCACCAGCCGCACTGAGAGGGTTTTTACTCCGAGTGTTCGAAACACAGGTCGCACCCGATCGTAGGGATGCAGAGCCACAGGGAGGGCAGTATGCGCGACTCAAAGTTTGGAAAACTTCTGCTTGGCATTGGCATAACCCTCGGGGTCGCTGCCGGCATTGCGCTGGTCCTGGGTTTCAAACCGTCGCGATTGCCCCCTGCCTTGCTCGACATAGCGGCGTATAAGCTGGTCTTTATTTCGGTCGCCGTCTTAATGGCTTCCGGGGCTGCGCTTCGTCGTTATGCACGGCAGAGCGCTCCGGGCCAGCTCGCGCAAAGTTTCAGCTCCGAAAACGCTCCCGGAGCGCTGGGAGAGGGCTCAGCGGAGCCGCTCGATCTTCCCGATCGCGGGGTACGGGTCGAGCAGCTGAATACTCCGCGTTAACAACGTGGTTCGCTCGGCCGGTCAGCGTGGTGCCAGATGTGCCCGCGTAATTCCGCGCAGCGACGTTGCCCCCACCTGCCGCATCGCCAGCTCGAATTCCTTGCGCAGGATCGCGAGCACCGTTTCGACCCCTTCCTGACCGAACGCCCCAAGTCCCCAGATATACGGGCGGCCGATCCCGATTGCCGTCGCGCCTAACGCGATACCCTTGAGAATATCTGTGCCGCGTCTGAATCCGCCATCACAGATCACGGGAATACGTCCGCGAGTCCCTTCAACGACCTCCGGCAACGACGTAATCGTCGCGCGCAATGAGTTCTCCGCGCGCCCGCCATGGTTCGACACGAACAATCCGTCGACGCCGTGTTCTATCGCGAGTTCGGCGTCTTCTCTCGTGACGATTCCCTTGATCAGGACCTTCATGTTGGTCGACGCCTTCAGGCGGTCGACCAGATCCCAGGTCGCGGTTCCAACCTCGGGGATGGGTGTCAGCTCCTGGTAACCCACAAGATTCGGTTTACGTCGAGTGTCGCGATCATCCAGGTTGCCGCTCACGCCGGGGAGTGGTGCACCGCCCAGGTGGCAGCGCGTGCAGTCGCGCGTGTCCATACGGCCATAACGCACCATCGTCTCGCGATTGCTGCCGCCCAACAGATCGACCGTCAGCGCGATCGCCGGTGCACCCGCCCGCTCCACACGCTGCACCATTTGTTTGGTGATCGCCCAATCCGATTCGTGATAAAGCTGAAACCAGACCGGTCCACCGCGGGCAGCGATTGCATCTTCGATCGACGTGGTTGCAACCGTAGAAAGCACTTGTAGATGATCACGTGCCTTCGCCGCACGGGCTACGGCGATTTCACCCTGGGGATGAAACGCTTTCTGACTTCCGACGGGATTGATGACGATCGGAGTGGGATATGACGTGCCATACAACGACACGCTCGCATCCACCGTACTCACATCGATGAGACGGCGTGGTTTAATGCTCCATTTCGTGAACCCGTCGCGGTTGGCCTGAATGGTTTCGTCGCCATCCGTTCCGGTGGCGAGGTAGCCCCAGTGTGCGAGCGGAATCTTCTGACGGGCAACACCCTCGAAATCAAAGACGCTCAGCGCATCCTTCGGCGTCTTGATCAGCGCTGCCGACCGGACGGTGTCCTGCACCGCCTGTTGGGCGGCGGCGAGGGCATCGACGTCACCGGTTGGCGATCCCTCGATGATCCGTCGCAGCAACGGGGCGTTGAGGCCGGCGGCGGCCAGCACCGGACTGCCGGCAAGAAAGGCGAGGAAGCGACGGCGTGAGGGATCTGAAGTTTGCATGGTCGGAAATGATGCGTTCCGACCAACGATGTCCAGAGGAACGTTCTCTCTATCGAGATTGAGGCACCCCGGGGCGGCGACCACGGATGGGTCGGCGCTCCAATGTCCAGGTCAGCTCCTCGGCGAAATCCCGTCAGGCGTGCATATTCCCGTAATGGGTCTCGCAGGCGAACAACTCCTGCGGATCGGCAACGCAGGGTCTGCCCATTCTCCCGGTGAGCAGGCCCCGTCCACGTCCCTTGGATCACTCCCGATGAATCGCTTCGCATTCACAATTCTGGCCGCCTCGATCCTCGTCTCGCACGCAGCGAGCGGGCAGGATAGGCCGCAAGTTCGCACCATCAGGCCCCGGCAGGTCGAACCCGTGCCTGCTCTGCCGTCGTGGTCCCAACAAATCGCGGTCCGCGAGGGATGGCTCCACACACGCCACGCCATGCTGCAGGACATGATGCGGCGCCACAACATCCAGATGTGGATCGTCGTGAATGAAGAGTTTCATAACGATCCGCTCACCGAGTATATCGCACCACCAAGACCGTACACGGGCAATCGCGATTTTTTCATTTTTGTCGATACCGGCGGCCCGGAGCTCCGAAAGGTGGCCGTCACGGGTTATTCGGAAGACAACCTGAGGCGGTTTTTCGAAGCCCCTAACGAGCCTCGACCCATTAATCTGGTGCTCCCGGATCTGTACGATACCTACAGGCCGCAACGCATCGGCCTGGGGTACGGTGGCAACCGGGGCGTGACCCGGTCGCTCACCCGCGACACGTACGTCGATATTGTGAATCTGCTTGGTCCCGAGGGACAGCAGCGCGTTGTGAGTGCCGCACCGCTGATTGAGGAGTACCTCGATACCCGCATTCCGGAAGAAAAGGAGTATTACACAAAGGCCGTGCACGTGACTGAAGTCCTCGCACGTCGCGCATTATCCAACGAGGTCATCGTACCCGGGCGCACGAAAGTCGGAGACGTGCGCAAATGGTTGTACGACGCCATGTGGGCCAACGGTGTACGCACATGGTTCCAGCCCGACCTGCGCGTGCAACGCAAAGGAGGGAGCATAGACACGTCGCGCGGATTTCTGGCCGTCGCGCCGGAGAGTGTCACCATTCAACGCGGCGACGTGGTACACCTCGATTTCGGCATCAGTGTGATGGGGTTCGACACGGACTGGCAGAAGATGGCCTACGTGTTGCGACCGGGGGAGACTGATGTGCCGGCCGGACTCAAGGTGGCGATGAAGAATTCCCATACGCTGCAGGACGTCTTAATGAAAACGTACTCCCGACCGGGGAAACTCGTAAGCGAGGTGTATGACTCGACGATGGCGGAAATGAAGCGCAGGGGAATCACAGCGCAGATATATTCGCACCCGATCGGGAATCAGGGACATGGACTTGGCGCCGCCATCGACTTCAGATCGGCACAGCGTCCCGAACTGGGCGCTACAGGTAAACGCTTGCGCAAGGGCAGCTACATTTCGATCGAGCTGAACACACGAACGCCAGTCGCCGAGTGGGATGGCAAGGAACTGTTCGTCATGTTCGAGGATGACGCGTGGCTCGGGGATGACGGATGGACGTTCTTCCGTCCTCGCCAGGAAGCGTTTTATCTCATTCGTTAGTTTCAGGCCACCACGCTCCCTGCGTATGCGCGGTATCTCGCGGTGCACATGAGCCGACACATGTCCTGCGCATCGACCGCAGCGATGTTGTGTGGACATTGTAAGAACTTTCGTGCGTGATCGGCAAGTCTTGGCGCGCTCAGAGGAGTCGCTTGTGGAGTGTGCTGCGGCTTTATATAGTTGGACCGCAGTCCGGTGGTGTGCTGGTCGCTTCGGCGTGCAGGAATTCTGACTGAATGACACGCGGCGTGAATTGTTACAATCTGTCCTCTCGCGGCGCGCCCTCGTGGTGATCGGTCCCGGAATGTTGATGAGTCGTTGCTCAGCGTGACGAATCGAAACGCTGGCTCACGCCACTGATCGACGTCGCAGCTCAACGAAGTAAACTCTTGCGTTCAACGAAACCCTGGAGTGCAACGTTCGTAGGGGGTCAGGTGTCGAAAGAACAGTCCCCACCACGCAAGAGCGAGTCTTCTATGCAGATCTCCGTTCATCTCACCGATCTTCAGCTCGCCATCGTTCGCATTCTTTGGGCGAAAGGCGAAAGCAGTGTCCTCGAAGTTCAGGAGGGGCTGGCAGCAACCCGTCGACTCGCACAAACGACCGTCGCCACGCTCCTGACTCGCCTGGAAAAGCGCGGCGTGGTGTCGCATCGAACCGTTGGCCGCCAGTTCGTCTACAGAGCAATGGTCACCGAACCGGAAGTTCGCCGGTCGATGGTGGGCGAATTGACCGAATCCTTGTTCCAGGGTCGCAGTTCTGAACTCATCGGGCACGTGATCAGTGAACGCAAGATCGGACCGGCAGAACTCGGCGAAATCAAGCGCATCATCGCCGAAGTGGAACGTGGCAGCATCGCGCTGGCTTCCTGACGGCAGCACGCCTGAGTGGCTGAGGGACAAAAAGAGCCCGTGCACCCGACGCAGCAACGTTGGGGGCCGGGCGGCCCAAGGTGCATTGTGCTCTTGAACTGAGGGGGTCTCGTCCCATATTCGCGGCATGACATCACGCCGCGAATTCACCAAATCGTCCGTTGCCGCCGCCGCCGCTCTCGGAGCCGCTGCCGTGGCTTCTCCGCTCGAGGCGATGGCGTCGCTTGGTTCCAGGCGGCGCGAGCAATTGCTCGCCGACACCGGGCGACTCAACGGCTGGCTCACGCAGCTCGCAGAGTTTGGAAAGAATCCGCAGGGCGGGGTGAGTCGTGTCGCGTACAGCGACTACGACAAACAGGGTCGCGAGATGGTGCAGGCCCTCATGCGCGACGCCGGACTCAAGGTCGAGATCGATCTCGCCGGAAATATCATCGGTCGTCGAGCCGGCTCTCAGAGTTCCGCTCGTCCCATCGCCTTTGGTTCCCACATCGACTCAGTTCCTGAAGGGGGCAACTTCGACGGAACCGTCGGGTCGCTCGCCTCGATCGAAGCCGTGAAAACGATGCAGGAACGTGGAATCACAACACGCCATCCGCTGGAGCTGATCGTTTTCCAGAACGAAGAAGGTGGCACGGTCGGCAGTCGTGCGTTGCTGGGAGAGCTGAAGCCCTCTGATCTTGATCTCGGCACCAAGAGCGGAAAGACGATTCGCAGCGGGATCGCGTTTATCGGCGGCAATCCGGATCGCATCGATCAGGTCGTGAGAAAACCGGGCGAACTTGCCGCCTATGTTGAGCTGCACATCGAACAAGGAGGCTCGCTTCACGCCGACGGAATCGACATCGGAGTGGTGGAAGGGATTGTCGGAATCGGGTGGTGGGACGTAACGATAGACGGCTTTGCGAATCATGCGGGCACCACCGCCATGAACAATCGTCGCGACGCAATGCTCGCGTTCGCACGATTTACAGACATGGTGAATCGCGTGATCACCAGCGAACCCGGTCGTCAGGTGGGCACCGTCGGAAAAGTCTTCGCATTTCCAGGTGCACCCAACGTGGTCCCCGGCAAAATCATCTGCTCGTTGGAGATTCGCGAACTCGACGACGCGCGTATCGCGTCGTTCTTCGAGCGCATTAAGCAGGAGTCTGGCAAGATCGCCGCCGCCACCGGCACAACCTTCGGGTTCCAGAACACCCACGATTCCAAATCGGCGCTCACCGATCCGCGGATTCAGAAGGCCATTGCAGAGGTGGCGTCTGGCCTCAAGCTGACCTCGCGACCAATGCCGAGTGGCGCCGGACACGACGCCCAGCACATGGCACACCTGTGTCCGTCCGGCATGATCTTCATTCCCAGCATTGACGGCATCTCCCACGCGCCCAAAGAGTTCAGTCGGCCGGCTGATATCGGAAACGGCGCCAACGTGCTCCTGCGTACTCTGCTTGCACTCGATGAGCAGATGGGGGCATGACGCTTCCACCGTCGTTGATTCAGCAGGAACTCCAACAGGTCCGTCCCTTTGCAAGTACGCAGCACGAGGCCTTTCTGGCGCTGTTGCGGACTGCCTCGGTAATTCGCCGAGGGCCGACCAAAGCGGCAGAGGATCACGGCATCTCGCTTCCACAGTACAACGTGTTACGGATTCTGCGCGGGGCCGGCGCCGACGGACTCGCTACGCTGGTCATCCGGGAACGCCTGGTTGAGGAAGCGGCCGGGATCACCCGTCTTATGGATAAGCTGGAAAAGGCGGGACTTGTGCGTCGCGATCGCAGCTCATCGAGCGATCGGCGAAAAGTCATCTGTCACATATCGAGCGAGGGCCGTGCATTGCTTGACGTGCTCGACCCGGTTCTGATTCGCGCAGTGGATGAGTCCATGGCATCGCTTGACCACGCGGAACTCGCGCAGCTTATGAAGCTGTTGGATCAGGTACGAGTCGCCGCAGCTGCCCGGAGCCCGCAGCCGCGCCGCCGATCACGCACCACCGAGTAAGACACTCTGACTCGCTGCGTGCGGCATTCATTCAACAACAGGCTGCAGCAGAGTTCGTCAAGCTGAAGCAGAAAATGCGGAACAACCTTCCGCACGTTTTTCCGCTTCGTGACCTACGTCACACCACTCATGTGCTGTCATGTGCACTGGTGCGAGCGGCCTCAGCTTTCGCGGTCTGCGCCCGATTCCTGCAGTAGTACAGACACGAACGAATGCGTCAACACGGCGCGCTCACTGCGAGGAGAGATACATTCATGATCGGAAGTTTTCTGAGACGTCCTGCACTGGCTCTGGCAGCCTCGACCATGATGGTCGTCGCACCAGCCGCGGCCGAAGCACAGCCGGCCTGCGCCACCGGTCCGCTGGCAGCTTATCTGGCATCCGCTGGAATCGGCTGCAAACTCGGCGGCATTACCACCAGAGGTTTTACCGCGGGATCTGCGTTCCAGCTGTTCGCGAACGACATCCTTGTTAAACCGTACACCATGCAGGGCCCGCCGGGCTACGTGTGGCTCGGGTTCAATGTGACGTTCGGTCCCAACGTCAACGTGTTGGGCGAGACGCAGCATGCATTCAGCTTCTTCTCCGAAGGCGCACCGTTGTTCGGCCTTCTCGGACAGTTGGACATCGTTGGAAACCCGACTCGCAGAGGACGTACGGAGTTCGCGCTTGATGGAGACGGGGGCCGGTACCGTTCGTACGATCGTGCGCTGCTTAGTGCTCCGTATCGCCAGCAATTCGCCTGCAGCATGTTTGGCGCGAATCCGGAGGTGTGCATCAACGGCGTAACGCAGTTCGCGGGAACCGAGCTCCCTGATGCAGACGACATCTACAGGGTCAACACAGGGACCTTTGTCGCCGCAGGGGGTCGACCGCACGACTTCACCGTTGCTGTATTGACGTCGACCAGCGTCGTGACACCAGAGCCCGCAACGCTGCTCCTGCTTTCCACCGGTATCGGTGGAATCGCCGCAGCACGCCGCCGTCGTAAAAAGGCCGCTGCTGCATAAGCAGCTCACGCAGCACTCTCTCCTCGCAAGGCGGGCCGCGTCACTCGACGCGGCCCGCTTTTCGTTGTAGCGTGGCAATAGACGTTCGTTGACCCTTCCTGTCCACGCCACAGCCCGTATGTCCACTAAGCCGCTCCGCTGGTTTCTGCTCCTCCTGGCCCTCGCCGTGGGCACCTACGTGTTCGTGACGAAAAGGACCGATTCTGCGATCGAACTGGGCGGATACGGCACGGCAAACGAGAGCGCGGCCCAACTCTCGGTCCTCGCGGATGAGTATCTCGAATGGTTTGCGCAGAACCATCCGTCCATCGCCGCAGGAAACGGACTGCACCAGCACGATGGAACGCTGGAAGACTATTCCGACGAAGCCGTGGCGAGTCAGGTGGAATGGCTCAAAGCGTTCGGCGTGCGGTTGGCAGCCGTACCGCGCGCGCAGCTGCCGCCCGACGAACGTGTGGACCATCGGATTCTGCAGGGGCTGGCCGACGCCTGGCTTCTCGAACTCGACGGGATGAAAAACCACGCACGCAACCCGATGATCTACGCGTCGGCGATTGCGGACGGTGTTCACAATCTGATGACCATGGAAAGCGCGCCTGCGGCAACCCGTATGGAGCGTGTTCGTGGTAAGCTGCAGGGCATCCCGCGATTGCTGGATGCCGCCCGCCGTCACCTGGTGAATCCTCCACGCGTGTTGGTCGACCGCGGCATCACCATGTTCGAAGGCGCCAGCGCAATGCTCGCAACGGATCTGGCACAGGCGTTCCCCGATTCACTCGGCGAGTCCAGAACGCTCATGCTGAATGAGGCAGCAGCCGCGAAGAAGTCGATCGATGATTTCATCACGTACCTGCGCTCGGATCTGCTCCCCCGATCCAACGGGCCAATAGCGTTAGGCAGGGAATATGTGGAAGCCCGATACCGGGCAGAGGAATTGTTCGACGAGAGCACCGACACACTCCTTGCCATGGGGATGCGTCAACTGGCGCGGGAGCAGGAACTCTTCAAGGCGAAGGCCGCCGAGATCGATCCATCGCGGCCGATGCTCGAAGTATGGCAGGGCGTGAGGATGAACCATCCCAAACGCGGCGAGGTCGTCGAGGCGACACGGGCCGCCGTTGCGGAGCTGCAGACGTTCGTGACGACCGCACGCATCGCTCGCGTTCCGGAGGGAGAGTCGGTCATCGTTGAGGCGTCGCGACCATTTGACCTCGGGTTGGCATCAATGCACGCATCACCTCCGCTTGAGCCAGTTCCTGTTGCCTCGATTTACTACATCACAGACGCGAATGCGTCGTGGCCCCTGCAGCAGCAGAATGCATGGCTGGAACGATTCAACAAAGCGTCGCTGACGATTACCTCGGCGCATGAAGCGATGCCGGGACATTTTGTGCATTCGCTCTATATGCGACAGACGCCAGGCAAAATCAGACGCATCTGGATCGGACTGAATCCGTTTCCGCAACCGTCGTCCGGACAGGACGGATGGGCGCATTACGCAGAACAGATGGTGATTGAGCAGGGCTTCAGGAAGGATGATCCGAGTTACGCACTTGCTCAGCTGTCAGAATCCATGACCCGAATTTGTCGCCTCATCGCGGGGTTGCAGGTCCACACAGGGACATGGACGGTGGATGACGCCGCAGCGTTCTTTGAGAAGGAGGCACACGTACCAGCTCCGGCAGCGAGACAGGAGGCCGTGCGTGTGGTTTACGATCCGACCAACGGCGGATACTTTCTGGGCAAGCGTGCCATGCTTAAGCTGCGCGCTGATACCCGGGAGATAGACGGTTCCACGTTCGACCTGCTCACTTTCCATGAACGCGTCATGCGCAATGGCATCGCGCCGCTCTGGGCGCATCGTGTGCTGATACTGGGCGACAGTTCAACGAAAGTCCTCCCGGTTGGTGAGCAGGCCAAAACGTTGTAGGTGTACAGTCGCCGTACGTGCGCAGCATCCTGCTGGTCGTCGCGGAGAATACCGTTTGCGGCGCAGCGTCAGTCGATCACAACGAACGCCGTGCGTCGCGCCAACGCCCGCGGGTGAAATCGGGAAAGCGCATCGGCGCACTTCCCTTGGCCACCGACATTTCACTCAGTGGTCCCGGCGCCGACCACGCCGCGGCGTCGTAGACATCCATGTCGGGCGCGCGGCCCGTACGCATCGCGTCGAGCAACGACCACACCATCACGAAGTCCATGCCGCCGTGTCCGCCACTGCGGGCACGCTGGCCCAGCTCCCGCCACAAGCGGTGTTCGTGCTCCGCCTTGAAGGCGTCAATCTCCTGCCACCGGTGACTTGGTGTCATGCCGTCGAAGTAGACGCGGGCCGGATAATCCTCAAAAATCCCCTTGGTTCCCTGAATGCTGTTGATCCGTGAGTAGGGCCGCGGACTCGAGACATCGTGTTCAAGCCGAATCGTGCGTCCTTGCGCTGTCTTGACCAGTGAAACACTGAGGTCGCCGGTCACATAGCGTTCACTCAGCTTATCAGATTCCGTCGCGAGGTGGTCTGTGCGCCATTTGGTAAGCCCCTGTTCGGGCGTCGACATCGAGACCATGTAATCAAAGCGATCACCGCGGTTGATGTCCATAAAAAATGCAACCGGACCAAGGCCGTGTGTGGGGTATAAATTGCTGTTGCGCATCGTGTGATGCCGGCGGCGCCACAGGCCCTCATCGCGATTCTCAAACAGGATCGAGCGCAGGTCGTGATTGTATGCCGCGCCGCCATGCTTAAGGTCGCCGAACAACCCCGCACGAACCATGTTCAGCACCAGCAGCTCGTTGTACCCGTAGTTCACGTTCTCCATCATGATGCAGTGACGGCGGCTGGACTCCGACGTGTCCACAAGTCGCCAGCAGTCCTCGAGCGTGTATGCCGCAGGGACTTCCGTAGCCGCGTGTTTTCCGTTCTTCATGGCAGCGACGCACACCGGAACGTGAAGTTCCCACGGCGTCGCTGTATACACGAGGTCGATGTCGTCGCGTTGGACGAGCTGCTCAAAGCTGCGTTCACCAGCCGTGAACGTTGCCACGTCATAGTTGTGACCAGCTTTACGCATCTGCTCCCGTGCCTGCTCAACCTTTTGCGGCACAGTGTCGCAGAGCGCGGTGATGCGTACATCTCCCGCACCGAGCAGTTCGTGGAGCACGCTGCGTCCCCTCAGCCCCGTTCCCACGATTGCAACGCGTGGGACCGAACGCGCTTCAAAGGGCACGCCCGCCATGGATGCTGCGGCACTCTCGCTCTGCGGTTCGGCAGACGCCGCATCAGGTATGGAGATCGATGCAGCTGCCATGCCGGCGGCTGCACTTACCTTGAGGAAGTCCCGGCGGTCAGTGGTCATGTCGTCGGTCGCTTGTTGGAGTTCAGGTCCATTGCATGGCGCCGGGACCGAGCGGAGAGACGAAGAATTCGGCCTGCGCGGCGCGCGCAGGAAACGCGCTGCCGTATGCGGCGCTCCACCTGGTCATGAACAGTTCTGCTTTTTCTCTCGGTACGATTGCCCATACACTCCCCCCAAAACCGGCGCCGAACGAAGAGGCGGCCGTGGCGCCAAGACTACGTGCCAGCTCAACAAGCGAGATGGTCTCGGGAACCTGGTTGTGCAGTCCCTTTTCAGCACCCTGCTGCGATCGAGCCGCCAGTTCGCCCAGATCGTCAATGGCTCCGCGCGACAGCGCGGCGGCGACGGCGGGAATGATGTCAAACGCCTCAGTAATGAACTGGTCTACGCGGTTGACCAGGTCGGTCGAGCTGAACACCTCGGTTGCACTGGCCTGAGCGACGCGGCGTAGTTCCTCCGGTGCCCCTTCGCCGCTGCGCACCGCGTCGCCGAGGCTGCGGTCGCGTCGCCCTTTCGCCTCGTTCCACAGGCGGAGGGTGTGCTGAACCATCTCCGAGGCGCGGTTGTACTGCTCGCGGACGTCCGTCGCCTTGTTGGCCGCAACGCCCGAGGATCCGATCACGAGGGTGTGTGTGTCGGGAAACGCGTACACTGCCTCTCTGCGCACAGGCACAAACCCGTACTGAATGATGCGATCGGAAATGCTGCACATGATCGCGGTGTGATCCTGGCTGCCGCCCATCGTACCGATGCCGCGATCACCGACGAGCGATCGATACGCGGTACCGTTCTCCACGCATCCGAGATAGGTCGCGAGTTCTTCACGTGAGAATATTTCGCGCCGAAACTCTTCAGATGAACGCAAGTCGTTCGCTTTCGCGAGCGCCACGAATACCGAGATCATGAGTGCGCTGGAACTGCTTAATCCTGCAGACATCGGGAGGTCGCTGAGAAACGCGAGATCGACGCCGCGCGATGCACTTGGGAAATTTGACGCAAGCCGGCGGGCAACTGCGGCGACATACATGGGCCAGCCCGCGTCTGCGTCCTGTGGCTCGGCGCTGAGCGAGGTGACATACGAGTCGCCGTGGGCGACGTCGACCGCGTGGATCTTTCCGTCCCTGCGCGGAGCAGCTGACACCGCAAACCCGCGTTCAACGGCGCACAGCAGACTCCGCCCACCGGCATAGTCCGTATGTTTTCCGAACAGCTCAACGCGGCCCGGGACCCACACGGACCATCGCGTGCGCGCGCTCCTGATCGCGTCGAGAGCGCCATTGCATGCTACCAGATGCGCGGCGACTGCCGTGGCGCGCTCGACCGACATGCCCGCGAAAACAAGTTGCTCGAGATCGTGTTGCATGCCGAAAACTAACGCGGGCGCTCTACAATGAGACCGGCGTCTCAGCGAGTATGGCAGTGACCGTTGAAATGTCCTCGCGGCGGGAGAGATCAAGCACCCCGCCCGCAAAGAGAACCACCTGAAAGGATTCCCCCGTCTCCATGGCCAGCCGAACCGCGTCCTGAATCTCCAGTTCACCCCGCGCAGAAGGGCGAACGCGCGCGCAGGCGTCGAAAATGGTGGGGCGAAAGCGCCAGAGGTTCATGCTCACTGTCGCGCTGAACTTCAATCGGTGATACAGCTCGTCGTCCGGTTTCTCATGGATAGCTGTCAGCCGTCCGTTCGAATCACTTTCCACGAGTGCAAAGCTCCTGATGCGACCGGCGGGGATATTCCCCTGAGCGATGAGCGCGTCAGCATCGAAGCCCACCAACGCCGACCCTGCGCAGTTGGCGACCCGACGTATGGCAGCAGTCGGGTACAAATTGTCCGCATTCATGACGAGCACCGGTGTGTCGCCGGCGAAGGCCGCAGCGGCGAGCAAGGCATCGGCTGTTCCCCTCGGCTCGAGCTGTTCAGCGAAATGAATACGCACGCGTGTCAGCTCGGAACGCACGGTATCGTGATAATAATTGCGAACGGCAGCATGTTCGGGTCCGATCACGAGGCACACGTCGCTCACGCCCGCGTCCGCGAGATTGCTGAGCGAGTAATCCAGAAACGGGCGGCCAACCGGAATCAGCCCTTTGAGTCCTTGTTCAGCTGTCCTGGTCTGCTCATCACTCAGCTGTGCGTGTTTGTTGTGGGACTTCATGCGGGTGCCGAGGCCCCGCGCGAGAATGACCGCGCGAGTGGTCACGCGGCGCGCTCGCGGCTCCCCTTCCGCATTGCCATGAACACCCGGTAGAGGCCGATGCCACTCACTGTTCCGACGGCTGTCCACATCAGCGCGGGGCCTGTGTTTCCATACAGAAAGCTGCCAGTGCCGAACAGGGCCGCGTAGACGAACGTACAGCCCAGAATCCATCCCAGCAGCGACTGCGTGATGGAGTCGCCCGACGCTGGTAGGCCGGTTGCCTCACGGATCTGCTGCCAACCCGGTCCGGCGGGGCGCACGAGGGTGTAGAACGAGGTGAGAACGGCAGGACTGGTGGCGGGCGTCACGTAACTGACGATGATCCACACGACCGTGGTGATTCCTACGCCCCAGAGCAGCGCCACGTGGGAGGCGACCTGAACCCCATTGCGCGCCGCCACAAAAAAAGCGACGGCCACAGCAAACGACACCAGCATCGCCGCCACTTCGCTCCACGCGTTCACCCGCCACCAGAACCAGCGCAGCAAGTACAGCAATCCGGTTCCTGCCCCGATGGAAAGCAGCAGCTGGAACGCCTGTGCAGCAGAATCGAACACGTAGGTCAACAACGCCGCGAGCACCATCAGGACCGCGGTCGAGATACGACTCATGAACACGTAGTGCGCTTCAGTGCCGCTGGTATTGATAAAACGGCGGTACAGATCATGCACGAGATATGACGATCCCCAATTCAGATGAGTGGAAATCGTGGAGATGTATGCCGACAGGAGGCCCGCGACCATTAAGCCGAGCACACCTGAAGGGAGAAAACGCAGCATGGCCGGGTACGCCATATCGTCGTTGATGAGGCGCGGGTCGACGTGTGGCAGCGCCGCCTGAATGTCACTCAGCTGCGGGTAAATCACCATCGAACAGAGCGCCACAATAATCCACGGCCAGGGGCGGATTGCATAGTGCGCAACGTTGAAAAACAACGTCCCGGCCAGTGCGTCATTCTCACTGCGGGCGGCCAGCATGCGTTGGGCGATGTAGCTGCCGCCACCAGGTTCCGCACCGGGATACCATACGGACCACCATTGGACGGTAATCGGAATAATCAATACGGTGAGCGTGAGGCTCCAGTCTCCGAAGTCCGGCACCAACGCGAGCGTGGCGGGATCGAGTTTTGACACGAGCCCCGACAATCCTCCGATTTCAGGTTGCCGCAGCGCGTACACCGCCGCAAGGACGGAACCGGTCATAGCTATACCAAACTGCACAAAATCGGTGACCAGCACACCCCAAAGCCCGGACGTCGCAGCAAAGGCAATATTCAGCGCCGCGCAGACCAGCAGAGTCTGCGTCATCGGCCAGCCCAGCAGTACGTTGGCGATCTTGACCGCGGCCAGATTGACGGTCGCCATGATCGCGCAGTTGAACACCAGGCCGAGGTACACGGCGCGAAAACCGCGCACGAACGTCGCGGCTTTTCCGGAGTATCTGATCTCGTAGAACTCGAGATCGGTCAGCACCCCTGAGCGTCTCCACAGGCGCGCATAAAAGAACACCGTCATCATCCCCGTCAGCAGGAACGCCCACCATGCCCAGTTGTTTGCGACGCCGTTCTTGCGCACCAGGTCCGCCACGAGGTTGGGCGTGTCGGTGGAGAAAGTTGTCGCGACCATTGAGACGCCGATCAGCCACCAGGGAGCCGACCGCCCCGACGTAAAAAATTCGGTGGTGTCCTTGCCCGCGCGTCGCGCGAGTACGATCGCGGGTATGAAGGAGATCGCCAGACAGACGACCACCACTTGCCAATCCAGAGAGTTGAGCGACACCGGTTTGTAGTTGAGGGTCCGGAGAACCGTCTTAATATGGGAGGGGCGGGCGGCTCAAGATGAATCCACCGGGCTGGTCCCGCCATGCCTGCTTCACGACATTAATGACATGCGCCACATGATTCTGTTGCTCGTATCGCTCCTGCTTGCTGCCCCCCTTACGATTGTGGCGCAGCCAAACTCACTCCTTCCCGTTCCGCGCAATATGCGCATGGGCGAGGGAGCCACGCCGCTCACACTCGACAGTGGCACGACGGTTCGTGTCACCCGTTTTCGGGACGCCAGGCTCGATCGTGCGGTGGCCCGGTTTGTGGATCGGGCTGAAGCGCGAATCGGTGTTCCGTTTGCTGTCCCCGGCGGACCGACCGCGACAATCGTGATCGAGGTGACCGCGGCGGGTCAGCGCGTGCAGGGAATCGACGAGAACGAGTCGTACTCACTGCATGTGAACAATGAGCGCGCGTTCCTCAAGGCACCAACGGTTGTGGGCGCCATCCGCGGGCTGGAAACACTCCTGCAACTCATTACCGGTGATGAACAGCGCTTTTACGTCCCCGAGGTCGCCATCGAGGACGAACCCAGATTTCACTGGCGAGGGCTCCTTGTTGACGTAGGTCGGCATTTCATGCCCGTCGAACAGATAAAAAACACCCTCGATGGCATGGCACTCGTTAAACTGAACGTGTTGCACTGGCACCTGAGTGAGGATCAGGGGTTTCGTGTGGAGAGCAAGCGATTTCCCAAATTGCATCAATTGGGGAGTGATGGTTCGTACTACACACAGAGTGAGTTGCGGGACGTCGTCGCCTACGCACGCGACCGCGGTATCCGCGTGGTGCCGGAATTCGACATGCCCGGCCACTCCACTGCCTGGTTCGTCGGTTATCCGCAATACGCCAGTCGACCCGCGCCGATCGCCATTCGTCGCGAATGGGGCGGTGCTGATGCCATCTTCGATCCATCGCGCGAAGAAACCTACACCTTCATAGATCAATTCATTGGTGAAATGGTCGCGATCTTTCCGGATCAGTACTGGCATATTGGTGGCGACGAGGTCGAGGCGAAACATTGGAACGGGAACGCGCGTATCACGCGGTGGCGTCGTGCGCGCGGCTTTGCAAATACCGCCGCGGTGCAGGCACACTTCAACCGGCGCCTGACAACGATCCTGCGCAAGCACGGTCGGGTGATGATCGGATGGGATGAGGTGCTGCATCCGCAGCTGCCCACCCAGACGGTCGTTCAGTCGTGGCGCGGAGTGAACTACCTCAGTGAAGCCGTGCGCAAGGGTCATCCCGGCATTCTCTCAGCGCCCTATTACCTCGATCACATTAAGCCAGCGACGGATTTCTATCTGGCCGATCCGCTGCCGGCTGGCACAACGCTCACGGCCGAGCAGCAGGCCCTCGTACTCGGCGGTGAGGCCTGCATGTGGTCCGAATTCGTTTCTGAAGAAACGACCGACTCACGACTCTGGCCGCGACTCGGCGCAGTGGCTGAACGCCTGTGGTCGCCGCAACACGTTACCGACGTTCCAGATATGTACCGACGACTGGATGTGCTCGCGGGTCGCCTGGAAGGTATGGGACTCCGGGTGCAGAGCCACACCGCACGCATGCTGCGGCAGCTGATGCCGACTGGCGATATTGCTCCTCTGGAGACGTTGCTTACCGTAGCTCAACCACCGTTCTTCGGACAGCGACTGAATGGCGTGAGTACCAATCAGCTGCAACCGCTCACGCGCATCGTTGACGCGGCGCGTCCTGATCCCTCGGCGCGATGGCTCGTGGAGCGGCTCGTGCGTCGTGTCGTGCAGGGGCCCGTGGACGTCGCGGCGAGAGATTCGCTCGCGACCCTGTTCGCAAGATGGCGCGACAATGCTCCACGCGTCCGTGCGCTCGGCACCGGAACACCGTTGATCGCGCAGTCCACCCCCGCCTCAGATGCTCTGGCGAGGACCTCGGAGATCGGGCTTCAGGCGATAGGGTATCTGAGTCGCGGGGAACGTCCTCCATCTGAATGGCTGCAGATGAGCATGATCGAGCTGAAAGGGTATGAGGGCCCTCAGGGGTTGCTGCGCGTCTCGATTGTATCGGAGATAGTCAAACTGCTGGTGATCCTCGGCGGCGTTGTCAGCTAGGTTCTGGCGATCGTTCCGGCGGCTGGTCCGGGCAGATCGTACGACTGCAACCCGACCTCGGCCTCGTCGCCACAGCGCTCCGTAGCGGTCGGCGGCGATAGCGAACCGAGGCCTTGGGCCGCACCACTCGCTTTCGCACGGTGGTGCGGCTTTTTCGCCTCCTTCAACCGTCTTCTGCAACGCGCAGCTTTGCCGCCGATGTATCGCTACGAAATCGGTTTCCGTGGCGGCAGGTAGATCCCCGGTATCCCAAGGTCCTGCAGTAGTTTATTGAACTGGGCGAGATCCGCTGCTTCGATCTGATCCAGCAGGCGCAACTGAATGTCCAGTTTGCCCTTTAGGTCGGTGTATATTTCCCCGTGCTGCTTCGTCGGCCCGTAGGCGCCCTGCTGGACCTGCGCGTTCAGGGTGATGAACCAGTTGTACAACTTGACTGGCATATCGAGTGTGCATTGATCCACATGGCACCCGACCTCGTACAGCTCGGCACGCACCTTCTCCAGACGTACTCGGGCCGCTTTCGCTGCCTCGGCCACGCGTGCGGCAAACGCCTGATCCTTCGTTTGAGTGACACGCGCATCCAGTTGCTTCTGGAAATCTTCGACTCGCGCCACGTTGTCGACGATCTCGTTGATTCGTGCGATGGTTCTGAGTGTGATCTCGTGCTGTGCCCGGAGGTCCTCAACGGAAGTCGTGACGCGTGGGTCGCGCTCAACTGTAAACGGGCGTGTCATGGTATCACGTCCCGCGATCAGCCGCACCCGATACTGACCCGGGGCGACGAGCGGGCCCCGCAAGTGCCCCTCATCGATCACCGTGTTCGGGAGTTTTTTCGCGTCGGTTAATCGCAGGTTCCAGACAAATCGATTGGTTCCCGATCGTGCCCGAACGAGTGAATCCGAGGGATAGTACGCAATGCTGTCCGTCCGCTGGGGGGCGCGGGTTGACGCGTCTCCCGAGTCGGAAGTCGTTTTCTCGCTCGAAAAACTTCGCAGAACGGTGCCGTTTGCGTCGAGGAACTCCAACCGCAGGTCTCGCGTGGTCGAGTCGCGAAGCCAATAATCCACCAGCACGCCGCTCACCGGATTTTCGCCAACAGCACCGCGGGCGCGACCGCCATTCCATAACAACGCAGTCGCAGGCTGAAAGAGGTGCTGCGCTTTGCGCGTTACACTGTCGGCCAGCTGCCGGAGCGGTGACAGATCGTCGATAACCCAGAACGCGCGTCCGTGGGTCGCGGCGACGAGGTCCTGGCCCTGCACGCGAAGGTCGCGAACCGACACCCGGGGAAGATTCAGCTGCAGCGGTTCCCAGCGGGCGCCATCGTCCATTGAGACCCATACGCCGTATTCGGTGCCGGCATACAACAAGCCGCGGCGCGCCGGATCTTCCCGCACCACGCGTGTGTACGCCGTCGCAGGAATGCCGCGCGTGATCCGGGTCCACGTTCTGCCATAGTCAGCGCTTTTCCAAAGATACGGCGCAAAATCGTCGAGCTGATATCGTGTCGCGGCGATGTAGACCACGGCCGGATCGTGCGGCGACGGGTCGATGTGCGACGTGCGCGTGAACTTTCCGTATCCCGGAGGGGTCACGTTCTGCCACGTGGCGCCGTCATCGCGCGAAACATGGATTAATCCATCGTCAGAGCCCGCCCACAGAACTCCTTTGGTGCGCGGTGATTCGGCAAACGCGTAAATCGTCGCGTACCATTCCGCCCCTGTCATCTCACCGTGGATCGGGCCACCGGTGATGCCTAACGTGGTGGTGTCGTGCAGCGTCAGGTCGGGACTGATGCGTTCCCAGCTTGCACCTTCGGTGCGCGACCGCCACACATGTTGTGACGTGACGTAGAGCGTTTGAGGATCGTGCGTCGACACGAGCACGGGAAAGGTCCACTGGAATCGCTCAGGCACGTCTCTGGCCGCGTACCCATCGTAGTTGCGCAGCCAAACGGAAATGTCCCGCTCCTGGCGGTTGCGGTGATCGTAGCGGCTGAACGATCCCATGTAACAGCCGCCATAACTGATCAGCGGGTCCCGAGGATCGACGGCAATCGTGGCGTTTTCGCATCCGGCGACCGAGAAGTAGTCGCGTTCGCCTATCCCGCCATCATCCGAGCGCGACGCGACTGAGACCGCGGAGTTGTCCTGTTGCCCACCGTAGATGCGATACGGGAACTGATTGTCGGTCATCACGTGATAGAACTGCGCCGTCGGTTGTCCGTCTGTACTCGACCAGGTGGCGCCAGCATCAAACGAAACGGTTCCGCCGCCGTCGTTGGCGTTGATCATGCGTTTCGGATCCTTGGGGTCGATCCACAGCATATGCGTGTCGCCGTGCGGAACTCGGACCACGGAAAAGGTCTTGCCGCCGTCGATCGAACGCATGACCTGAAGATTCATGACGTAGACCGTGTTTTCGTTCATCGGATCAGCGGTCACTGCGGAGTAGTACCACGCCCTGACCCACATGCGGGCGTCATCGTTCATACGCTGCCAGCTTTCGCCCCCGTCATCCGATCGAAAGAAGCCGCCAGCTGAATCCGGTGCCTCGATGGACGCAAAAACGCGCTGCGGGTTGGCCGGAGAGACGTCGATACCGATTTTGCCCAGTGGCTTGTTGGGAATGCCCGGCTTGCGCGACAGTTCAACCCATGTGTCGCCGCCGTCCGTCGTTTTCCAAAGGCCGCTGCGTCCACCGCCGGCCAGCATCGACCACGGAGTGCGCTGAAACTTGTACAGTGACGCGTACACGATGCGCGGATTACTGGGATCCATCGAGAGATCCTGGGCCCCTGTCGAATCGTTCACGAAGAGCACCTTCTTCCACGTCTTGCCGCCATCGAGCGTGCGAAAGACACCGCGCTCCGGGTTGGGCCCGAACGCGTGGCCGATCGCGGCCACAAAAACACGATCGGCGTCGCGTGGATCCACGACGATGTCCGTGATCTGGTGCGTGTCGGTGAGGCCGATCGGTTGCCAGGTGGTGCCGGCATCTGTCGAGCGATACATGCCGGTTCCGAACGTCAAATCCTCACGAAGCTGCGATTCTCCGGTTCCGACGTAAATGACGTTCGGGTCGTTCGGAGCCAGTGCGATCGCGCCGACCGACGAGATATCGGTCTTGCCGTCCGTGAGGTTGCTCCAGCGCTGACCTCCATCCTGTGTGCGCCACACACCGCCATTTACCGCTCCAAGATAGAACACGAACGGTTGCGTGGGGTGCCCCACGACCGCGTCGACGCGACCACCACGAAACGGACCAACATTGCGCCACCGCAATGATTTAAAGGCCGACCCGGTTGCCGTAGGAGATGAATAAATGGAAGGATCGTAAGGCGGACTTGTCGTGCTGCCGGCCTGTGCCGTGAGTGCCAAGGGAGTTGAAAAAGCAACGAGCAACGGAATGAACGCGCGGCGCAGGAGCATAATTGGAGGAAGATGAGTGACGAGTAATCTGTTGTGGTTGGGACGAATTCGTAACGCACGATGTGCCGCAAGCTAAAAGTGGCCGCATTCGCGGCAACGGTCACGGTTCTTGCGGCCGCACCTCCCCCTCGCGCGCCAACGGGAACACTCGCAGGGCCGGTCACAGACGCGGGATAGGGTCTGCCTGAGGCAGCAGCGCAGGTTTTCGTCGCGGAGCGAAACAATCCGACGTTCAACCGGGTGCCTCAACCGGGACGCATAGAAGGAAGCCCTGACCGGTGACACAGGGCGGCATCCGATATTGGGTGCCGCCTTTTGCGTCAGGGCCGCCTGCCATGTGGGTCGCGCGAGGTGGCATCGGCGAAGAGACGGTTCGGCCCCCCTCCACCGCGCCCGGGGGGTGGGTTTATCGCCCTCGTCAGACGCGACATATAGGTTTGTTGTGCTGCCGTCCTCAAACCACCCGTCTTCATGATCCGAGCCTTCCGCCGCGCGCTAGCGCTGATTCTGCCAGTTGTCCTGGCCACCCCGCACACCGCTGCCGCGCAGCCTGCAGCGGCAGTCAGTTGGATGAGATACCCGGCGATCTCTCCCGACGGTCAGACCATCGCGTTCACCTATAAAGGCGACCTGTATCGTGTGCCGACCGCAGGTGGCGCCGCGATTGCGATCACGTCGCACGTGGCACACGACTACATGCCGGTGTGGAGCAACGACAGTCGACGGATCGCCTTTGCGGCTGATCGGTACGGCAACTTCGACATTTTCGTAGTGGGTGCGACGGGTGGCGAACCTACCCGCCTCACGTATCACTCTGCGAACGAATACCCATACGCGTTTACGGCGGACGATCGCAATATTCTGTTCGGTTCAACGCGTATGGATGCCGCCACCAATCGGCAGTATCCCACGGGGTCACTGCCTGAACTCTATCAGGTACCAACTGCGGGAGGTCGCCCGATTCAGCTGCTGACCACTCCTGCCGAAAACGTTGCGCTCAGCAGAAACGGTCAATTATTGCTTTACGAAGATCGCAAAGGTGGTGAGAACGCATGGCGCAAGCATCACAACTCGGCGATAGCACGCGACATCTGGGTCTATGATTCACGCGCGGGGTCGCACAGGCAGGTGACGACGTTCGACGGCGAAGACAGGAATCCGGTGTTCACCGACAGCGACCGTGCCCTGTTCTATCTGAGCGAAGAAAGCGGAACCTTCAACGTGCACAAAGTTGCCCTCGAAGGGGGCAAGTCACAGCAGCTGACCCGGTTTAATGGTCCGCCGGTGCGCTTTCTCAGTAAGAGTACGGATGGCACGTTGAGCTTTGGCCACGACGGCCTGATCTACACGCTCAAGGAAGGCGCACAACCTCGCCTCGTTCCAATTGCAATCGCAGCGGATGCGCGCGGCAACAATGAACGAGTGCTCAGCGTGACGGGGGGAGCGCGTGACCTTGCCGTCGCACCCAGCGGTAAGGAGATCGCATTCGTCTTCCGCGGCGACGTCTTTGTCTCCAGCGTGGAAGGCGGAATTACCAAACGCATAACCAACACGCCCGACGGAGAGGTTGGTGTGCAATTCTCCCCCGACGGCAAGTCGCTGGTGTATGCCTCCGAGCGTGGCGGACGATGGGCGATTTACCAATCACAACGCCGACGCGGCGCCGAGCCGTATTTTTATGCATCAACAGTGGTTGACGAGACGCCACTGCTCGCCAACGACCGGCAGAATTATCAGCCGAAGTTTTCGCCCGATGGCAAGGAGTTGGCGTTCATTGAGGATCGCAACGTTCTCCGCGTGATGAACCTCGCGACAAAGCAGGTGCGGACGTTGTTGACGGATCGGGAATTGTTTAGCAACAACCCCAATCATCACTTCGAGTGGAGTCCGGACGGCAAGTGGATGCTGTTTGACCTCAGCGTGCCGGGGATTGCGCCGGGAGAAGTGGGCCTGATCTCAACGGATGGCCGCGGCACTGTGCACAACCTGACGGAGAGTGGGTTTAATGACGGCGGTGGCCAGTGGATCCTCGGCGGCAAGGCCATGCTGTGGTTCAGCAATCGCGACGGACTCAAGGCGGTCGCTCAGACGGGAGGCACGCAGCAGGATGCCTACGCCATGTTCTTTGATCGTGACGCGTTCGATCGCTTTCAGCTGAGTAAAGCTGACGTGGCACTCGTGAAGGAGGCGGAGGATCGGGACAAACCGAAAGTTGACTCTGCGAAAACTCCTTCGCCAACTCCGGTTGCACCGCTGACGCTGGATCTTGAGGATCTTGAGTTCCGTAAATCCAGACTGACATTGCATTCGTCATCTCTCGGTGATGCGTTGCTCAGCAAGGACGGCGAGACGCTCTATTATCTGGCACGCTTCGAGAAAGGGATGAATCTGTGGTCCACAAGTTTGAGGTCTAAAGAGACCAAGATGATTGTGCAGATGAATGCCAATGGTGGGAGCATGCAATGGGACAAGGAGCAGAAGAACATATTCCTGCTTGCCGACGGTGGCATTTCGCGCATTGATCCGGCAACTGCAAAACGCGATGTTGTGTCACTGAGTGGCGAACTGGCCTTTGATCAACAGGCGGAACGCGAAGCGATGTTCGATCACGTGTGGCGCAAGACGCGGGATACGTTCTACACGCAGGGGTACCACGGCGTTGAGTGGAGCACGATGCGTCCCCAGTACGCCCGCTACCTCCCACACATCGGCAACAGCCACGAATTTTCGGAAATGCTGGCGGAGATGCTGGGAGAATTGAACGTCAGCCACAGCGGATCTTCGTTCTCGGGCACTCCTCAGCCCGGCGCCGACGCAACAGCGTCGTTAGGCGCATTCTTTGACTTGACGCGCACCGCACCCGGCGTCCGGATCGACGAAGTCATTAAGGGGGGGCCGCTGGATCGCGGGAGTATCGCGGTCAAGCCTGGTGCCATCATCGAGGCGGTCGACGGTGTGAGCATTGGGCCCGACCGGGATATCGCGGAGTTGTTGAACCGCAAAGCCGAGAAGAACGTATTGCTGACACTCGACGAAGGGGGTACCAAACGCGAGATCGTCGTTAGGCCGATTGCTCCCGCAGATGAGAACCGACTGCTGTATCGCCGATGGGTGCAGCGGAATGCCGAGGAGGTCGATCGGCTGAGTCAGGGCAAGCTCGGTTACGTGCATATTCCCGGGATGAACGATGGGGCGTATCGCACGACCTTTGAGGAAGTTATGGGGAAATACGCGACTCGGCAGGGCGTGGTGATCGACACGCGCAACAACGGGGGTGGTGACCTTGTAGCGGATCTCGCCATGTTCCTGAGCGGCAAGAAGTTCTTTGACTACACCACGGATACGCGCAGCAGTGGGTACGAGCCGAATTTTCGCTGGACGAAGCCGACCGTAGCCCTGGCGAATGAGGCCAACTATTCAGATGGCCACTGCTTTGCATACGCGTACAAGGAACAACAGATCGGTAAGCTGATCGGAATGCCGGTGCCGGGCACGTGCACGTTCGCAGGATGGGAAAGTCTGCAGGACGGTATTCGCTGGGGCGTTCCCGGGCTGGGCGTCAAGGATGCCGTCACCGGGAAATACCTGGAAAACCTTCAGACGGAGCCGGACATTGTGGTGCGCAACGAGTACTCTGTTGTTGCAAAAGGGCGCGACCAGCAGCTCGAGGCCGCAGTAAAATCATTGCTGGAGGCGCTGCAGGTCCTCAAGTAGGCAGGCAGCGCAGGGGGAGCGGAGTGTGCGCGCTATGACCGGAAAATACGTCAGCGCCGGACTACAGGTGGTGCCGCAGCTGAATGTTGCAGCGCCGCCGCCGGGACGCCAACCCGCGATGCCCTCGCTGTGCCTCCACACCGCAGGCTACACCGTCGGTGACGTCCTTCCACTCGCGCGCTACTTACTCCACGGAGGCGTGATCCCGTTCATCCGCGCGTACGAGATCAGCTGACCCAGATGTTCGTGAAGATCCGCTGACATGATCATGGACGTCCTCAGAATGGTCATGTCTTGGCCGAAGAGCTTCTGCGTTCCGGTAATCTGCGCTTCATTCAGACCGTTCAGCTGTTCCTTGGTATAGGCAAAGCCCTCTTTGAGATGTTTCATTACGTCGGCCTTGCCGGACATGCTCTCGAACTTTGTGAGGCCGTCACGACTGGGAGTGACCACGGGTGAAGCCTTCGCGCCGTACGACTGCGGCGTCCAGATGTAGTACTCGCTGGCTACATGCATGAACGCCTCGCCGATCGAACGCACCCCTTCAGCCGGGCGCCAGCTGTACTTCTCAGCGGGGATCGCTTCGGCCAGAGCCAGAAATTTGCTTTGCAGGGTATCCAGATCAGCGAGAAACTCGCTCCGCATTGCGACGGCGCTCTCGCGGTTTGGTACCTGTGACGACGCACTACGGGACGGCAGCACGAACGCCGTCGCGAGCAGGGCGAAGAGGGTAGAATAGTACGGGGCGCGCATTGGGTTGTTCGGTAAAGGGTGGATAACACCACCCGGACTATACCGGGCCCCTTTCCGCGACGTGCGCTTCGTGGGGCGGCCGACGCGTGGGCCACGCCAAACGTCGTCCGTACGTGACGAAATCCCGGTCAGTTCCGCTGCGACAGGAGTGCCGTCGCCAACAGGGCCACCCCTCCCAGTATCACTCCCACGCCAAATGCCCATGCGAGGATGACGGGAAAGGCGATCACGAGCACGCCGAGTATGCATAGGAAGACGGCGCCCGTAATCAGCAACACCGGATTCGCGCGTGCCACGATTTCATTCAGTTGATTCTGCATGGTCTCTCCTGTCGTTCCGTGTTCTAGGCAACCCGGCGAGAACGCCGACCGCTCACGAAGGGGTCAAGCTGCGTGTGGACTGATACGGACGCCACCGGGCAGCCGACGTGTCGCTCGACCGCCTCTTTCAGAGTCTCCCGCAGCACCTTGGCGACGCTGGGCGCGTTGCTCTCCGGAGTGATGCGCGCCCGGCAGTCGACGTACAGCTGTGACGATCCGCGAACGCGTGCGGTCGCCTCCAGCACACCTTCGGTGTGGGTGGCCACGTGTTCAACCAGATGTTTGATCCCTTCACGCGACAACGTGACGTCACCGCTCGGTGTGGAGCTTACCACGATGGGACGATGCCAGGTACGGGCAGAGCGCCATTCCAGCCAGAACAACACAATGCTTAGCAACAAGGTACCCAGAGCAATCCATTGAACCGGAGCGCGCTCTGGACGCATGGAGCCCGTTGCCAATCCTAACCCTTCCTGAAGCCAATAACCAACAGGCAGGCGATCAGGAGACAACCATCCGAAGCTCGCCGCAAGCACGATGAGCGAAACAGTCATCAGTGCCAATGCAACGAGTACGACGATCAATCTGTTAAAGGTCTTCACCGCAACCCCCTCGTCGATCAGTAGGTGGTGCTCACACCAAAGAGAATCCTGGTATGATCGAAGAAATTCAGGCCCTGCAGCTCTGCGAACCCGTAAAGTGGGGACTGGCCGGCCGATCGCAGATTGATGCTCGTGCCAACGGAAGTCCCAATACCAACCAGTGACTCCGTGTAAAGACCAGCGCCTCCCATGACATACGGACGGATCCGGTCTGACGTCAGGAAAGAATATCTCAGATTAGCAAACGCGAGCAACGTGGTGCCATCGCCGCCGAGGCCCAGCGCAATCTCGGGTACGAGATCCAGGCGACTGCCAGCACTGAGCGGCCCAAGGTCAGCGCGGGCACTTACCACGAACTGGCTCCCTGGCCCACCTCCGCTCCCGAAACCGGCGAACGGACGGATGTCAGCGGGTCTGATCGCAGCCAGTCTCGCACCGAACGACTGGGAGTTTGAGTCTCGCGTGCGATTCTCCACGACCCGTTCCGGTGTTCTGTTCTGAGACATGTTGCCCATGCGCTCTTCCATCTGGCGCCGGGCCGATCGGGCTTCCTCAAGCTCCAGCTCGAGCGCCCTCAGGCGAGCCTGAACGTCAGGGTCGCCCTGCTGGCGGGTGCGCGCTTCGTCCAATCTGTTTTCCAGCTCCCGCAGGCGCGACTCCATCACCCGCGCGTCCTGTGAAGACCCCTGATTCACAATGAGGGTGTCAGTTCGCGAACGCATTTCCGGCTCGCGCCGCTCGTTGCCGGGGTCGCGGTCATCCCGGCGCAATTCCCGGTTCACCCGCACAGTATCGATCATCATTTCACGGATGATCCGCGGTGATCCCATCATGTCGCGCCGTACCGGCGAGCCGTAGCGGATGATGATCTCGCCCACTTCCGGAACCGGCACAACAATAAATCGTGTATCTGAATCAATGGCGGTCGGTGCGCGGACCGAACCGTCTCGTACAACGACTGTGTCCCGACGGGCCGTGCTTTGCCGCAGTGCAGCGTTTTCGGCACGCAGCCGGTTCAGCTCGCGCTGATCAGCAGCGGACACTGTGTTTGTGTTGGTTGTCGCGGCCGGTGTCGACCGTCTTACTGGAGCGCGGTCAGACCCGGAACTTCCTCCGACCGAGAAAGTGAAGCCGGCACTCAGCATCCGATTGTGCAACAGGTCGTCGGGATCCTTCGTCGTCGTGAGCTTTTCTTCAATAGATGTCACGTAATCACGAATCGACGCATTGATGCGGATCCGGTCGGTGAGCGCGAAACTGGCGCCACCACCCACAATGAGGGCGGTTACGTCGTCGCGTGTGTCACCGGCGGGATCACGAAAATCCTTGAGAAAATCGATACGTCCGGCGCCTAACACGATGTATGGTGAAACACCGCGACCGTCGTTGAGGTTGAACTGAGCTTCGCCACCGTACCCTGCGATGGGATCGGTGCCGTCGCGGTCCTCATTCGTTCCGCGCCAGTAAAACCCGCGAAGTCCGAAGAGTGGGCTGAAGTCGATACCTGTGCGAATGCCGATAAGCTCCTGCTTTGCTAAACCGAGGTCACCGTCGAATGCCAGCCGTCCAATGAACGGCTCAAATGGTGCGCGTGTCCCGCGTAGCGCCGATGGCTCCACGTCCTCCGAGAACGAAGACAGCGGAATCGTTATGGCAGCGCCGTAGCTGGTACCACGCTGGACAGGTGCTTTTGCGACGGTACTGGTATCGTTGCCGAAGAGTCGACCGGGCGACATGCGGAATCGAAACTGCTCCGCGAACACTTCGCCACGGATACCGCCGAGGTTGACGCGCAGTCCCGCTCCGGCAAGCAGCGTAATCCGCCTGATCTTGTCCCCCGAATCAGGTTCGAATCTCAGCAGACCGCCTCCCCCTCGTACGAAGGGTGCAAACTCATCCGGACCGAGGTTCAGCTGCACGCTGGCACCGAAGTGCTCGAGGCGCAGTTCGCGCGAGACGCTCTGGGGTCCGAAAATTCCTACGCCAGGCGCGGAGTCCACCTTCAGACCAGTGGTCCGCATATAGAAGGGCTGCAGCTCGATCTGCGAGCCGAAATCGATGTTGAGCTTGCCGCCGTAGAGCCAGCGTTTCTCCAGCGGAAACTCGTCGTTCCAACTCAAGTATTGAGCCAACGGCGCGACCGAATAGCGCGGCGGCTGCGCTTCCGAGGTCACGGGCGACAGCGCGGACACGGCCACTGTGGTGCACAGTGCGGCCAAAAGCGATTTTACGTACATTTTAGTGTGCATCAGATTACTTCTCCTCTGTTTTCGTGGATGCCTTTACGGTCGATCGCCGGACGCTCACTCAACGCGGCGGTTTGGTGCGGCCTCAACGTCGTCAGCGAAGAAGAGATCAGCGACGAGAATGTTGACCTCTTTCACGCGCAGTCCGGTCATCGTTTCGATTCGCAATGCCACGTTGCGGCGCACAGCGTCGCAGACGCGGTGAATCTCGACCCCGTATTCCAGCTCAACCGCGAGATCGATCGCGGTTTCTTTCTGCCCGACTTCGGCGGCTACACCTGTAGCACGCTGGTCTCCTCGACCGAGGCGCTGTGCGAGTCCGGCGATCGCGCCAGTCGCAACCAGCTGATGCACACCTTCAATTTCACGCGCGGCGATTCCCGCGATCTTTGCTACTACGCCATCGGCAATGCTTGTCGTACCGAGGTCGCTAACGACGTCTGCTGTCTTCGCGATTCCCCTGACTGGCATTTCGATACGCGGCTTGTTGGTCATGGTTTCTACGGCCACGAATTCCTCCATTTGAACGGTAAGTGTGACGTTATGGGTGTTTTGACCGGACCCTGTGTGAAAAGTCACATCCGTGCTCTGAAAGCCAAATTGCTCCGGAGAGGTAATTGGGATGTGACTTCGAAGCGCGCGTGCTGTCGAAACAGGCAGACAGATCAACAATGAATGTTCCAGACGACTCTGCGTCAGACGATGATTTGGTTGCTCTTTGCCTTAAATCGCGCTTTGGCGAAGGACGGGCGTTCGCGGCCTTGATTCAGCGTTATGAGGGACGAGTGCTCGCGAATTGCCGGTATCTCTCGGGCTCGGCAGCAGAGGCTGAGGACCTCGCTCAAGAGGTTTTTGTCAAAGCATATTTCGCCCTGCCACGTTTTGAGCACCGATCCACCTTCTCGACGTGGTTGTATCGCATTAAGGCAAATCATTGTATTAACCACAACGAGAAGCGTGATCGTCGACGGCACATCGATCTTCCGCTCTCGGAAGAAACAGAGCGATATGAGGGCAGTGTTGCTCCCCAGGGTATCGCGAACATTGTCGCCGCTGAACGCCGGAAACGTATCGTGGCGGTGCTGGGCCAGATGAATGACACGCTTCGGATTCCGCTGTTGCTTCGTGATTCCGATGGGATGACGTATGATGAAATCGCAGAGGTACTCGGCCTCGGTCTTTCCGCTGTGAAAATGCGCATTAATCGGGCGCGGAGGGAATTCCGGAGCAGCTATCGTGTGCTGGACGTGCACGGAGTGGATCAGTCCATAACAATGGAGCCTGAACAATGACAGAAGCGCGACACCGAGACGACGAGGAGTTGGAAGAGCCTGCGATTGTTGAGCTGTTAGGCCTTGAGGAAACGCCGCGTCGCGTGCTTGCATCGCGCGTGGCGGGTTCGATACAGCGACGTGAGACCGCCGCCCAGATGGTCACGTTGGTGTGGAGCGGGTTCGGCAGTGTGTTGCTTGAGGCTCTGCGTGTCTCGGTGCCCACCACCAAATCATCTGAGATTTCGAGGAGTCGGCGATCATGAACCAGAGTTTCGACGTGCAGCTTCAGCAGATATTCAGCCAGGTGCGCGCGGACATCGTGGGAGCGATTCCCAGGTTGATCGCCGCAGTGCTGCTCGTGACACTCGCGTTCCTGTCCGCCTCAATTGTTGAGCGCGGGTTGAGACTCGCCCTCGTCCGTCTCCGCTTTGATCAGCTGCTGCGCCGCGTCGGGATCGATCACTGGCTGCAGAAGGCAGGGGTGCGGCAGCCAATGAACGATTTCGTGCCGCGCGTCGCGTACTTCCTTCTGCTGTTCGTGTTCGCGCGTTCAGCCGCCGATTTGCTTGGCCTCACGGCGCTTTCCACGGCGATCGGCGCCGCGCTGGACTTCCTTCCCAGACTGATCACAGCGTTGGCGATTCTGCTGATCGGTGGAGCGTTGGCCTCCTTCGTCGGAAGCTCCGTGCGTCAGCTCGCGGAGAACGCCGGTATTGAATTCTCCGGCTCTTTGGGCTCCGCCGCGTCTGTGGTGACCATGGGAGTCCTGGCGATGATGGCGCTTGCCCAACTCGGCATCGATACCGAGTTCGTTCGCCTGATCGTCGGCATCGTCACTGCCGGTGCCGTGTTTGCCGCGGCGTTGTCTTTGGGCCTGGGCACTCGCGATATCAGTCGTAGCATCATCGCCGGTTACTATGCGCGGCGCACCTTTCAGATCGGAGAACCGATGACCATAGTAGGCGAGTCGGGTACTCTCGTTGCGATCACTCCTACTCAGGCTCTCCTGCAAGACGGTGAAACGGTAATCGCCGTGCCCAATGCCGCGTTTCTTGATGGTGTTGTGCGTCAATAGCCACTCCGCTGAACCAACATGACCCGGATTTTGGCCCTGCTCGACCGAATCGGTGGCGACCGTCTTGCGAGGATGGGCATCGTCCTCGTCATTTTTATTATCCTCGTTCGTGGCGTCAGATTGCTTGTGTCCCGGAGCGTCGAGGAACCAGAGACACGATACCGGATCAATAAGCTGATTGGCATCAGTGCATGGGTCATTGCAACGCTGCTCCTGATCGGTTCGTTCAGTGGATCGCTTTCCGGCGTCCTGACGTCGCTGAGCGTGATCGGTGCCGGTGTGGCTTTTGCTTTGCAGGAAGTCATCGCCAGTTTTGCGGGCCGGCTTGCGTGGCGTGAAAGATCGCATCTTTTCCCGAATCCTGGACGAGGTCAACGCGTCCAAGGAGGCGATTTCCCTGGCCTCCGCTACTTCCGCAATTGTCGCCTTCCCGCAGGTCGACGTCCGACTGGTAGGCGGTGCACCGCCCTTGAATGTTCCAGAGTCCCGGTAGCAATTGCACTAATCCATAACACGCGACTGCACTGATGGCATTCGAGAACGCGTTCATCATTCTGTTTTGTATAGCAACAGCCGTTGCGCTCGCTGTTCGCCGGTACAAGGTGCCCTACACGGTCGCCCTCGTTCTCACCGGGCTGGGCCTTGGCGCACTGCACGTGATCGAGGCCCCGCACCTTACGAAGGAACTTCTCTTCGCGGTGTTCCTTCCGGGACTGCTCTTTGAGGCGGCGTTCCATATGGACGTCGCCAAGGTCCGCGAAAACGCCAAGACGATTCTTTCGCTCGCGGTCCCAGGCGTTATCGTGGCTATCGGGCTCACTGCGCTCCTCACGAGTCTCGTGGTTCGCGCCTTCCAGGTCGATCCGACGTTTACGATCTCCTATGGACTCGTACTGGGTGCACTGGTAGCCGCCACCGATCCCATCGCAGTTGTTGCACTGTTCCGATCGCTTAACGTCCCCCGTCGACTGTCGCTCCTGGTTGAAGGCGAGAGCCTGCTGAACGATGGCACCGCGATCGTCTTTTTCACGCTGATTCTCGCATTTGTTACCGGCGAAACAACCACGCTCGCATCACTGATCACCAGCTTCTTTTTCACAACGATCGGGGGAGCGCTGGTAGGTGTCGCCGTCGGGGCGCTCGCGTCGCAGGTAACCAAACGGGTCGATGAACCCACGATCGAAATCACCCTCACCGTCATTGCGGCGTACGGATCGTTCGTCGCAGCTGAACATATTCATGTCTCCGGCGTCATAGCCACGGTCGCAGCGGGCATGGTATGCGGGAACTACGGTCGCAACTATGGCATGTCTCCCACCACGCGGCTCGCAGTGGAGAGTTTCTGGGAATACATCGCCTTCGCTCTCAATTCGATCGTCTTTCTGCTCATCGGTTTCGACGTCCCCGTTGCATCGTTAGGTACGTACTGGGCCGAAATCATGGCCGCGGTTGTTGCGATGATGGCGGCGCGGTTCGGAGTGGTGTTTGCGGTGACCACACTCCTCCGGCGTACTGCTGAACGTGTCCCGTCGAGTTGGTCGAGCGTGCTCGCGTGGGGCGGCATACGTGGAGGGTTGTCGATTGTGCTGGCGCTCGGCCTGCCACGCGATCTACCGCATCGTGATCAGCTTGTGACCATGACGGTTGGTGTGGTGTTGATCTCGATCCTGCTGCAGGGCATCACCATGGCGCCCCTCCTTCGGCGCCTCGGGCTCACAAAAAATCCCACAGGTGAACGTGAGTTCGAACGCGAACGGGCGGAGCTTCGTGTTGCATCGCTGGCGATGGGCGAGATCCAGCGGATGCTGGAACGCCATTCCATCTCCGAGCGTGATGCCGAAAGCCTCACGACCACCTATCGAGCCCGGCTGCAGAACTCGCGCGCGCGGCTGGACGAAATGGCCAGCAACGAGCCGGACCTGCAGGTGAGGCGTCGGTATCTCGCGGTGCGTCACCTGCTCGCACTCGAAAAGGCAGCGGTCACGGAGGACTTGCGCGAAGAGGCGATCGTACCGGATACCTACGAGGCGCTTTCGATTGATTTGGCGTCACGCCTCGTACGACTCGAATCCGGCAGCTATACGGATCCGGTGGAGTTGCTGGCCGATTCGCGGTCGAAAACAGAGGGCGAAGACAGAACCTAGCCCGTTGTTGCCGCGCTCCGCACAGCATCCACCGTGCGGCACACCTCGGCGTCGTCGAGCGTGCTCCAGCTGAACTGATCAGCGTCCATCGCGCGCGATACCCGCGGAGCCTGCGCGCGATGATGCATGACGCTTTCCTGCGTGCGGCGAGGTCCGAGATGCACGTCACGCACACCGGTGTCCCGAAGAATCTGCTTTACGTTCGATGAACGAATGCCGCCTCCTGCCATCACCATGAGGTGTTTGCCAAGACGCTGAACCATACGCGCAATCGCTGCACTTCCGTCGGCCGCCGACAACGCTCCACCCGATGTGAGCATGCGTTGAACGCCAAGCGCCGCCAGTCGATCTGCTGCCTCGTCAACGTTGCGCGAAAAGTCGACGGCGCGATGAAAAGTAAATGGCAGTGGATTTGCCGCATGCAGCAACGCGCGTACGCCGTCTTCATCTATGGTGCCGTTTGCATTTAATGCCCCACTCACGATTCCATGGGCGCCCGCGGTGCGTGCGGTCTCCACATCACGCAGCATGACGTCGATCTCGGATGCGCTGTACAGGAAATCACCTGGACGGGGGCGCACGATGACAAAGACCGGCATGTCAACACGTCGGAGCGTTGCGTCGATAAGGCCTGCCGAGGGTGTGAGGCCTCCCTCCGACAACGAGGCACAGAGCTCAAGACGGGTTGCGCCCGCATCAACCGCGCGCATCGCGTCGTCGACCGAATCAACGGCGACTTCAATGTAGATGGGGGTGTCGGGCGTGTCTTGTGTCACACTTGAGGACGGAGAGGTTGAAAAAACGGCGGGAGGCTGACAGGATGTTCACTCCTTGTATGTTGACCTCAGCCCGGTATCGCGTGCAGCTGGACTTCTTTCCCGAAAAGGTAAGCGTGCGCGCTCTGGATCGTCATGACATCGCGGGGGCGCGAACCCGTGTGACGCAAATATTTGTCGTGCAGTTCGAGCGCGAAAGGCAGCCGCATCAGGTGTTTTGCGATCAACATGGCTGGTATTGCGCCGAGCACGGTCCTCACTGCCGTGCTGTGCCTGAAGTCACGGCTCGGTACGCCCCGCCCGATGCATAGTAGGGGACATCATTGGAGAAAGAAATGCGATCGTTTTTTCGGGTGGTTGCCGGGGCTCTGTTGGTCACCGCCTGTTCGGGAGAGAGTCCATCCGGAGGTGACGGAGTAGCCTCCGTGCGGATGAATGCAAACAACCTGACCATGTTGCGCGGCGAGACTGCACAGCTTACCGCTACGCCACTGAATGGAAGCGGTCAGGCGATGACCGGCGCACCGGCCGCGGTGTGGTCCAGCTCAGCGCCGACGGCGGCGTCTGTGGATGTCGACGGCCTGGTCACCGCGGTAGGCAACGGGTCAGCGACGATCACCGCGACCGTCAGTGGCGCAAAGGGCACCACTCAGGTCACTGTGGCCGCACCGTCGTTGACCGCAACCGTGTCCATGCCCGGACTGTCGTTCACGCCATTTACGACGGTGATCAGGATAAATGGCACCGTACGCTTCGAATTTCCTCAGCTGCCGCACAATGTAATCTTCGCGGCCAAAACCGGTGCCCCGGCGGACATTCAGCCGATCTCGAACACGGTGGTTACCCGTACGTTTGGGACTGCGGGTCTCTTTGCCTACGACTGTACCCTGCATCCAGGCATGAAGGGCGAGGTGAACGTGGTTCCCTGAGTACGCGGTGCAGGAGCTGACAAAAACGAATCCCCACTCATGCAGTGGGGATTTTGTTCAGTGCAATCGCCAATTCAGCTATTTCGTCATACCGAGCATGGTTGGCGTATAGCCGGGAAATACAGTCGACAGGTTCGTGTTGCCCAATCGGTTCAAGACCACCTCGGCGAGGATATCGCGGTGGTCGATCGTGACCGGGAGATCCTGGTTGTCAGCGAGATTCGCGCGATCGAGAGGCAGCCAGTTTTTCGTCATAACGCGACCGCCATCGATATTGCGCCCCATGACAAACATTGCCGTGCCGCGGCCGTGATCAGTGCCTCGGCTGCCGTTCTCGCGCACATTGCGGCCGAACTCGGACATCACCACCACCGTAACGTTTTGCTGCAGACCCGATGCGATACAATCCTGCCAGAATGCACCCAGGGCCTGGGACAGCTGGGTCATGGTGTTGAACATGCCGCCAACGAGCGGGTTCTGGTTGGTGTGTGTGTCCCATCCGCCGATGTCGAGATGGGCCGCTTCGAGGCCGATGTCCGCCTTGATAAGCGCAGCGGTAGACCGGAGTCCACGGGCCAACCCCGTATTGGGATAGACGGCACCGTTGCCCGGCTGGTAGCCGGCAACGTTGATCGATCGCAACAGATTAATTGTGTTGATCGCGTCTTCGGCGGCGGCTTTTGCAGGCTGTATGGACTGCTGGAAGTCGTTCAGCAGCCACTGCGTGCGCGCATCGCGCGTTGCGGTGGTTCCTGCAATACCGTAGTTGGCCGGATCAGAGATCGGGAGTGATTTGGGAGCACCTTTGAGTGTGTCCACCAGACCATCAGAGAAGCCAATGGCGCGGAGCGACGCGGCATTCTTGATCGGAGACGACGTGGCCAGATGTCGGGCGAGCCAGCCGGTCTTTACGGTGACATCCGCCGCTTTACCTACTTCCATAAAACGTTGGGCGTCAAAGTGTGATCGAGTGCGGTAGGTTAATCCGGCACCATGTGCGATCAACAGATGTTTGGCGTCGTATGCGTCTTTGAGAAAGCGCATTCCCTGCGGCAGAGCAAAAAAGCCGTCGAGATTAATGCCGCGCTGTGCGGTGTTGCTGCTGTCGGGGCGGGGGACCGCGATGGTCGAGCGCCCGGTATAGTACAGGTCGTCGCCCCACGGAACACACAGCGTGAGCCCATCGGCGCCCCCGCGCAAGAATACGGATACGAGGATGTCCCGGTTCGCCTGTGCCGAATCGGCGAACGAGAACTGCGGCATCCACTCCGGTTGCGAAATCGCAAACATTGCCGCGCCTGCCACACCCGATCGGGCAAGGAAGTCGCGACGGCTTGTCAGTTCGTTGTACTCATTACAGGCGCAATCGTCGTGCAGTGTATCGGTCATGATTTGAATCTCCAGGGTGCGTCAGGCGAATCGCGCCTAGAGCCAGTTGAAGGTGGACGAGCTCAATGCCAGCGCAATCGTCTCGCGAATGCGTGCGTCGTTCAACGTTCCCGCAGATGCGTAGGAGACCAATTGTGTTTTGAGGCGATCGGGCATCTCGCCACCGAAGCAATACTTCGAAATGGAGTTGGCCACACCATCCGGTGTACGGTCCACGGTGAAGCGAGCGAAGTCCATCTTCGCTTCAGTTGAGCTTGTGGTCGTGATGTAGTTGGCGAAATTCCATCGTTGCAGAATGCCACCGGCCCAGTACTCCGCACTGTCGGGATACCCGTCCGGTGGCTCCCAGAAAAACATGGGCTGGCCGAGTGCCGTGAGATAACGATTGGACAGAAGTGCAACCTTCGAGACGGATGAACGGTCAACCGTCGCACGCAGCGCACCGAGCATGAACGTGTAGGGACGTTTGTACTTGGGTGCCGCGGCCAGAAGATTGGCCGGCGTCAGGATTGTGCGGAGCATCGAAGGGATGTCACCCTTGGTTCGGGTGTACGTCTGCGCGACGGCGTTAATCTGTGCTTGTGTTGGGTCGTAGTGGAGCAGAAACCGCAGCATTTTTTTGCTGACGTACCGCGCGGTGCTCGGATGATTGATCAGAATGTCGATCATGAAATCGCCATCCGTCTTGCCTTGCTGACCGCTGGTGGTCGGAAGGGCCGCGATGTTGTATCCGAGGACCGACTTGGCTCCGAAGTCGTGCCCGTTGGGATCAAAGCTGAAGTTTCCGCGACCGGCCAGTGTCCACCCGGTCAGACATCGCGCGAGTTCGCGCACGTCCGTCTGTGAATAGCCGCCGTCCGCTCCCATGGTGTGCAGCTCCATGATCTCGCGCGCGTAATTTTCGTTGAGCGTGGTGCGCCGGTTTCTCGTGTTGTCGAGATACTCGAGCATGGCCGCAGAATGCGCGCTTGCCTTGAGCATGGTGCCGAAGTTTCCAAGCGCGTTCTTGCGGATCACATCGCGCTGATCAACGAGCATCAGGTAACGCACTTCATTCCAAGAGATGTTGAAGTGGTCGCTCCAGAACTCGACCATGCGCTCATAAAGCTGCCGATTCGAGAACGCAGCCCGGAACACGTTGCTTTCGACCAGCTGACCAAGCACCGTCGCCTGATCGAGATTGTAAAGCTGCTCAACCTGCTGATCCAGCAGGGGATAGTTACTCGTGACAAAGGTCTGCACCGCCGCGTCGGCGATGCGCGTGGGCTGCAGCTGATAGCTGAGGTAACCATAGAAGCCAAGTTTCTGTGCCAACTTGAGTTCTTCCTCGGTCACACCGTTTGTCGTGGTGCGTACAAGTCGTGTCAGTGCGCTGTCCCACCCGCGCGTGCTCGTTGTCTGTTTCTTGAACGGCGCGAATGAAGGATCAGGAGGTGAATCCAGCAGGCGCCGCACCATTCCGCGGAGGCCACCCTTCTTTGTCGGAGGATCCGACGTTTGTGCGCCTGCGGTCGAGGCCGTCGCTACCGATGCTGCCGCCAGTGAAATGCCAACCGAAAAGAAGCGACGCCGTGTCGGCTGTTCTTCTGTGGCGATCCCCCCAGACTCCTGTTCGGAACTGTGAGAAGTCGACGCGTCAATACTCATGGGATCCCTGTGTCGCTCGTGGGAAGACATCTGAATAAGCTATCAAAACCTGCGTGAACGACGATCGAACGGCACGAGCGATTCACTGTGAAAATCATCACGTATTGCCCATGACACGTAACCATCTCAGGCCCCTCACCCGCGGTGGCGCATCGCACAAAGAGAATGTGGTGAATGCGCCGGTGACCAACGTCGTTCGTGAAGGTCGCGACCTATTGGCCGATGATGTCGGAATCCTCTCCCGTTCCGTCCGCTTTTGCATCGCGGCCCAGCGTCATCAGGTCGAAGCCATTCGGGTTCCGCACGCCGGGGCTGCTGTACACATACGCGTGCCCCCACGGATCGAGCGGAACGTCTTTCCGGATATATGGACCGCGCCAATTTGTCGCACGTGGCTGTCCGGCCGGCTTCGCACGCAATGCTGCCAGTCCCTGGGCGCTGCTCGGATACACGCTGTTGTCCAGGCGGTAGTTGTCCAGCGCGCTGCTCAACAAGGCCATCTGTGTTTTAGCGGCGGTGTCCTTTGCTTCGCTGACGCGCCCCAGAACCTGCGGGGCCACGAACGCCGCGAGCAGTCCCAGCACGATCAGTACAACAACGAGTTCAATGAGTGTGAAGCCACGTTGTGGCCTGCTAAATATCATTCCCGTCGAACGGCGCATGGTGAAGTCGTTGAAAGTCGTTGGGATCACGAGCACGGCCCCTCCATCCCCAAGATACAACGACTACCAGCGCCCGGCGCCACTGGCAAGACCTTCGCGGATGCGCGCCAGCAGTTCCGCAAAGTCGACGCGCCCGGTGATAACAGCATGGCGACCCGAGGCGTCCCTCGACCCGGCCCGCGTGTGGAGTGTCGTGAGAACATGCTAAGCAATTTCACTGCGCGCCGAGGCACCCCTCTCGGGGTGCTCGGCGCTACACGATGGAGGCGTTGATTGAGTAGACCGCCTGAAGCATGGCCAATGCAATAAAGGCCACCAGCGCTCCAAAAACGATGATCAGCACCGGTTCCAGCAGTGCCACGGCCGACGCCAACGATCGGCGCACGTCTCCCTCATACGTATCGGCGGTCCGCAGTGCCATATCATCCAGGGTTCCGCTCTCTTCCCCGACCGCCAGGAGCTGAGCGGCCAACGGTGGAACCGCACCAGACAGCGCGCTGGCCAAACGGTCACCCCGCTCCACCGCTCGAATAGACCGGTCGATCTGCGCACCGAAAGCGACGTTGCCCACCCCGTCCCGAGCGATCCGCAAACTGGAGAGAAGGGGAGCACCGCCTCGCAGCAAAATGCCAAGTGATCGCAGCAATCGAGCGGTCCAGACTTTCTCCTCAAGCGCACCAACGACAGGTAAACGCAACCGGGCGGCGTGCCAGCGCAGCAGATTACCCGGCACGTTGCGCCACATGCGCGCTCCGGTGGCCCCACCGATGATAAGCAGGGCCCAAAACCACCAGCCGCTGACCACAAGGCGGCTCGTGGCGACAAGCATGCGGGTTGTGAGCGGCAGCGAAGCACCGCTGGCACCCAGCATCTCCACGAATCTCGGAACGACGAACGTGAGCATGATCGTGACCCCCAGCACGGCCACAACACCCATCAGTGCGGGGTACAGCAAAGCGCTCTGCAGCTGCACTCTGAACTCTCGGGCGCTCGCGTAGTGGTCAGCGAGATGTGCGAGCGTGGTGTCGAGCGCGCCGCTCTCCTCGCCGGCCCGGATCATTGCGGGCGCCAGTGAACCGAACACACCCTGCTGCACGGTGAACGCTGCCGCGAGCGTTGCACCATTCTGCACGGCCGCGCGTATGTTGCGCAGGGCCTCGGACACCTCGGGATGCGACGCGTGCTGCGCCGAGAAGTTCAGGGCGCGATCGAGCGGTGCACCGCTCCCAATGAATGCAGACAACGTACGAACCGCGGTCGCGACATCGTCGTGTCGGTTGCCAGCACGCGTCCACAGCCGTTGCCGTACAGTAGTTGCCGCTTCGACCGATACTGGTATCAGTGCCTGTCGACGCAACTCCGCGATTGCCGAGCGTTCATCAGCTGCGTCTACCGTGCCCTCGATCACGCTGCCGTCCGTGGTCGCCGCACGATAACGAAAGCCGGCCTGTGTCATCCGGCCACCCGCAAGACTTCCTCGGCCGTAGTCACTCCCCGCGCCACAAGTTGCGCCCCATGGTCGGCCAGGCTGTGGGCGCCGCTCTGCCGTGCCTGCTCACGCAGCACATCGGGACCGGCCTGATTAACGATCGCCGCGCGGGAGGTGTCATCCAGCGTGAGCAACTCGTAGAGCCCGGTCCGGCCTTTGTATCCGGATTGTGCACAGGGCGCGCACCCCTGGCCGCGGCACTCACTGCACAGGACGCGCACCAAACGCTGTGCGAGCAAAACTTGAACAGTCGCCGCCACCAGATACGGCTCCACGCCCATGTCCACGAGGCGCGTCACGCCGCTCGCCGCATCGTTGGTGTGCAGCGTGGAGAACACCAGATGCCCCGTGAGTGCCG
>JBGTBX010000262.1:0-2692 GCA_041749115.1 Gemmatimonadaceae bacterium
GTCAAACACATCCACGAAGGCAAATACGCGGCCGACGTATCGATCACGTTTCACTACGATGGCTCGGGCTGGGACCCGACGATTGATCGGGAGGATGTTGAAAAGCTGGAACGCGTGCGGCTCGCGTTACGCAGCGGCGACATCGCCGCCGCCGCCAAAGAGGCGACGATCTACGAACTCCTGCCGATTTCCGCATAGTCGTAGCGGCGAACTGGTCGCCATGGGCACGCCGGAAGACATCGCGGCCGAGGAGCGGAGCTACACCGGGCAGAAGCGGCGGAGTGGATGGCGGCGAGCGACAGGGGTGCCGCGCAGTCGTCTAGGCGAGCACTTTGCGACCGCCGTTAATTAACCACTGGCCGAGCGTGTGCTCGCCATTGCTAGTGATGTAATAGAACTGATCTGCTCCGACATGAACCATCCGTTCAGATCCGAGTGCCTTTAGGGCTGTGGACACGGACGGCTGGCTGCATTTCGCCGCATTTCCTATTACGATGCGTTTCATGCCCTTCGGCTTCGCATGGGCGAGCAGGAGCAACATCTCGAATTTTGCCGGAACTGTCTTGCCCACGAATACCTCCCCGTTGATCGATTCTACCATCGGGATGGTCCCCCGGGTGAGGGCAAGCATAGCGTCAGCCACAGCCTTTTCGTCCGACTTGTGATAGAGGCGAAGGAGTTCTGCCGTGATCCATCCGGCTGCGGCCACAGTGAGAGCGACATCAATCGCCGTGGGGTCCGTTTCCTTCACATGCACCGCATTGCGCTTGCTTCGCAGATCGTAGATCATTCCGTATGCCGCTCGCGGAATGAGGAAGCGCAGAGAATCGGGCAGCGTGGTGTCGTTTTCGATAGCGCGCATGGTCGCTGCGACCTGCTTGATCTCCATTGGTGCGGTACCGGTGCGGATATGCTCGATCAAGCGGAATGTGTGCTCGACAAAGCGTCCAGCCTTGGTTAGCGCTGCTTCAAGGTCGCCGCCGCGATGCTTAGCGACAAGCTGCTCGTACGCCTCGACTAGCTCGGTCGCCAACGAGGCCGGAACCTTCGTCGATAGATCAGCGATGATCACGTCACGCATACTACGCGCTCCTATAGCTCCAAACGTCCTTGCCGCCTTCGGTCATTTTCTTGCGTGCGAGCTTTCCGTCCCGGACCAGATCGGCGATCGGCCCAGATAGAGAGGTCGTCTTGGCAATAATCGCCATCTCGTGGAGCCGCGAAACGACGTGGCCGAGCGTCCGTTCTTCCGCGAAGAAACCGGAATCGACGAGCCTAGCGAGGGAGCCGCGAATGGGTACGCCAGTTTTGCGACGCCCCTTTCCGTTGCGGTTCTCGAGAAACGTATCCGCACTCTCGATGGTGCTAATATCCTTGTCCGCCGCGGCGCGTTTCGACTTGCGGAACGCGGGCCTCGCAATCGCCTTTTCGCCCGCGACTACACGTCCGATGGCATCGAGATTGGCCACCCGAACGGCGTAGCCTTCGCTCGCCGACACCACCAAATGCGCGTCCTTAAGCTTTTTGAGCGTCGGGCGGAGGGTGCCGCCCGCAATACCCGTCATCTGCTCCAGTGCAGCAGGCTTGGTATCGACGGCGGGAACTTCATCGACCACGTACTGCCACCCGGCCATGGCAACGAGGAGCACCAGAACTTTGGCATCGTTGCTCAGCGCCAAGCCAGCGGGGGTCAGCACAACCTCGTAGGTTCCGGGATCATAGCGAACGTAGTCGCGAACAATCGCCTCAATCGCCGCTTCTGTCAGTTTGCTGCGATCAGCGATCAAGTCTTTCAAGGCCATCTTGAAAACTCCCGTATTAATTCTGCGCACCGAACCGTCGCTCTAAGGCCTGTACGCCCTTCTTTGTGACGTAGTACTGCCCGCTCTTCGCATGATCCTGCGCGATCATGCCCTTGCTGATTGCTGTGCTGAAGTCCCGAGGCATGTTGGCCGGCAGGCGCTCGCGTGCAGCTTGGAAACGCACTTTGATTTCGTCGCGCGAGAAAGTGTCCTTCCCCTCGTGAACGGCCATGTAGTGGCCGATAGTGACGATCTGGTCGGGCTTAGTCGTCGCCTTCGAGTCATCAAGGAATTCGCGCAACGACACCTTCGCAGGTTCGGCAGAGCCGCTTAGCTTGGGCTCTTGGATGGTCTGCCCCCCAAGCGGGTTGCTTCCCATAATAACGCTCATGATCTGTGCGAGCTTGCTGGCGCTGACCTCGCGCTCAATGTCGATCCCGACACCTTTGAGGGTTACTGTAAAGGTCTCTTGTGAATGTTCTTGTATAAGGCGAGAGACAGCACGTATCAGATATATACGTCATGATCAAACTTATCCTTCTGATTATATTGATATTTTTATATTAATGTCATACCTGATACGCGCTGCCTGATGGTTCGTACGTGGTGATTTCATTTTATAGACCTGTTCTGGCTAAGCGGATGCCAACTGCACTGTGCGCGGAGAATGGCGAGTGGTTTGTCCACGCCCCTCCCCCTCATGCGATATTCCCACCACCTTGATCGAAAGGGCTCGGAGAACGCGATGGACTGGAACGCGGCAAACGAGAAAAACCGGAAGCGCTGAAGCGCGTTCTCGCCATGCTGGTTGCCATGGCGGCGGCCGCGCGACTCTGCCGCCCCATCTTCACCGCGCCATTCTCAGGCTGTTGCGACCGGCCGAATCACGC
>JBGTBX010000263.1:0-4251 GCA_041749115.1 Gemmatimonadaceae bacterium
CTTCTAACGTCCACGACAGGCGCTCGCTGGCGCACCGCCGGTAGCAGAGTCAAACGATGTGGTCATTGTAGCGCGGGGATCGCAGGGCGTAGAGAAGCTCGTCCTTCACCCGTCCGCCGCCGCCACCCAGGCCGGGGCCGACCACCCCGCCAGGGTCGGCCGGGCCCGGCGGGGGCTACACGCACCCCAGGTACTACCCAAGGGCGGACTTGCTCCGTCGCACGTTCGATCTTCCCGCACCAATTCGATACCGACCCTGGGGCAACCGGGAATGGCTGCGTTGCCTGTATTCACCGCCAGCTAGCTAAGAGGATTCGCGCGAATGACGTTGACGAACGGCTACTTCGCTTCTAAGAGGTGGAGTTGGCCCCGCTAGCCCTCTATGGCGCATCTCCACACACAGAACGATCAGTCTTTGACGCTGGAACCCTTCGTTGGACGGGACCGAGAACTCTCCATGATACGGGATGTTATCGGTCGCACTCGATCTGGAGAAGGCGGCATAATCCTGGTAGGTGGTGAACCCGGCATCGGAAAGACTCGACTTGCCCAAGAAAGCGCTCGCGCCGCAACCCAGTTCATGCTGAAGGTACTATGGGGGCGGTGTTGGGAGGGCTCCGGCGCACCGGCGTTCTGGCCCTGGATTCAGGTTCTCCGCGGTTACGCAGACGAGATCGCCGCCGCCCCCGACTTGATCGACTCACATCTCTTACTCTTGGCTGATGGTCTTCCCGGGGGGACACATACCACGCGCGTCCCTATCGACAACCAGTGTCGGCTCTCGGATGAGCGCCGCTTCTACCTATTCGACAGTTTCGCGCGACTCCTTAAGCGTCTTGCTCGGTTGCAACCGGCGCTCATCATCCTGGACGATCTCCACTGGGCAGATGACGGTTCGCTGGCGCTCTTACAGTTCCTATGTCGCGATCTTACAGACGAGAACATCGTGCTGCTCGCGCTGCACCGAGACACGGACCTACTTGCTGGTGAGCGTGCATCTCAGCTGCTTGCGTCATTGATGCACGAGCCACGCACGCGACACATCGCCCTCAACGGTTTGACTCGACGCGACATTGCTACTTATATCCACGCGCTTACTACCGTTTTACCCGACATGCACACCGTAGACGCGATTCTCTCGCGGTCAAATGGACATCCGCTTTTCGTTCGCGAGCTCGTCGAGATCAATAGTGCCCACGCCCCCCAAAAAGCAGAGTTTTTCCCATTTCCCCCATCGCTGCGCGATGTCATTCAGCAGCGCCTTCTAGGCCTCACTACAAGCTGCTTGTGGCTTCTTCACGTAGCGGCGACCATTGGCCGTGACTTTGATATCCGCTTGCTCACCGCCGCGGCCGGCGCTCCGCCCTTGTCTGTACACAGCGCACTTTCTGATGCTGTGAACGCGAGGATCATAGAACCCTCATCATTGACCTGCTTCCGCTTTCGCCACGTGCTTATCAGGGAGTTCTTGTACGATTCGATCGAACAGTTCAGGCGGGCGGACATCCACGGGAAGATCGCCGACGTCCTCACATCACACCTGGGATCCTCTGTCGACACGAGCCCGTCTTTAATCGCACACCACCATACCGCGGCGCTTTCCGACGGTCGAGACTCAACCGAAGCAGTCTTCGCCCTCCAGGCAGCTGGTCACGCTGCGCGACGCCGGTTGGCATATGAAGAAGCCGCCGTGCATTTTAGAAAGAGTCGTGAACTAGGGACCGGGGTACTAACCATCGAGCAGCGAACGGATTGCGTACTCTGCGAAGCCGAAGCAGAGAGTTTGGCTGGACGGTATGCTACGGCTCGAGCGCTCTACGCGAAGGCAGCGGTCGATGCTCGAGAGTTAGGCGACCCGCAGCGGTTGGCGCATGCTGCACTCGGATTCCGCGGCATGGTCGCAGCGGCACTCCCTCCAGACGAGCCAGCGCTCGGGCTCCTGCGAGAGGCCTTAGCGCAATTGGGCGATGCCCCGAGCACCGCCGCCGTGCTACTACGCAGCGCGCTCGCCACTTCTCTACATTTTGCCGATGCGATTGACGAAATGCGGAGGAACGCCGACGTTGCCGCCCAACAGGCGCGCCAGCTTCCCGACCGCGCCCTCATTCGCACAGCTTTGGACGCCAAGATCACCGCCAGCCTACCAGGCAACCTCGAGGAGGCGTTAGCCACGGCCCACGAGCTAGTACACGAAGCCGAAGGCGCCCACGATCAAGAGATGATCTTCCGTGGGCATCTAGCCCTTCGTATCTGCTCGCTGATGCGAGGTGACCTATCCAGTGCGTCCCGCGCGCAAAGGCGCCTAGAATCGATCGTCTATTCGACAGTTCATCCTCGCTACAGTTGGTATGCAGCGTTACTCGGCAGTTCATCGGCACTGATGAGCGGAAGACTAGACGAAGCTATACGGCTCTGCGATGCTGCTCGAGATTTGGGCGAACGCGTGCACGACTTATCGGCAGCGCAATTCTATCTAGTCCAGCAGTTTGCCATCGCACGCGCCCGCAACGACTTCACCGGTTGGGATATATTAGCACACGAAGTGATTCGCTCGTATCCTGACATTTCAAGCTACCAGGCGGGGGCAGCATTAGCGCTGAGTTCGCTCGGCGATGGTTCGCGCGCGATTGAGGTGTTACAGCCACTTTCAGAGGCGGGGTTTTCTCGGATCTCGCCGAATCTGATTTATCTTTCCACGCTGACCACCATTGCTGAGGTATGTGCGGACAATCAGGTCCCGAACTGGGCGGAAGAGCTTTACGCTACACTTTTAGCCTTTCAAGATTGCAATATTGTCGTGGGCGCTGCCATCGCGTTCGACGGCGCAGTTGCGCATTACCTCGGATTGCTTGCAGGTGCTTTGACGCAGTGGGACGTCGCAGAAGAACACTTCCGGAAGGCTATCCTCAAGAATACCGCCATGCGAGCTCCGGCCCTTGTGGCTCGGTCGCAGTATCGCCTTGCTGAACTACTCCAACGCCGCGGCCGTGACGATGACCTCCCCCTGATGCACGACCTTTTGAACCGCGCCGAAGCCACCATGACGGACCTGTCGCTGCCGGGACACATCAGACGGATACTTGACATTAAGGATCTAACAAATACACCCACTTCTACTAATGCTCGCATACCTGAACGACTAGCACCGGCAATTCAACACGTTAACCCATGCAATGAGAGCGAGAACGATCCGGTCAGTTCTCGATTCGAGTACGATGGAGACCTTTGGAACATCAGTTACGGCGGGCTTGCGGTCCGCGTAAGGGACGCCCGCGGGTTCCACTTCATTGCTCAGCTTCTACCCTATCCGGATCTCGACTTCCATGTATTGGACATGATCGCATCCGTAAGCCGCGCCGCGCATGAATCAGGGGAGAATATCATCCATCTTGATCGCTCACTTGGCGACGTTTGCGACCGGCAGGCTCGGGATAGTTATAGGGCGCGCCTCCAAGCAATAGAATCCGAATTGATGGAAGCTGAAGAATTCAATGATCTTGGTCGCATTGGGCGATTAAAGGAAGAGCAACACCACATTACAAGAGAGCTTGCACGCGCGTACGGATTGGGGGGCCGAGTCCGAGGTTGGGGATCTACAGCAGAACGAGCGCGGATCAATGTGCGCAACAACATCTCTAACAGTCTTAAGCTTCTCGAGGCTAGACATCCACGACTCGGGCGGCACCTCAAGGCCTCGCTTCGGACCGGCATGTACTGTTCATATCGTCCAGAGTATAGATTAAAGTGGCATGTGCAATCAGCTATACGCTTAGGCACGACGCAAGTTATCTCGGCTCCCCCCGGGGATTGAGCGATTCTTGACTTCCCCCCCCTGAGACCGGTCCAATCAGAATGAGAGTTCTCCAATGCGACGAACCCCAGAGGAGAACTCGGATGCGCAGGAGCCGGTTCGGCGAGGAGCAGATCATCAAGATCCTCACGGAGAAGGAGACCGGCGCCGAGTCTGGCCGATCTCTGCCGATGCCATGGGATCAGCGAGTAGACCTTCCACCGGTGTATCGCCAAGAGGGGTTGGCCGTGCGCCGCAAGCGCCGCACACGCGTCGCGCAGCAGCGGCGGGTGCTCTTGGCGCCGGCCACGACCGTCAACCAGCGGTGGTCCATGGACTTCGTCGGGGACAGCTTGGCCGATGGGCGGACGTTCCGGACGTTCACGCTGGTCGATGACTGCTCGCGCGAATCGCCGGCGATCGTCGTGGATCAGTCCCTGCCCGGCGAGCGCATCGTGCGC
>JBGTBX010000264.1:0-87116 GCA_041749115.1 Gemmatimonadaceae bacterium
TGCGCGCGGGTACGTCGAACACCTCGGACCAGAGCAAGCGCCGAGCGTGATGCCTGTGAACTCGATGACGGCGGCGCTCATTTTGGGACGACTGCAAGATCTACTCTTCGGGCTCTCAGGCCGGACTGTGCCAGAAGTGTACTACGACGTGCTGGGCGGTACGCTTGATGAGCTGCCACGCGCCCGTCGGTCGGACTGTCGCCAGTGCGTACGATGGGTAGGACGAGCCGACGGAGCGAAGCTGCCGTTCGCAGATTAGAGGTACGCCGTTCATCCTGCTTCAGGCGTCCCCGGAGTGCGAGGGGGGGCGCCGGTGAGCCGGTGCGCTGAGAGACACGTACTGCCGTCCACGTAGCGTGGGATTGATCTCCCCTCGCGCGCACCCGCCATCCGTGACGAAGCATACGGTACGCACCGCTCGACTCTAAACGGTTGTCTTCTTGAGAGTTAGCCTGCCGGTAAACAGCGAAATCTCGAAACGGTTTTCCGGCCACACCTCCCAGGACGTCTGTCCCTGGAACGAAAAATTCGCGCGCCCGCTGGTCGAGCCGTCGTTTGCGCCGCGTGCAATGGTCGCGAGCAACGACGCGCGCACCATCGCCCGGAGTGTGCTGCAACTGACTCAGGAAGAGTTCAGCGCTGCTTTCAAGGATTCACCGATCAAACGCACCAAACTCCGCGGCCTCAAACGCAGCGCTGCCGTTGTACTCGGCAATGTCGGCGACGCGACAGATCTTGCAATCCTGTCCCGCGCCCAGAGCGATGAGGAACCGCTGGTTCGTGAGCACGCGGCGTGGGGCATCGCGGAGATTCAGCGGCGTGCGCGGGAGCGTGGCAGCACCAAATAAAATGGGCGGCCCGCAAGGACCGCCCATTTTATCAATGCATCACTGCCACCTGCAGAACTATCCCTTCAGGTTGGGATTGTTGTCCTTCTCTGCGAGCGGCAGGGGATAACACGTGCCATTCCCGATCGACGGGAAGCCCGGCTTGAAGTACGCCTGTCCAGGCACCGGCAAACCGGTGATGTTCGTCGGCTTGCGGCGGAAGTCACCCATCCGCTGACCTTCAAGATAGAAATCGAGTGATTTCTGCCACAACAACTCTGTCAGCACCGAGTTGGCATCCGTTGCACCAGCATACGCTGGCTGCGCGTTTGCTGCGCGGCGTGCCGCGATCAACGTCAGCTGAGCGTTCGTCGGGCCTGCCTCGGCGGCGATGTAGTCGGCCTCCAGCTTACTGGCCACACGAATCGGCTTGTCAAAGGCCGTGTACTTCTGCTGAATGAAGAACGCGCCGGTCGACGCATCCTGTGGGGCGAGGTTGTGTTGACCCGGTGGGAGGTACGCAACGCGTGGATCGGTCACCCGGAACGGCACTGAGACACCGATCGAACCGCGATCGAGTGTAAACTGCCACATCCGATTTCCGAGACGGGTACGCTGTGCCAGATTATCGATGTACGCCAGGTTGAAGGTGAAACCTGCGGGTACTGACGCTGCATCCGACACCGCCTGAGCGGCACGGCCTGCCTGCAGATGCGCGCGCGCGCGACCGACGCGCGCCGCGTTAGCGAGAGAAATCGCCTCGGCTCCACCGTTTGCCGTGCCGATCGTGATGGCCGACCCAAAGTGCACCACCGCCGAGTCGAGCATGGCAGCCGTCGTCAGTGCGGGACCACTGTTGACGGTTCCCTGACAGAAACTCTCCGCCATCGTTACGAACGAATAACCGCGCCACAGGGCACTTCGCGCGTAATTGATGTTCGTCGTTGGATTTGGCAGGGCCAGATCGAGAACGATTTTCGTGGAAGCGGCCGCTAACGACAGCGGACCCCACACATCACCGTTCAGCGATCCGTTCGCCTCGGCAACATCGCGACGGCCGAACTCATTTCGAGTCGGGAACGTCTCGGCCACAATGCTTTCGCCATTAAACCACGACGAATACATGATATGCCATCCAAGTGCCACTGCGTAGTTCTGTTGTGCTGAATTTGCCAGTGTCGCAGCATCCTTGACCGGATCGACCGCACTGATGTCAATCACGTTGGGATTATCTACTGCAACAAACTCATTGCATGCCGCGCTCGCCACGAGGGCGGCGGCACCGAGCAGGCGCCATGAGGCGTGCTTAAATGTCGTCATAATATCCTCGGGTAAGATCAGAAGGAGAAATTGAAGCGGAGCAGCGCGCGCTTCGGATTCGGAAGCGTGAGGAAATCATTCCGGCCCACGCCGAAAGCAGCGTTGGGATTGGAAATAACTTCGGGATCTGCACCTTCATAGTCGGTCCAAAGAGCCAGGTTCTGGAACGCGAGTCCCACTGACATGGACTGACCGCGCAGCAGGCTCAAGCGATTGCGAGGTACGTCGTACACAAATGACAGCTCGCGGAAACGAACGAAATCTCCGGGCTGCAGATACGCATCACGCACCTGATCCACCGTTGTGCCAGTTCCGTTTTCCTGCACGAACGCAGGACGCCCGCCACCCGTCTGATCGCCGTAACGACGCAACCGTTCGTACGCCGACAGCGCGGTGGGGTCCAGACGACGGTTGCTGCGTACCAACTGCGTCTCGCGGAAGTAGTCGGTCTGGTTGTACACGATGAAATCCTGTTTCGTGTCGACCGAGGCCGTCACGCGGAAGTTTCTGAACAGCGTCAACGTGCTGCTGAGATTTGCTTCAAAGGTCGGTTGCGGATTTCCGACGTATTCGAACGTGTCGGCAACTGTGACTCGGCTGTTGGCCTCGTCGATGCTGCGAATCCGCTTCGACACCCAGGAACCCAACTGAACACCCTCAGTAAAGCGATTGAGCGTTCCAAACGCCGCGACTGAGCCAAGATCTGTCAGCTCATTGTGGAGTGTGTTGAAGTTCAGCCGTGTTGACCACTCCACGTTGCGACGACGAAGAAGGTTGGCATTGATACCAACCTCAACACCGCGGTTTACCACTTCGCCAATGTTGGCGAACCTGTCAGCCGTGAAACCAAGAGATGGCGGCAGCGTCGGCTGCAGAATCAGGTCCTTTGACGTCTTGTCATAATACGTCACCTCGATGTTCGCGCGATCATTAAACAGCGAGGCGTCGAACCCGGCTTCGAATTCAATACCACGCTCGGGTTTGAGGTCCGCGTTGCCCGGATTCAGCGGGACTGCACCGGATTCAGTTGCTCCCGTGGCGAGGGCATACGGCGCTGAGTTGAGTGTAGTCAGCGAGGCGCCAGCGCCCGGTGCGCGGCCGGTGGTACCGTAGGCAACACGGCCCCGGAACGATGAGAAGACGCTGGATAGCGGCGAGAACCACGATTCGTCCGAGAGCACCCAGGACACACCAACCTTTGGCAGCGTGATCGGCTTGGAATCCGCACCGAACGCCGAGAAATCGTCAACTCGTGCGCCTACCTGCAGGAACAGCCGATCCCGGAAGCCCAGCTGCACCTGACCGAGGTAGCCGTACTGACGAAGATCGTTGCGCGTCTGAGTCGCCGAGGTCGTCGACGCTGAACCAATCACGTTCGAAGAGTTCGTTGTAAACCCGAGCCCGGTTGAACTCAGGAAATCAGTGCGCGTCGAAATCGCCTGGAATCCAACGGAAGCGTTCACCTCATACTGGCTCTCACCACCGAGCCGCTTCGAGGCGTCGTTCAGAAAATCAAAGGTGTACCGCTGAATGCCGGTGCGCGCCTGCGTGTTCTGACCGGTGTTCAACGCCCCACCGTAGTTCGTGCCGTCATTCTTCGGGAAATAGCGCGTGGATTCATCGTTGATGAGGTCACCACCAACAATGATGCGGCTCTTGAGCCACGACGTCGGGAGATAGCTCGCCGTCGCGTTGATGATGTTCCTCTGTGTCGCCAGTTCATTCTCGATCGCGGCAATCGCGCCCGCGCCACGGTTGAAACCGAACCAGCCGTTCTGCGACGGGACGCCGTCGTCGCGTCGCGTCGACGGGGAACCTAGCAAAGCGCCACCCAGAAAACCGTAGATGTTGTTGTCGTTATCGGGAAGGACTGCGCTCGAGCGCAGCGTGTTTACGCCCGCCTCGATCGTGGTCTTCGCGTTCGGGATCCAATTAAAATTCGAACGCCACGAATATCGACGGAAGTCATTGTTAGGCAGCGTGCCAAGGGTTCGATCAGCACCAGCCGAAAGGAAGTAACCATAGTTCGTACCACCACCACGACCCGACCATCCCAGCAGTACGTCCTCGCCGGTCCGGAACGCTTCTTCGCGCTCGAGCGGATTGTCGCTCACGAGTGTTCCAACCGCCTGGCCACGGCACAGGGGATTCGCCGAGGTGGCCGCGACAGCTGCGGCTGAACAATTCGCATAGTTACTCGGCGGCGTCCAGTTCTGATCAATCTGACCATACTCCGCGCGCACCGTCTGCTGGAACGTGGACTGACCGGCGCGTCCCTTCTTGGTGATAATCTGAATGACGCCCGTTGAGGCGTCTGCACCATACAACGTCGCCGCGGCGGGACCCTTTACTACCTCGATCGACTCGATGTCGTCGGGATTGATGTCGTTCAGTCGATCCGTCAGCTGACCATTCAGACCGATGTTGACGGTGCCTTCGTTAAAACGCACTCCATCGATGAATATGATCGGATCGTTCGACAGCGAGATCGACGATGCACCTCGAATACGAATGTTGCGGCTCGTGCCGGCCGTCCCGGACCCTGCGTTCACCGAGATACCCGGCACGCGCGACTGCAGCATCTCATTCACATTCGTCACTACGGCGAGCTTCGTTACCTCGGTCGCGTTGACAGACGCGACCTGCGCAGGCTGCGCCCGGCGCTCCTGATTGCCCACCGTACCGGTGACAACCACATCCTGCAGCGTTGTCACGCTGCGGCCCATGGTGAAATCTTTGGTGGAGTTGCCACCAGAAGCGACGCGGACTGTGTCCGACGAGGCTGTGTAACCAATCCGGAGAACCCCAACCTGAAGGAGTCGGGCGGGCACCTGCAAAAAGCGGTACTCACCCTGCGCATTGGTCTGCGTTTCCAGAGTTGTACCTGTGATCACGACGCGCACCCCATCGAGCGGGGCTCGCGACTCACGATCTGTAACCGTCCCGCTGAGCGATCCCTGCTGTGCCTGCAACTGGGTCGCGCCAAGGAACAGTGCCCCGGCTATCGCCCAACTCCGGGCCTTCAGCAAACGAAACTTTCCACCCATTTGAGCCTCCTGTGGTAGGACTGTGGAACTTAGGAACAAAGGAAATTATGCGCGTAGTTCCAGATCCTCTACGAATATCCTAAAGATGTAGGATAATTGTGATGAAACGAACGAAAACAGGCCCGAATGTTGACCCTAGGGAGCAAATCAGTAGTGGACCACAGGAGTAGTATCACGAAATCATGGATCTAAACGCCTCTTGGCTGCGCGGCATCGAACCCTGTGTGCCATGCCATTTCCAGACGCCCGTCTCCTGACCGACTCTATCAATCGCCCGACCGCCGCATTACAGCTGTCGGATTCGGACGGATGTTCAGCCCCCCTCGTTGCAGCAGCGCAGGCGGGCGATCTCACTGCGTTCGATAAGCTATACGATGCACACGAGTCACAGCTTTATGCGTTGTGCATGGGACTCACAGCCGATCGCGCCGCTGCCGCTGAACTCGTTCAGGACACGTTCGTACAGGCGTGGAAGGGTCTGGCGACGTTCAGAGGTGAATCGGCGTTCGCCACATGGCTGCACCGTATCGCCGTCAATCAGCTTCTAATGAATGAGCGCAGTCGGCGACGCCGCTCGCTGCGAGTGGCAATCGAAGCCGACCTTGCCCTTCCAGAAACGGATCAGCACTCCCCTCGCACACTCGCCACGGTACCCGCGCTCGAGCGAGACACGCCCCTTGCGCTCGATCTCGAGCGCGCAATCGAGCGACTTCCCGAGGGCGCGCGCGCGGTCTTTGTGCTGAGAGAAATTGCCGGCTACTCCCATGCAGAAATCGGCGAACAACTCGGCATCGCCGAGGGAACGTCAAAGGCGCACCTCTTTCGGGCGCGCCGCCTTTTGAGAGGATTTCTCCGACCATGACGTATTCAAAGAGCCACCCTGCCGATTGTACGGCCGTCGCAGCGGCTATGGAGCGGTACATCTCCGGTGACTTGTCCGAGAGCGAGGCGATCAACCTCGAGGCCCACGCATCGGCGTGTTCTGCGTGCGAAGTTCTGCTCGAACGAGTGGGAACCATCTCCGGGACCTACGCGCCGACACCACCGCCCGAGCTTCGAACGGAAACGCTCTCCCGGATTCGGCAGGCCGTGTTGAACCAAACGGCCTCTGCCAATCGCCCGTGGTCATTTCGGCGGATCGCCGCCCCACTCTCGGCTCTGGCTGCGGCCGCGCTACTTGGCGTTGTGTTGTGGCCGCGCGCGTCTGGCCAGCCTGTGGACGCCGTGAGTGCATCAGCACCGGAGTCGGTGGTGGCGGATCCCGCAAGCGGGCTTGTGGCTGTAGCTGAACGCATTGCGATTCTCAGTGCCCAGCCAGAACTGGCGGCGCTTGATGCCGCATCAGTGGAACTGACCGCAGCACTCGCGGAAACGCCCGACGACGGAGAACTGCTCACCTACTTGGCGTCGGTTCGGGCGCGTCGCGACGAACTTCAGCGGCGTGTGGCGGAGGTTGCACTATGACTCAGAGTTCGCGTCGATCATTCGGCGGAGGTTGCACTATGACCCAGAGTTCGCGTCGATCACTCGGCGGAAACCATTTCCCCGCTGCGATCTCTTCGGGGCTGCATGCGGCGTTCGCGCACGTTTTGCGTTCAACAGCACTGGCTGCGTTTGTAATAATCTGTACGGCTTCGCATCTATCTGCGCAATCGGTGGCCAGCTCCTTTGTGCGCGGCTTTTCGGCCGCATCAGACGCGTCTCTCCGGATTTATGTTCCCAGGGGCCGTGTGCAAATCCGCACATGGGCGCGTGACTCCATCCATGTGGATGGGACCGTCAGTGCGAACGCGAACTTCTTTGGCAGCGGTACTACGGCGCACCGCAAGCTCGGTATAGAGCCGAAAAGTGCGCGCGACAAGGAACTCCCTGAGGCGGATTGGACGATAACGGTTCCAGCGGCGGCGCGCGTGTGGCTCAAGACGGTGGAAGGCAACATTGATGTGCGTGGGACAACGGGCGAAATCGAGGCCTACGCAGTCACCGGCAGAATCGAGCTGCGCGACGTGTCGGGAGTGACGTCAGTTGAATCCATTGATGCCCCTGTGCTGGTTGAACGGGCGCGCGGCGATCTGCGCATTCGTGGCAGCCGAGGCGACCTGACGCTGCAGGATGTATCGGGAACGCTGTCTGCGTCGACCGTCAGCGGCAGCGTTCTATTGAGTGCGATCACTGCGACCGGACGTGTGGAAACGATCGGTGGTGCCATCACGGTGCGCGACGCGTCACTCGCGGGACAGGCGCTTGATCTGCAGTCACACGCAGGCACTATCTCTATCTTTGTTGATCCATCGGCGTGTCCGCTGCTGAATCTTTCCTCCCGCACCGGGACGGTTGACAAGGGTGGACTCACCGGGCATACACGGTACGGCACCCTGACCGCGCGATCGTTCCGCGGACGTATCCAGCTCAGGAGTGCACCGTAGCGCGCATCTCCCTCAGGAGTGAACCATGGCGCGCATCTCCTCGGGAGCAGCGACGCGCAGGCAGGCAGCGACTGCGTGACAGTCCTGTGTTGGATCAGGCGCCATTCGTTAATACGTCACTTCGAGAGCAGGCACTAAACCTCGGAACCGGCTGCGGCATCAAATCGGGCACAACACCGGCATCGCCGCTTTTGCTCTGTGCTGCATCTCCTGAGCGGCTGCCCATGTGCTGCTAAGCCGCGGCTCCCGTCGTGGCTTGCGCGTCCTCGCTGCCAGACGAATCAATGATTATGCTAGCCCTGTGTACCGCTCTCGCCGCTGCGCCCAACGCAGACACTGCGTTTGTTGATACCAGCGCGTCGGAAGTACGGTGGAAAGGCACCAAGTTCCGCGGGCGTGGCGCGCACGCCGGACGTATTGACGTTAAGCAGGGATGGCTCACGCTCGACGGCATGCAGCTTTCCGCCGGTCGTTTTGAGCTCGACATGCGGTCCATTCGTATCACCGATATTCCCGTTGAGGACTCGGTGCCGCGGCGCGAACTCCGTGACCACCTGCTCTCCGAGGACTTCTTTGCCGTCTCCCGCTACCCCACCGCCATCTTCGTCCTCGACCGCGCACGTCACCAGGGTGCGTACAGATACCAGCTCGATGGTCGTTTAACACTGCGCGGTGTCACGCGGCCCTTCACGTTTGATGCCACGCTCTGGTCGTTCGAGCCATCCCGACTACACGCCACAGCCACGGCAACGCTGAATCGCAAGGACTGGGGGGTCGCGTTCCGCGGATCCATCATCGCGAACAACCTTGTTGATGACGATATTCAGCTGGAGTTTGATATTGTGGCCCGGTCACAATCAACCGACAGGAGTCGCCGATGACTTCCGCGCGCATCACCACGCCCTGCTTCCGACTGGTTGCCGCAATTGCAGCGAGCGTTGTTGCAGCGTCTTGCGCACAGTCACAGTCCGGCCCCGATGATCCTGCGTGCCATCCGCCTCAACCCACCGGTCCGGTAAGCAACGTTGCAACCCTCGCTCCACACGGTGAGCCTGGTGAACGCATGGTGCTTCGCACGCGAATTGAGGATGCATCCGGCAAACCACTAAGCGGCGTTCTGGTCTACGCCTATCACACCAACGCCACCGGCACCTATCCCAAGGACGCCCAGCAGACGGGTTGTTTTGCATGGCACGGATACCTGCATGCCTGGACCAGAACGGATGCATCAGGCGAAGTGGAGTTTCGAAGCATTCGACCGGGCACGTACCCGAATCGGCTCGAACCGGCACATGTGCATCTCGTGCTGCAGTTCCCGGGTGAAAAAGGCTTCTATGTCAACGCGGTCGTTTTCTCCGACGACCAACTCGTCACAGCGGACTATCGTCGCCGCGAGCGGGACCCCGGTGGCTCCGGTATCGTGACTCCGACCCGGGAATCGGGAGTTTGGAATGTGCGGCACACACTGCGACTGAACCGACAGTGATTGAGCAGCCGCGATTCATTGACAGTTGCCCCAGGTACTGGAACCGCACCGCACGCACTCGCTCTGGTCTTCGTCTGAAACAGCTTACCGTCGGTGCTTCGCAATCAGCAGAACAGCCGGAGCCATTCGGCAGTCGAAGTCGGACACATAGGTGAACGGCATCCGAGTCAGACGAGAGATTCACTAAGGAATTGGATTCGGTCGAGCGCCCGGCGGCAGGTTCTCCCGGAGATACCGCGTCAACAATTCGAACACGTGCCTCGACGTGTTCGGCCGCTCGGAAATGCCATGGCTGCGGTTTGGATACGACATCATCGTGAACGGCCGATTGGCTTCGACCAGCGCGTTCACCACCTGCTCGGCGTTCTGATAATGCACGTTGTCGTCGCCGGTGCCGTGCACCAGGAGCAACTTGCCACGCAGACGATCGGCATATGTAACCGGCGATCCCTCTATGAACGCCGGCTCGTTCTCGCTGAGCAACCCCATGTATCGTTCCTGATAGATGGAATCGTAGTTGCGCTGGTCACCAACAGGTGCAACAGACATGCCCACTTGATATAACTGTGGCGACCGGAACAGCAGATTGAGTGTCATCGAGCCACCTCCGCTCCATCCCCAAACTCCGACCCGCTCCGGATCGAGGAAGGAATATTTCTGCAGCATCACCCGCGCTGCCGCCGCCTGATCCGCCGAGTTCAGGATGCCGATCTTGCCGTATATCGACTTTCGCCAGTCGCGCCCGCGCAATGACGGTGTACCTCGATTGTCGACGGATGCAACGATGTAGCCCGCCTGCGTGAGCATGACGTGCCACAGATAATTCCGTCCGCCCCACTGATCCATCACGGTCTGTGCGGCCGGCTCTCCATACACATGGAACAGTACAGGATATCGCCGCGTGGAATCAAACTCGGGGGGATACATTAAATAGCCATCGAGTTCAACGCCTGGTTCGATCGGCACGCGGATAAACTCCTGCTTCCCACGACTCAGGGCCGCAACCGTCGTTTGCAATGTCTGGTTGCCGACCAGCGCCCTGATGGTTTGGTGCCGTGGCAGTGCAACAAGATCGGTAACCGGAGGCACGCCGAAGGCAGACGACGTGCGAATAGCAAAACGTGCGCCGGGCGCAATGTCGTATCGATGTGTACCTCCCTCCGCCGCGGGCGTCAGTCGCTCAGCGTTGCCATCGGCGCGAAGCGGTGCACGATACAAGGCGCGCTGAATACCAGTTGCCGGCGATGCCGTAAAGTATACCCAGCCTCCCACGTCATCGATCTCTACAACGTTGTCCACGTCGTAGTCACCCTTGGTCACGACCCGTTCCAGCGTGCCGTCCTGCGCAAAAACATACACGTGGCGCCAGCCATCCCGCTCAGAGACCCACGTGAACCGCGCGCCACCGTCGAACCACAGAAAGTCGTTGACCACATTGACCCACGCGCTGTCCCGTTCAACAAACAGCGGTTGACTGGCGCCCGTGGCTGCGGTGGTACGAAAGAGAGTGAGGGTGTTCTGCTTGCGGTTCAATTGCTGAACCACCAGCGCCCTTCCGTCCGGCACCCAGGACAAACGCGCGAGATAATGCTCGCGGGGGTCACCGGGAATACGCATCCAGCGCGTAGCACCACCCGACGCCTGCACCACTCCGACTCTTACGGCCGAATTGGTCTCCCCAACTTTCGGGTACTGCACAGGGATGGTGAACGAGTACAGGGAGTCGGTGTTGTTGATCATCAGAAAATCGCGCACACCCGTCGCGTCAAACTGCCAGTAGGCGATGCGCGACCCATCCGGGGACCACTGAAACGCGTCCCGCAGCCCCAGCTCTTCTTCGTACACCCAATCGCTTGTGCCATTTATCGTAGTGCGTGAGCCGTCACGCGTCAGCTGAACCACAGTCCCGCCAGTCAATCGCTCCACATAGATGTTGTTGCCACTCACGTAGGCCACGCGATCGCTCTGCGGCGAAAACTTCGCAAACATCAATGACGAACGCGGCAGCCTGCCACCCATCTTCTGCAGGCGCTGCGACCTCAGATCCAGAACCCAGTAATCGCCTCGGGTGTTGTCACGCCACACTCGCTCCGAGTTCGTAAAGATCAGGAGCTTTGCGTTGTCGGGTGACCAGCTATACGACTCCACTGAAAGCGGTGCGGAGTCCCCACGAGGAATCAGCCGCTCGGCCGCGACAAGAACCGAACGCTGTCCGGACGCCGCGTCGTATTGCACGATATCGACGGCCCTCGTGTCATCGCCCGCACGGCGCGTGATCGACCTGGAGGGTTCGATGGCTGTGTAACCATTGCCTCCGGGCAGCCAGGCCGTGCGACCCAGCGATGCACTCGCGAAGTCCTGCGAGGCAAAAAGGCGCTCCAGCGTAACAAGCGAGCGATCACCCACTTGGGCGGATAGCTGCCCGGACAGTACGACCAGCGCCACCGCAACGAACCGAAGATATCGTGTCATATCATCAAGGGCAGTCGCGCGCCACACCGGCGCGCGGATTCACGTGCAGTTCACCTCGGGGACGGTGCCACGCTCCCGATTGTTGATTAACGGATTGTGCGTTCGATCTCAGCGAGAGCCACCTTGGCATCGGCGAGCACCTTGCGATGTGTCAGACTTGGTGCCTGCAACCCGCCGTGCCGAGCCCCGCTGCCGTTCCATGCACCCGCAAGACTGGAAAGTTCCGCCAGCGGTCCCGACGGACGCCTGAAGCCCGGACCAGCTGCGGGTGGCAACAAACTGTATTTGGCAGCCAGCGCATTCATTTGCGCAGAATCCGCACCACTCGCACCAGCGAGCTTGCCACGAAACTCGGCGATCGCCGTGGCCAGCTTTACCTGAACACTCTGCGCTTCAAGCAGGAACTCCTCACGTGCCTTGTGATCAGCCACGGTCATCATGAGCGTGGGATCCGCACGTACTTCGAAAGTTGTTTTTGACTGTTTCCCGTCGACATGCATCGTGACGGTGTACTGGCCCGGCGACGCATAAAAGCCACGTGGACCGATGTTGTGCGCCGGGACTGGCAGCGCCGGCCGCGCACCTGTTCCCTGATCTCCTTCACCCTGCGGCGGGCCCCCGCGGCCACCACTCATGCTGAACGGCGCATAGCGCAGGTCCCAGTTCACCCGATGCAGGTGATTGGGCGTCGTTGGACCAGTGAATTCGCGGATCACGCGGCCCGAGCTATTGGTCACGACGAATTTTACAGCCTGCGCCGCGCCGCTCAGATGATAGCTGAACACCGCGCCTTCGGCGGGATTATCTGCAGCGTAGATACCGTGTGCGGCCGTCGACACATCCGCCCAGTAGTTGATGATGGTCGCTGTGCGAACAGGGAACAATCGAGACGGTTCCGCTGCAACGGTCGGCGTCCATTCAGCTATTGGTGATACGTCATCCATGATCCAGATACTGCGACCGTGCGTCGCCATCACCAGGTCCTTCGTGCGCGGATGAATGATCAGTTCATCGTAACGCGTCGTCGGCAGGTTCGCCGCCAACTTCGTCCAGGTGCCACCACTGTTTGTTGTGAAATAGACGTGCCGTTCGGTCCCGGCAAAGAGGACATTGCCCTTCCCCGGATACGCGGCGAGGCTGCGCACCGGTGCGTCAGGAGCGAGACCGTTCGAGGCCGCTGTCCATGACTTACCGAAGTCGTCCGTTCGAAAGATGTACGGTGCAAAATCACCTTCGCGGTGGTTGTCAAAGGTGACGAACGCGGCGCTCCGCGATGCAGGTAATGCTACCACACGCCCTACAAAACTCCCGTTGCGAACTCCGGTGATGGCGCGGCTTACTTCCTGCCACGTTTTTCCGGCATCCTGCGAAACCTGCACATTTCCGTCGTCCGTGCCAACCCACAACACTTTGGCGTCAACGGGTGATTCAGCCATCGTCGTGATCTCACTGAAATTCGACTCCCCGTCGTTCCGCGAGAGACGAATATCCGTGTTCAACACACCGGCAATTCGCAGCGTGTCGCGGTTGACCTTGCGCGTGAGGTCTTCGGTGGCCGTCCACGATGATCCGAAGTCCTTCGAGATCAGCAGCTTGTTCGCGCCCAGATACACCGTGCCTTCCGTGTGCACAGATGCCACGATCGGCGCGGTCCAATCATACCGGTAGCTCTCCCCGGCCGGCGGTACCGGTTGAATGTCGAAGCGGTCGCCGGTTTCCGCATCAACACGCGAAATGTTGCCGCCACTGGAGGTCGAGTACACATAACGATGCCCGCGCTTGTCCACGGCATGGCCGGTCCCGTCGCTGAATCCGATCTGCTTCCAGTCGGAGTTCAGAATACCCAGCCAATGATTGGTTGCACTGGGACCCATCCACGAGTGGGCGTCCTGCAGACCGCCATAGATCCAATACGGGTCACGATTGTCAACCGCCATACCATAAAACTGCGCGACGGCAAAGTTGTTGATCCGATTGTATGTATATCCCATATCCCAGCTCTCGTGCAATCCACCGTCGCCGCCGAGTAGCAGGTGATTGGTGTTCGCGGGATCAATCCACAGTACGTGGTGATCATCTTTCAGGCCCAGATCGTACGTCGGCGAGTTGGGCATCACTTCGAATGTTTTTCCGCCGTCTTCGCTCTTCCACGGCTGCACACCCATTAACCACACGCGCTGATCGGTGTTGGGATCGATCGACGGCTTACTGTAGTACATCGGTCGAGGGTTGGTGCGACTCGCGAGCTTCCATGTCTGTCCCGCGTCGTCGGATCGATACGTACCACCTGCACCCTGATGTTCGACCGTCGCGATCATCACGTTCGGATTCGAGCGCGCGATCGCGAGACCAATGCGACCCTTGTCTCCGGCCGGAAGTCCTCCGTCGACCTTGCTCCAGTTCTGACCGCCGTCCGTTGATTTCCACAAGCCGCTGCCGGGACCACCGCCGTTGAAGCCGAAGGTCGAGCGAATCCGCTGGTACGTCGCGGCGAACAGCACGTTGGGATTGCGCGGGTCCATCACTATCTCGGTCGCGCCTGTGAGTGAATCAACTACGAGCGAGACACTCCACGTGCGACCACCGTCTACCGTCTTGAAGACTCCGCGCTGTGCATTCGGCTTCCACAGATTACCGACCACCGCAACCCAGGCCACGTTCGGGTCAGCCGGATGTAGCAGCACCCGACCGATGCTCCCCGATTCCTTGAGTCCGACATGGGTCCAGGTGGCACCCGCGTCGGTCGAACGATAGACGCCGCCGCCCCAGGACGAACTCTGGCGATTGTTTTGTTCACCTGTGCCGGCCCACACAATTTTGCTGTCTCCGGCGAAGATGGCGATGTCGCCGAACGTATTGTCTGGTTGCCCCTCGAAGATCGGCTCCCAGGTGGTGCCCTTGTTGGTCGTTTTCCAGATCCCTCCCGCTGCGGCACCCAGGTAGATGATCGCCGGGTTCTTCGGATCCACTTCGACGTCCTGAATGCGGCCACCCATCACGGCAGGGCCGACCGACCGAGCTTTCAATGCGTCAAAGGGCGACTGGGCCTGCAGTTGCAGTGCACCTGCAGCGAACAGTACAGCCGAAAAGCGGGAGAATTTGGACCAGTTCACAGGCAGTTTTCCTCTGGGGTTTGAGCGCAATTTGCCCTGAGGATCACCGCGCCGACAGGGAGCAATTTCTCCCACCCGTATCACGGGTACGGCGTTGCATATCGTTGACCCGTCAGATTTACACGGGTTCGCGCACCTGAAAGATATTGCCTTCCGGATCCAACGCGTTGCACACCTGGAAACCGGCCCCCGTCCACTCCTCCCGAAAGACCTCGCCACCCAGCTGAAGCGCGACACGGCGTGCAAGGGCAAGACTCGGAACGGTGAAGAAAAACTTCAGCGCCGTATTCTCTCGCGGTGCGGGCGGCACGCTGATGTCGATCGTTGCGGCGATGGAAGGCGGAATGGCATGCACCAGCAGCTGAACACCATCGGCTTCGAGTACAGTCAGATCTGCGGCTGAGTGCAGCTGACGCATATGAATGAGCGTGGTATAGAACGCCACGAGGCGAGGTGCGTCTTTGGCATACACGAACAACCCGGCGCGTGCAGGAGGCATTTTGTGATCGTAGGGAGTGTGAATCGCCAGGCGTCGCCGACAACTACAATGATGTTGCTGCTCTTCAGTGCGTCTTTAATCAGCCGTGCCAGGGTGTGTTCCGCATGTGCAGGAATCTCCAAAGACCTCGCGCTCGCGTCGCGGATCTGTCACTACGCGTTGTAAACCGTGTTGCCGCCGACCACCGTACGCACTATGCCGATGTCCTTGATCACCTCTGACTTCACGTCCTGAGGATCGTCCGACAGAATGACAAAATCGGCCAGCTTGCCAACGGTAATGGAACCCTTCAGTTGTTCTTCATGGGAGGCCCAGGCGCCGTTTAATGTATTGACCTTGATCGCTTCGGCCACTGAAATTCTCTGATTAATCCCCCACGACGTGCCGTCCCAGCCGGTGCGCGTCACCATGCCCTGAATCCCCATCAATGGGGCGAACGGTCCGGGCGAAAAGTCAGAACCCGCTGCCGCACGTATCCCCGCGTCCAACAAGGTACGGAAGGCCATCGACCGTTTCATCAACTCTTCGCCATAAAACGGAAACTTGTCTGTGTTGTAGTAGGCGTAGGTGGTGAACATCGCGGGTACAACGCCGAGTGCTTTCATGCGCCGCACAAGGTCAGGTGTCACCAGCGTGCAATGTGTGATCTTGGGCCGTGCGTCGGGCACCGGAAACGCGCGCTGCGCCCGTTCGAATGCGGTGAGGCACATATCGATGGCGACATCGCCGTTGGCATGACAATTCACCTGGATGCCCGCCCTGTGAACGCGTTCGACCCATGCGTCGAGCTCGCTCTGCGATTCCGTGACATTCCCCTTGTACGGTGGCACCACCCCCGGATAATCAATACTCAATGCCATGGTCCGTTCAGAGAACGAACCATCGACGGTATGCTCAGATGTCGCGCCCAATTTAATCCACTCGTCACCAAATCCTGACCGGATGCCGCTGGTAATCATTCCTTCGAGCACACGTCCGCTGACTTCGTAACTCACCCGGTGCAGGAGTTCGCCCTTCGCCCTGATATCCTGCAGCGCCGCCAGATCTCCCCCCTGATGATGCACGCTCGTTAAACCATACCGCGCGAACTGTTTGGAAATGTGTGCGAGACCGTCGCGCTCGCGCTGTGCGCGCTGTTCATCGGAGAATGTCGGCCGTTGCCCAACGCCGTTGAAAATGCTCCGGGCGCGATCAGTGACCCGACCGGTGAACTCGCCGTTGGCGTCACGGTCGATGGTACCGCCGGGCGGATCGGGGGTCTCCCGTGTCACCTTCGCCAGTTCAAGGGCTTTGGAGTTGTAGAACGAGGTGTGCCCGCCACGATGACGTACCACAACCGGGTGTTGGGTCGAGACCATGTCGAGATCCTTTTTATTCAGCTGCCGCTTGTCCTTCAATTTTGTATCGTCGTGGAAAAACCCCTCCACCCATGTGCCCGGCGGTGTTGTTGCCGCCTTCGTGCGGAGTTTGGCGATGATACTCTCTATCGTGACAAATTCCACTTCAAACGGATTCCCGACCAGTTCTTCATAAAGCAGGGTTGTTCCCCCGGCATGATTATGACAATCAATGAAGCCGGGGACGACACACATGCGTCTGGCATCTATTACCTGTGTCCGGCTGTCGGCCAGGCCCCGAATTGACGCGTTGGTGCCGACCGCTACAAAACGCCCGCCGCTTACCGCGAACGCCTCCGCCGTCGGTGCCGACGAATCCATGGTCGTGACCCGGGCGTTGTGTACGATCAGGTCCACTGCCGGTCGAGGGAGTTGCGCCCGAACTGACGCGGACGGCCGCCCCTTACCCGGATCTGTCCCGGGAAGCATCGCGAACGCGACGCCGGCTGTGCCCAGGCCGATGAACTCGCGCCTGCTGCGCTCGGAGCCGCCCCCTGCATCCCCGGGCAGCGATGTGTCTGCACCCGTATCCCTGAACTTTTTCGTCATTTTCGGCCCCGGCAAAGGTCGCATGAATCTGGAGACCGGTCGAAGAGACCGTCAAGCGCTTCGCGCCAGCGACATGACTGTTACAACGTCCTCGGCAGAAAATCGGCCTGAGCCCGACAAGTCAGCCCAACGGAAAGTCAGCAGAGCTCAAAGGGAGGGCCCGGCCACAATCAGACGCGCCTTTTTATTTTATGGAGCACGCCAACAGCAGGTCAGCGCCGGCCGGAACCCTGCGGCTTCGCGATTTCACACACATCATCTGTGTATATGCACCACGTCTCATCGCGCCAAAAACCGAACTCCGGCTTGTCGAAGTTACCGTGCCTCGTCAGTCCGTTGTACAGGAAGGCGTTCCCCTTGTCCCGAGGATCTCGAAAGCCGAACCCCTTTAACAAAACCCGGCTCCGTACCGCCCGCGGAAAGATGTATTCCATCGCGGCCATGTTATCCCACTTGCCGGAGGTGCGATCCAACGGCGTCTCGGGCGAAGTGAGCTGATCATCAATCCACTCAAGAAGCGATCCCCTGGGGAGAAGATCGAGCCCCTTCCACTGAGTCTCCGAAACCTCAATCCGCGGATGCAACATTCCGATGTTCAACCGAGTCTCTTCGTGTGCTTGCAGATACGGAATGACGGACGCTTCGACTTCGCTCACAGTAGCCGAGGTGCCCGAACCGAATCCGTCGATCAACGGGCCGGTGACGAGTGCCTGTCTGCAAACACACCGTGCCATGTAGCGCAATAATCGGCGGCCTGCTGAAAGATCGTGAGCGGTGCCCGCACAATGCCGCGACCGACATCAGCAAGTACAATAAATGGCGCGGACAGCCAGCCACCGATCGCGGACCATTCCTGTCCCTGTCTGACCCCCTTGATGTGATCAGCCAGCGTCGGGAACCATCCGGCCTCCCACGCAATGAACAGCGGAAAATGCCCGGACTTCTCAAGTTCGGCGCCGAGTGCTCCGGCGTCGGCGCGAGCACGCGCATGATTAATGAGCCCGCCGTGAACGTACAGCGTGATGGTGTCCCGACCGCTCACTCGAACTCGCTCCATCAGCTCACCGACGGTTCGTCGTGCAACGGTATCCGCCAGAACCTCGCCGGAAGGACGCCCGCTGATCCGAACCTGCGCGGTATCGAAAGCCTCGCGCATACCACCGTCTTCATCGATGAAGACGACGTGGCGGGCGGGTTCGAAGTTCGGAGGGATTCGATAGGTGCATGCCGATAGATGCAGCAGTGCGAACGCGAACAGCCACGGTCTCATTGTGGCGAACGAAAGAGCGCGAGTGAACGCAGGACCACCTGGTGCACGCCCCAAAGGAGTGGCGCAAGCACAAGCGCCCACGCGCCAACAACCTTGATAGCCGACCGTGTCGTCATGCCGCGGCCCGATCAGCACGTGGCGTGACGAGCCAGTTTGCCATAAAACCAACTACCAACAGCCCCGCCATGAGGTACATGGTCACCGTGTATGCGTCTGCTCGTGCAATACCGCGTTCCAACTGATACTCCCTGATATAGTTGACGGCCACCGGGCCCGCGACTCCGGCGAGTGACCAGGCGGTCAGCAGGCGGCCGTGAATCGCGCCGACGTGCATGACACCGAACTGATCGCGCAGGTACGCGGGAATCGTCGCAAATCCTCCGCCATACATACTCATGATGACGGCGTATGCGGTGACGAACAATACAATGCTTGCGCTGCGTCCGGTTGCAGGAACCAGCGCGTAGAGCAGTGCTCCGAGCGCAAAGAAGATCATATACGTGTTCCGCCGACCCATCGCATCAGATGCGGACGACCACACAAAGCGCCCGATCATGTTCGCGAGACTCAGCAACCCCACAAAACCTGCCGCCGCTTCCACACCGATTCGCCCGGGGAACATCTCCTGTATCATCGGCGACGCCTGGCCAAGTACACCGATGCCAGCCGTGACGTTCAGGAACAGTACAATCCAGAGCAGCCAGAAGTTGCGCATGCGTATAGCTGTATCAACGTGGATATCCGGCACCACAGATCCCGACTTTTTTCGATTCACCCATCCCGCCGCACTCCATCCTGCCGCCGGCAGTCGTACGGTGAACACGCCGAACATCACGAAGGCGAAGTACAACAACCCCATCGTCACCATGGTCGGCGCCACACCTCCGTTTCCCGCCGGCGCGAAATATTTCATCAGTGTCACGGCCAGCGGCGAGCCGATCATCGCGCCACCGCCAAACCCCATGATCGCAAGACCGGTCGCCATGCCCGGCCGATCAGGAAACCATTTAATTAAAGTGGAGACGGGCGAGATGTAGCCGAGTCCGAGTCCAATGCCGCCGATCACACCGTAGCCGAGGTAGAGCAACCATATCTGGTGGGTGCGAACGCCGAGTGCCGAGATGAGAAAACCGCTGCTGAAACACACCGCAGAGGCAAACATCGCTTTGCGCGGCCCGGCGTCTTCCAGCCAGCGTCCGAAGGTAAATGCAGAGAGGCCGAGGAAAACGATCGCAACACTGAAGATCCAGCCGATCGTTGAGAGTTTCCAATTGCCCGGCAGGAGAGGATCGCCGCCAATGAGGGAGGCCAGCGGCAGGTTGAATACGCTGAATGCATACGCCTGACCGATGCTCAGGTGAATGGCGAGGGCGGCGGGTGGAACGAGCCACCTGTTGTAGTCGGACGAAGCAATTGAGTGCTCGCGGTCGAGAAACACGTGATTCCGGTCGGCAGCTGGTGAAGGACGATTCTCGATAGGTCGCGCCGACCTGCGGTGCGCCGCCCAAGGCACCTTGGCCTGGGACGGACAGAACTACGCGCCTGAGACGTTACTGCGCAACGCGCCGCGTCTCCGGGGTACGGCGGGCACGGGCCGGCTGCGCGTTTGTGAATTCGCGACGCCTTAAAGACCGCGTGGTTGGTGGGCTAAAGGTCGGAGAGAGACTGACACAGAAAACACGCAGTTTCTGCACAAGAGCCGAACGCATCGACCGGCACGCGCGACTTGACCCGGGCAACTGTTCTACGAATCTTCCATGCTGGTGCCTCCGTTGTGTCCGAGGCCTCGCCGCAAACCCCCAGGGAGCTCCGCAATGCTGAATCTCAAGTTTGTCCTTCGCAGCCTCACCCGGTCCCCAGGCTTCACGGCGGCAGTGGTGCTGACGCTCGCATTGGGAATCGGGGCGAACACCGCCATTTTCAGCGCGGTGCGCGGAGTGCTACTGCGTCCGTTGCCACACCAGGACGGCGATCGGCTGATGTATCTCCGCCAGTCGGCGGCCGGCCCCGGGAGCGAGAACATCGCGTTCTCCGTCCCCGAGATCACGGACTTCCGCAATGCGTCGAAGACGCTGGGCCAGATCGCCGAATATTCGCCGCTCACGCTGAACCTGATTGAATCGAACGCCGCGACACAGATCGACGTCGGACTGGTGACGGGAAACTATTTGTCGGTGATGGGATTGAGACCACTGTTCGGCCGACCGTTTAATCAAGGTGATGACGGCCAGGGCGCAGCGCCGGTTATCATACTGTCACATGCGTACTGGCTGTCCCACTTTGGCGGCGACAGCGGTGTTGTGGGACGTTCGCTGCGAATCGGCGGGCGGCAGGCTGAAGTAGTTGGTGTGCTGCAACCGGCGCCGTTTTTTCCGGGTCGCATTGAAGCTTTAATGAACATGTCCATCAGCGAGCATCACGTGAGTGCTCTGATGGAGAACGGACGCACACATCGCATGAGCGAAATGATCGCCCGGTTAGCGCCCGGCGCCACGGTTGATGCAGCACGCACGGAGATCGAAACGATCTCGAAGCGCGTACACGCCGATTTCCCCGAAGCGTACGACGCCGCATCGAACTATAAGGTGACGCTGACGCCGTTCCAGGAAATTCTGGGACAGGACGCGCGCATGACATTGTTGCTGTTGATGTCGGTGGCCGCGCTGGTGCTGGTTATCGCGTGCGCCAACGTCGCGAATCTGACGTTGATGCGGGGTTTGCGCCGCGAGCACGAGATGGTGGTCCGCGCCTCACTGGGCGCCGGCACGCGTCGCCTTCGCATCCTGCTGCTTATCGAAAATCTGGTCCTCGCGTTGTCCGGCGCGTTCGTCGGTTTGCTGATCGCGTACGCCGGGGTAGGCATGCTGACTTCATTCACCGCGCGCTACAGCCCCAGGGCCGACGAGATTCGCGTGGATGGACTGGTGCTTGTTTTTGCACTGCTGCTCGCCCTCATCGTTGCGGTCGTCCTGTCCTTCACCCCCAAACTCGGTGATGAAAAATCGTTAGGTGCCGGACTCTCGGCTGGCGGTCTGCGGTCGACGGGTGGGATGCGTCGCCGTCGGCTGCAGCAGGGTCTGGTGGTGACTCAGATCGCGGTGTCCGTGGTTCTGCTGACGGGTGCCGGACTCCTGCTCCGCTCGATGCAGGAACTGGCCAACGTCGATACCGGGCTCCAACCCGCAAACGTGCTGACGATGGAAGTCCCCACGGATTTTACTGCGCAGCCTGATCAGGCGGCGAGTGTCGCAAAGTATGAGCGTATGCAGAGCGAGCTCGCCACGCTCCCCGGCGTGAGTGTGGTGGGCGTGGGATCCAATATTCCGCTGCGGCGCGCCGGCTTTATGCTTGAGATCAAGGCCGAGGGTCGGCCGCTGGCACCTAACGAGCCTGTGCCGCAATCAGAATACCGGACCGCGGATACGGAATATTTCACGGCGGCCGGGATTCCACTGCTCAAGGGCCGCGACTTCGAGTCCACGGACAGACATGGGACTGCACTGGTTGTTATCCTCAACAAAACACTGGCCGATCGTCTCTTTCCCGACGTCGATCCCATTGGACGGAGGGTTGCCTGGACGGGGGAGCTGCTCAAGTTCATCGGGATCCCTGATGATTGGCGCACGGTGGTCGGTGTGGTTGGCGATACCAAGGATGGCGGTCTCGATGCGACACCATTGCCGGTGACCTTTTTGCCATTTGCGCAGGCCGACTTCTTTGGTGGCGGTCTCGTGATCCGCTCAGACGTTAACCCACGTGGCATTTCCACTGCGGCTCAGGCGATCGTGCGTTCGATTGCACCGGAATCTCCCATCGAGAATGTGCTCAGTCTTGATGAGATCCGCGAAGAGAGCGTGGGGCCGCGCCGGCTGAATGCAATGCTGGTAGGGTCGTTCGGCATTCTGGCGCTGGTGATCGCGGCAATCGGCATCGCGGCGGTACTCGCATTTTCGGTGAGCGCGCGGCGCAACGAGATCGGCGTGCGAATGAGTCTTGGCGCCGGTCCGGGAATGATTCAGTGGATGATTCTGCGCGGCGGCGGCATGCTCGTGCTGCTCGGCGTTGCCCTTGGGCTTGTTGGATCGCTGCTGCTGGCTCGGCTGGTGAGCGGGTTGCTGTTCGGTGTGGCGCCTAACGATCCTCTCACACTTGTGGCTGTCGCCGGGGTGATGGGTGTCATTGGACTGCTGGGTTGCTGGCTGCCGGCGTTACGCGCAGCGCGTATCGCGCCGTCGGTGGCGATCCGCTCGCAGTAGGCCGAGGAGTTCCGGCGCACCTCAAACCCCGCGCACTCAGCATACGGGCTCGTGGCCTTTTCGCCGCCGGCAATCCTTGTCGGTCATCATTGATTAGCAGCTGAATCAGGGTTCGCACTGTGCGATTGTGGTGCAGCTGACCAGTGTGGCTGCTCAACCCGTTGTACCGGGCAACGGATGCCCGCGCGCCCGACGCACCAGTGGCAGAAAGTCGCGTTCACTCAGCATACCCACCAAACGGCCCTCGTGCGCTACCGGAAGGCTCCCCATCCCCGTACGCTGCAGTACGCGCAATGCCTCGTCGCAACTATCCAGCGGGCTCAACACGGTGACATCCGTGGCCATGACGTCCTGCGCCGTCGACAGCGCGGCTCCGTTTGCCGCTGAGATCAAATAGTTAAGCAGCGCGCGATGCGAGATCAGACCCACCAGTTCATCCTGATCATTCAGCACCGGCACATGCCGAATATGCTTCCAGTGCATCACACTGGCTGCCACATCAAGCAAGTCGTCCTCTCGAACCGTAAAGAGGTCCGTCGTCATGAGTTCACCAACCGTGGCACAATGATCCGTCCACGACTCGCGCTCCTCTGCCGTAATCGGTGTCCACGTATGCATCGGGTCGTTGCTCCATTGCCGAGCCATCATCGCCCGCGTCACAACCCCAGCCTTCGCACAACGACTCGGCACATTCCCCAGAGAATTGTACGCATCGAGTGTCCAGGTGGCGCCGTTGGTACCCGTCGCCGCACGTTCAGCAATGATGTCGAGATAACGACTGCACTCGGACTCATCGAGCCCTGCCCCGCGCAACCCTTCGCGCGCCAATGGGAGCAGCGTCGAAGTGATGAGTTCCTTCACGGGCACGACGCGTCCGTTCAGCCAGCGCATGCTGGACTCGAGGCCATACCGCGCACCAACAATGAAGTTGGACTTGGCATCACTGAACGCGAACTCCCGTCGCGCGTCGACGCCGGAGGCTTCGAGGCCCAGCACCATACCGAGAAAGAACGCGCAGTTCGCAACTTCGTCGACTACGGTAGGGCCCGCGGCGATCGGCCGATGTTCAATGCGAAGGTGGGGACGACCACCGGTGACTCCGTAGCACAGCCGGTTCCAGCGATACAATGAACCGTTGTGCAACGACAGCGCCCGCAACGAGGGAACGCCACCGCGTGCACGCACCTCCCGTGACGATTCCCCCGTTTCTCCCATGAGGGTGATGCGATGGCGCGCGACCTGATCGCGATAGACATCGAGGATGTCACTGCCCACCCAATCATCGCCGAAGTGCACGCGCTGCCAGCTGTCTCGTTGCCGATCTCCCGTGGATCGAACATCTACGGATTGCTCAAACGTAGGGATGCGCGTTTCGTGCCAGAGACGGTGTTGCAGCAGCAGCGGTGAGTTGGCGGCGACAGCTACCGCGGGCCCTGAAACGAGCTGCGCAAGATTGTAGATCCGTGGCAACTCTTCGACGTCGACCTGCAGGTGCAGCTGAATGCTTGTGTTGCACGTTTCGAGCATGATGCTGTCGAGTGCCAACTGCAGATTATCCCTTCCCTGGATCAACGTACGGACCGCTCCGCCACTGAGTCGCGTGATCGCCTCGTTGAGTGCGCGATATCGAGGGAGCGGCGTCAGGTTGGCGAGCGTGAGATCTGCGAGCTGAATCGTCGGCAGAATGCCGGCAAGACACACATCAGCGCCCAGCGATTGAGCCACGGCCCGGATTTCGGCGAGTTTGGCGTGCAAATCAGCTTCGAGCGATCTGAGGCACCCCGCTGCCAGATTCCTCGGCGCCACATTGTGCTCGAGGTTGAACAATCCGATCTCCGTCGTCACGTCAGAGTCCGACAGCTGTTCAAGAGCCTCAAGCGCAATCGCAGCGGGCCTGCCCGACGGACGCACAAGAAACATCTCCTGCTCAACGCCGATGCGGCGCTGTCCCCGTTCCAGGGCGCCGGCACGCACCATCTCGTCCAATACAGCTATATCATCGAGAAGGGCGCGTGCAAATCGCTGCCGCTGCTCGTGGTCGTGCAGCGAGGTGACATCTCGCTCACCCACGCGTGGCTCCGCCGCAGCGTGTGGTCGGCATGACTACACGATTGCGAAGTTCATCATCATCCCCATGTCTTCATGCACCATGTTGTGACAGTGCAGGAGGAAACGTCCGCGGTAGGCATTAAAGGTTGCCACGACAGACACGCGTTCTCCCGGATACACGAGCACCGTGTCCTTGAGACCAGTCTCCCATGGGAAGATTCGATTCCGCCCGCCCTGCCGCTCCACGACTTGAAAGTGCACTTCGTGCACATGTACAGGATGTGCGAACGGGCTGTCGTTGATGAACGTCCAGATCTCCGTGTCACCGAACTTCACCGTTTCATCAATGCGCTCCATGTCGAATTCGCGCGCGTTGATGCTGTGTCGCATCATGGCACTGTCGAACCGGAAGGTGCGAGTCTTCGCGGCCTTCTCCGCATCAATCGTCGGCAGCTGTCCAAACTTCGCCGGCGCAATTCGCGTTGCGGATGGCTTCACGACGCGACGAACGTGAAACGTCATGAGTGTCATCAGACCGCCCTGCGCTACGCCTCCGGCGCCCATTCTGCCCATGCCACCTCCGCCGCCCATTCCAGGCATGCGCGCCGGTGAATCAAATGATGCGGAGATCAGTGACACGCTGGACCCTTCGGGCACTTGAGTGAAATCGACGATCACGTCGCAGCGTTCACCCGTGCCCATCATTACATGGTCGAGCTGAACGGACGCTGGGAGCAGACCACCATCGCTCCCCACGAGGGCGAAGTCTGCGCCATTCGACAACGCGAGTCGCAGAATTCGCGAGGTGGTGCCGTTGATAATACGCAGGCGGTACGCCGCTGTCTCAACATCCATTTCCGGCTCGCGGACTCCATTGACGTAGGCGGCCTCGCCAAAGAAGCCCTCCATGCGCGCGTGCATCGCGGGCTCGTACACAAAATCGCCTGTGCTACCAAGTCGCTTGTCTTGAATAAGCAACGGAATGTCGTGATCACCGACCGGGAGGCCCAGTGATTCGTCGTCGCCCGCGACGATGAGAACCCCCGCCATACCGTGGTACGCCTGAATACCGGTCCGGTGATGCGGGTGTGCGTGATACCAGTACGTGCCGGGACGGTCAATCACAGGGAATTCATACTGATACGAACCTCCGGTGGGAATTGCGAGGCGGGGATGTCCGTCCGCCGGTTCCGGCACCCGCAATCCATGCCAGTGCAGAATCGTCGGTTCATTGAGCGCGTTGTTCAGCTTGATCCTTGCCGTCTCGCCCTGCCTAACGCGAATCGTCGGCCCGACCGGACCCGTGCCGGGACTCCAGGCGATTGCCTGTACACCCGGTGCGACCTGCACCGACTGGACGCGGGCATTGAGCACCAGATTGTCGGCTGAGACAACGGGAGGAAAATCCAGTGGCGAGCGGATCGGCGGAAGCGACCCTGCAGCGCTGTGATTGCCCGGGATTCTCACCTCGCGCAACGCACCGGAGAAGGCGAGGGCCGACAATCCGGCGGCGGATTTCACGAAACTGCGACGGCGCATGCTGATCAATGTCGTGGGTGGGTCGGCGCGCCCGTCCAGAAAGGTTCCGGCGCGAGAAGCTCCTCATGAACATGTCTGTCAACCGGCGCCATCGCCGTCGGGCATCGCCGGACTCGGGGCGGTGGAAGCTACCACAGCCGTCACTTTCAGACAGCGATCCCTCGTCCTGTTCGCGTGGCAGTGCTACTGCCAGCCATCGCGTTGTAGCCCGAAGCTGCCAGAAGGGCATGCTCTTCGCCTGGTCATCACCTCCAAACGAGCGAAAACCGGGTTTCTGTGCTATATTCATTAGGATGTCCGCGCAATCGACAGCCAGCGCCGGCATCCCCCGCTTGGGAGGCACCTAGCAGTCGTTTGGCACGTCGCCCATGATCGGGCGAAACTCAGCAATCGAGTGGCACGTGCGCGCAACGCCAGTCCTACAGGCCGTCCCTGTCGACCTCCAAAACTCATATGACCGAACTCCTCCCGAAGAGTACAGCGCTCATCAATCGCCGATTGGCAGCCGTGCCGACCGGTGTCGGTATGTTCAACAACGTGACCGCGGTGAGCGCCAGCGGCGCGATCATCGTGGATGCCGACGGGAGGGAGTTAATTGATTTTGCTGGCGGCATCGGCGTCGTCAACGCCGGACACGCTCCCCCCAGTGTGGTCAAAGCCATACAGGAGCAGGCCGCGAAGTTCCTGCATGTCAGCTTCAACGTGGCAACCTACGAACCGTACGTCGCCCTCTGCGAAAAGCTCAATGCATTGCTGCCCCACGGCGACAGGACCAAAACGATGCTGGTCAGCACCGGCGCCGAAGCGGTGGAGAACGCCATCAAGATCGCGCGGCAGGCGACGGGCCGCCAAGGTGTCGTCTGTTTCACCGATGCGTTCCACGGACGCACGATGATGGCCATGACATTAACCAGCAAGGTCGCGTACAAGATGGGGTCGGGGCCTTTCGCCCCTGAAGTGTACCGGATCCCTTTCCCCAACTTCTATCAGGATGGTCGGGGACGCTCGGAGACGGAGTTCGTTCAGCAGTCACTCCGCCGGCTTGAGGAGATGTCCCAGAAGGTGGTTTCGACGAATCAGGTGGCTGCCATCATCATCGAACTCGTTCAGGGTGAAGGTGGATTCAACGTGGTTCCCGCAGAGTATCTGCGTGGGCTGCGCGCCTTTTGTGACACACACGGCATCCTGCTCATCTTTGACGAAGTGCAAACCGGTTTCGGACGGACGGGGAGCTGGGGCGCCTATGAACACTTCGGCGTCACGCCGGATCTCAGTACGTGGGCCAAATCGCTCGGCAGTGGCCTCCCCATCGCCGCATTGGTCGGGCGCGCTGACATCATGGATAAAGCCGCGCCCAGCAGTATCGGCGGCACGTACATCGGCAGCCCGGTGTCCTGTGCCGCTGCGCTGGCCACCATCAAGTACATGGAAGAAATCGATATCAACGCGCTCGGACGGCATGTCGGCACGGTGGTGCGTGATCGTTTCATGGCATGGAAAGAACGTTTTCCGCAGATCGGAGACGTGCGCGGACTCGGCGCCATGATGGCCATCGAGTTCGTGAAGGACGGGAACCCCCGCCAGCCCGATGCTGAGCTGTGCGGAGATCTGGTCGCTGCGTGCTCCAGACGGGGGTTGATCGTGATCCCTGCGGGCACGGGCAAGAACGTCATACGGGTGCTCTCACCTCTTGTGATTTCCGACGAACTGCTCAACAAGGGCCTGGATATCATGGAAGAGGAGCTCACCGCACTTTGCAGCTGAGCACATGTAAAGCGCAGCTCGACACTGTGCAGAACCTCGCCCCAAGCCACGCAACATCCTCCGCACGTTCCTCAACCAAGAATCCTCACGTATGAAGCCTTTCTCCATTGCCGGTGTTCAAATGCGCGTCAGCGCCGCAGCACCGAACGTGGCAGCCATGAAACTCAAGCTGGACATCCTCATGAACATTTACCCATGGGTCAACATGGTGGTGTTCAGTGAGTTGTGCGCCTACGGACCTCTGACGGTCCACGCGCAGCCTGTTCCTGGCGAATTTGAACAGGAAATGTGTGCCGCCGCAGCCAAGCACGGCGTTTGGCTGCTGCCCGGCAGCGTTTTTGAGCAGCGCGAAGCACTCATTTACAACACGGCCAGCGTCATCAACCCCGAAGGCAGTGTGGTTGCACGCTATCGCAAGATGTTTCCGTTCTATCCGTACGAAGTGGGCGTTACACCGGGGCACGAGTTCTGCGTTTTTCCAGTTCCCGATGTTGGCACCTTTGGCGTGAGCATCTGCTACGACATGTGGTTTCCGGAAACGTCGCGCACGCTGGCGGTGATGGGCGCAGAGGTCATTCTGCATCCTACACTTACCGGTACGATCGACCGCGATATTGAGCTGAGCATTGCGCAGGCGACCGCAGCCACGAATCAATGTTTCTTCTTCGACGTAAACGGCCTGGAAGCGGGCGGCAACGGCCGCAGCATCGTCTGCGGGCCCGACGGCCGCGTGATGTACCAGGCGCAGACCAACGAAGAATTTTTCCCGATCGAGATCGACATGGAACGCGTGCGTCGCAGCCGCGAGCTGGGCGTACTGCGACTCGGCCAACCGCTGAAAAGTTTCCGGGATCGCATGATCGACTTCTCCGTCTACCACCCCGGCGTCAGACACCCGTACCTCGACAGCCTCGGCCATTTAATTAAACCTCGTAGAGTGCAGGAACTTGGTGAGCTGCATGTTCAGGAAGAAGTCACACACCAGCAGTCGGCCCTGGCGCCCATTGTCTCTTCACTCGTACCTCCGCTCGACTGATCGAGCGAGCGTTCCTTTAAGCACCCTTACAGAGCCCCGACATGCCTTCTATTAATTGGTTCGAGATTCCGGTATACGATATCTATCGTGCCACGGCGTTTTACAACGCCATCTTCCACACGCAGATGGAGACGTCGCAGAACGGCGATCACCTGATGGCGGTTTTTCCATCGCAGGGATCTCCTGCAGGCGCTCTGGTTGCGGGACCCGGTTGTGTACCCAGCGATGTGGGTGCCCTCATTTATCTGAACGCCGGCGAAGACCTCGACGGCGTTGTCTCACGCATTGAACCGGCCGGCGGACGACTGATCATGGCGCGTTCATTCATCAGTGAAGAATCCGGATCCTTTGCCCTCTTCATTGACAGCGAAGGCAATCGCCTCGCATTGCACGAAGCGCCGGCCAAGGTGGCTAAAGTTTCGCTGAAGGGTGGTCCGACCAAGCGTGCCGCAAAGTCCGGGACGAAGAAGAATAAGACGCGAAAGGCGAGCTGACGCGCGGCGAGACTCCGCCAGGCGGCGGGATGGGGTGTTGCCCCCCCGTCGCCTCACTCCCGGTCCTCACAACCCACACGCTCCTATGCCTTCCGATTTGTCACCCGCCCATCGCCAACATTTCAATGCCGCTCGCCTGCGGTCCCACAGCTGGAATCAGCTGCGACTGCAGGCCATGGCGCTTGACGAAGGGGAACATCCGACCTCGCAAGCCGCACGGCTGATCGAGGACCTGCTCATCATTGAACAGTATTGGGCGTATCCGGGCTACGGCCGGGTTGAGCGCTTGCAGGTGATGCTGGAAAGTGGTGACTTCCGCGCCTTGCACCGATCGGTGAACCAGATCGTTCGAAGTCTGGTGAGCGGAACGTTTCGTGGAGAAGGCTCAGCGGGTGAAGACGGCGACACGCGTGACGATGATTCCGAAGGTGAAACAACCGAACGACAGAATTATTTTGAGGTGCTCGTCGTCGGCGAGATGGAGGCAACCGAAGAAGCGGCACTGATCAGGAGCCTCAAGGAATGCCGCGACCGCAGCGATCAGTTCATATACGACGTTGTGGTCGTGCAGACCGTCCAGGACGCGCTGATGGCACTGCTGTTTAATCATAACATTCAATCGTGCCTGGTCCGTTATGGCGTGCCGTTCCCCAGTCCGAATGCGCAGAGTCTGCTCCGTCCGTACACGCGTGCGTTCGAACAGCTCGATCTGAGCGGGCACAACAAGGCTGATCTCGGACCATTGCTCGGCGGCATGATGAAGGAGTTTCGCCCCGAGGTGGACCGCTACTACGTCACTGACACACCAGTCACGGAGCTACTCGACGCAACGCTCAAGAGCTTCCGTCGGATCTTCTACAGTACTGAAGATCTTCAGGAGCTGCACCTCACACTCCTCCGCGGTATTCGGGAGCGTTTTGAGACACCCTTCTTTTCTGCGCTCAAGGAGTACAGCAAGAAACCGATGGGCGTTTTTCACGCCATGCCTATCTCGCGAGGCAATTCGGTATTCAAGAGCCGTTGGATTCAGGACTTCGGCGACTTTTATGGACGCAATCTGTTTCTCGCCGAAACCAGCGCAACGACGGGTGGTCTCGACTCGTTGTTGCAGCCAACCGGTCCGCTCAAGAGAGCTCAGGAGCTCGCGGCCAATGCCTTCGGTTCGCAGCATACCTTCTTCGCGACGAACGGCACCTCGTCATCCAACAAGATCGTTGTGCAGGCACTGGTTGAACCGGGTGATGTCGTGCTCATCGATCGCGACTGCCACAAGAGTCATCACTACGGGATGGTGCTGAGCGGAGCGTATCCCGTTTATCTGCACAGCTATCCGATCCCCAAGTACAGCATGTACGGCGCGGTACCGCTTGAGCATATTCGGACTCGGCTGCTCGAGCTTCGTGATGCCGGGCGACTTGACAAGGTCAAAATGCTGCTCCTCACGAACAGTACGTTTGACGGCGTTGTGTACAACGTCGAGCGGGTGATGGAACAGGTCCTCGCCATTAAACCGGACATTGTGTTTCTGTGGGACGAAGCGTGGTTCGCGTTCGCCGGCTTCAGTTCTTTGATGCGCCAGCGCACCGCGATGCATGTGGCGCAGAAACTCGCCGCGAAGTACCGCACCGAAGCGTATCGAAAGGAGTACGCCGCACACATCGCGTCATTGAAGAAGGGAGAAACACCGAGGCTTCCCGATCCCGCCAAGGTGAGAATCCGCGCCTATGCCACACAGAGTACGCACAAAACGCTGAGCTCTCTGCGCCAGGGCAGCATGATTCATATCTGGGATGAAGACTTCGCCCGAAAGAGCGAAGCAGCGTTCCACGAAGCCTACATGACGCATACGAGCACGAGCCCCAATTACCAGATCCTCGCGAGCATGGACGTGGGACGCCGGCAGGTTCAGCTCGAAGGCTACGAGCTGGTCGAGAAGGCGATCGACCTCGGGATGATGCTGCGCCGGACAGTGCGCGAGAATACTGCCCTGCAGAAGTGGTTTGATATCATCACGATCAGTGAACTCATTCCGGCAGCACATCGCGAGAGCGGCATTGAGGGCTACTACGCGCGCGAAAAGGGCTGGAACGACATCGAGAAGGCCTGGCGCGAAGACGAATTCGCGCTGGATCCGACAAAGATCAACCTGTTCACCGGCAAAACGGGCATCGACGGCGACACATTCAAGAATCAGTACCTGATGGACAAGTACGCGATCCAGGTAAACAAAACGTCACGCAACAGTGTGCTGTTCATGACCAACGTCGGGACCACGCGTGGCTCTCTGGCCTACCTGACCAAGGTCCTGCTCGAGATTGCGGCAGATCTGGAGCGGAGGAATGCGGGGATGGAACGCGACGAGAAGAAGGTGCACGTCGCCACTATTCGATCACTGACCGAGAACGTGCCACCACTCCCCGATTTCAGCACCTTTCACACGTCGTTCCAGGCTGTACCAGGCGTGCGCGGCGGAGACCTCCGCGCTGCGTACTTCCTCGCCTATCAGGAATCACGCTGCGCTCACATGAAATTGCACGATTGTCTGGCACGTCTGGCGGCCGGTGACACCGTCGTCTCGGCATCGTTCGTGATCCCCTATCCTCCAGGATTTCCGGTGCTCGTGCCCGGCCAGGTGATCAACCATGAAATCATCGACTTCCTTCTTGCCATCGATGTGAAGGAAATCCACGGCTATCGCCCCGAGCTCGGATTGCGTGTGTTCACCGACGCCGCACTCGGCCGGCAACGGACCGGCACAGCTATGGGGGCAGCGCGTGTGCCGATCGTGTCAGCCATGGCCCAGCGTGAGCCCGCGTCCAATCACAGGAAAACGTCAACGACGTCCAACAAGAAGAAGCGATCAACCGCGTCCAACAATAAAAGGAAAGCGAAATGACCTCATCCCATTCAGCAGCTATGGCTCCTGCGCCAGGCACGGCCGCACCAACAACCAGCGGACAGCTCACCAAGCCGCTCACGAAACGTGCGAAAGCGCTGGCGAAACTCCGTGGCGTCAGCGACATACGGCGTTTTTTCTATCGGAACGAAGTTCCCCTGTACTTCGTCAGTGCAACCAACTTCAACGTGCTCGGCGCGGATGAATGGATCAAGGGATTCAAGTTTATCACATACATCGAGTGCTTCGACGGACTGCACCCCAATGTCATGAGCCCCTCGGTTGAAGAGCCCCACGACGAGTTCCAGAGCATTGAGGATATCAACAACTACCTGCTCCGCCACGCCGAAGTGCGGGAGTTTATCGAGAGCCGCGCGGTAAACGGCAATCGCGGCAAAGTGCTGTTCCTGATGTTCGACGAGACCACCGAAAAGCTCGCGCGGGAACTTGGACTCGAAGTGGTTTTTCCTTCCGCCACAATGCGGGAGCAGCTCGACAATAAAGTGAATACCAATCGCATAGCTGAACGCGCAAAGGTGCCTTGCGTTCCTTATGTGCTGAGTGCGGTGAAAGGATACGAGCACCTCCGGTCTGTATCCGCATCGCTTGGAGACGAGCTCGTTGTGCAGACGCCGTTTGGTGACAGTGGCCACACCACGTTTTTCATCAAGGACCGGGCGGACTACGACAAACACTCGGAAGAGATCGAGGCGGAGCCCGAGTGCAAGATCATGAAGCGCATCAACTGTCGTGGAGCAGCTTTGGAGGCGTGTGTCACGCAGCACGGGACGATTGTCGCTCCGCTCATGACCGAACTTGTTGGCTTCAAGGAGCTCACCCCGTACAAGGGCGGATGGTGCGGCAATGAGATCTATGCTGAAGCATTCACCGCGAAAATTCGTCGCAGTGCGCGCACGTATGCCCAGCAGTTCGGCGATGAGCTGCGGAAAGAGGGGTACAAGGGCTACTTCGAACTGGACTTCCTGATTGATCTGGACACCAAGGAACTGTACCTCGGCGAACTGAATCCTCGGATTACCGGTGCCAGCAGCATTACAAACCACGCCGTCTTTTCGATGAGCGATGCACCGCTGCATCTGTTTCACATCCTGGAGTGGATGGACACGCCGTACGAACTGAATGTTTCTGCGTTGAACAGGAGATGGGCCCGCGCCGAAAACATCGACACGTGGGGACAGATGGTCATTAAGCACACCGGCGATGACGTGCGGCGTGTTACGTCGGCGCCGCGATCGGGCATCTGGCGCATGCGACCCGACGGCAGTGTCTACTTCTGGCGCATGGACACCCACCGACGATATGTGGAACACGACAACGAGGCGTTCTTCCTGCGGATCTCCCGAGTTGGCGATTGGCTGTATGAAGGAGCGGACATGGGTATTCTTGTAATGCGCGGGCGCACGATGACCGATAAGTTTGAATTGACGGAGCGCTCGCTCCGTTGGTTATCGGCCATCAAAGCCGAGTATCAGAGTGCCGTTCCGGGCGAAGTCGCTCAGCCAACCGATCTCAAGATCGGCGGCTTCAAGATGACCTAAGCCCGCTCAGGAGACAGAGCCACGGATGTTCGTCCACGTTAGAGCAGTCAATGAAGCATGGCCAGGAGATAAGTGGTCCGCGTTTTTTGAGCGCGCGTGGCCCCTGTATCGCTCCTGGTTCGTGAGCGAGGGCGAACACAAGCGTGCCGATGTCGGCACCAGTGTCGCCCAGCTTACCAAACATATGCCGGAGTTGCTCCCTGTATTCAACGCGCTCAGCGCCTTGTCTCCGGATGACGAGATGACCCGGCGATTCCTGAGCATGTGGTGCCCGCCGCCGTACATGGGCGGCTGCTCTCTCGCCGTGACTCAAACCGGCAATGCGACGCTGGTCCGAAACTACGATTACGACCCGCGTTATTTCGATGGACGCCTCGTGCGAACAGAGTTCTGCAAACCTGTCATAGGCATGCAGGACAGCGCATGGGGACTGCTGGACGGCATGAATGCCGATGGCCTTGCCGTTGCACTCGCGTTTGGCGGCCGGGACGTTTCGGGGACCGGGTTCGGCGTCCCGTTGCTGGTCCGGTATATCCTGGAAACATGTGAAACAGTAAAGGAGGCTTGCGAGGTCATGGCGCGCGTGCCGCTGCACATGGCGTATACCATCATGGTTCTGGATCGCTCAGGAGCGCACGCCACGGCGTTCCTTTCACCGGATCGGCCGGCGCAGTTCGTTCAGCAGAGAGCGGCCACCAACCACCAGGTTCGGGTGGAGTGGGACGAATACGCAGCACTTACCCGGTCGGTCATGCGCAAGAATGCGCTCGATGAATACGTTGCAGATAAATCATTGCGCGCCCGCGACTTGATTGACCGATTCCTCAAGGCACCTCTGTACAGTCAACGCTTCTTCGACGGCTTCGGAACTCTTTATACCGCGGCGTACGACGTCGCACGCAAAAAGCTGCGGCTCGTGTGGCCTGAGAAGCGCATGGAAGTCAGCTTCGATGTGTTCGAAGAGCAGGAGGCGAAGATCACTTTGTTGAGACCAGTCGGACGTTATCTGGCGAAGTAGCACTGCCCTGAAGGGCCGCCGGAGCGATCCATAATCCCATTTCGCATTTATGACGACCATGCCTGTATCTGCCAGCCGACCCCTCGTTCACTCCGCCAATTTTGTTAACGGAGCGTGGCGCCAGGATGGGGACGTCAGCGAAACCGTTGTTCTGGACAAGTACCACGGGCACGAACTCGCACGGGTTCCGAACGCGACGGAGGCAATGATGGAAGAAGCCATCGTCGCCGCCGTGGCGAGCAAGGCGCCACTGGCCGCGATGAGTGCTGGCGCCCGCAGCGAAAAGCTGGACGCGCTCGCGTCGCTCATTGAAACACACCGCGAGGATCTCGCACAGCTCATCGTCGACGAAGCGGGCAAACCGATCGGCTACGCCCGCGGAGAAATCGCGCGATGTATCACCACGGTTCGCACCGCGGCCGCGGAAGCACTTCGTTTTACCGGCGAGGTCGTCCCGCTCGATTACGGCGTGGGCGAAGGAAGGACCGCGTTCACGAAACGTGTGCCGGTGGGCGTGATTGCAGCGATTACGCCGTTCAACTTTCCGCTGAATCTGGTTCTGCACAAAGTGGCGCCGGCAATGGCTGTGGGTTGTCCCATCATCGTAAAACCGGCTCCACAGGCGCCGCTCAGCGCGCTCGCGCTGGCTGACTTCATTCAGCAGATCGAATGGCCGCAGGGTGCCTTCCACGTGCTCGTGAGTGGCATTTCGGTCGCGGAGAAGCTGGTGCGCGACCCCCGCGTCGCCATGTTGAGCTTTACCGGGAGCGACGCGGTCGGGTGGCACCTCAAGAGTATCTGTGGAAAAAAGAAGGTAGCGCTCGAACTGGGCGGCAACGCGTCGGTGATCATCGACGAAGGGACGGACCTCGCCGCCGCGGCAAAATCGGTCGCGATGGGCGCGAACCTTTACGCCGGTCAGACCTGCATCAGCACACAGCGCATCTACGCGGTTCAGTCTGTGTTTTCCGGTTTTCGCGACCTGCTGATCAAGGAATTTGCTAAGCTTCAGTCGGGAGACCCCGGCGAAACCGATGTGTCAGTCGGCCCCATCATCGACCGGACACACTTTGACCGCATCACGGCATGGGTTGATGAAGCGGTGCGTGGTGGAGCCACCGTCCTGTGCGGCGGCCAGCCGGTTGATGCCGATCGACACATCTACGCGGCGACACTGCTGACCAACACCAGCCCCGACATGAAGGTAAACTGCGCCGAAGCGTTCGGCCCGGTCGCGGTGATCGAACCGGTGAACGACTTCCCGGCTGCGATCGCGCGAGTGAACGACAGTCGCTACGGACTGCAGGCCGGTGTGTTTACCAACAATCTCGCTCACATGAAGCTTGCACATGCGGAGTTGGAGGTGGGTGGCATCCTGATCAACGGCATCCCGGGCTTTCGCATCGACAGCATGCCGTACGGCGGCGTAAAGGACAGCGGACTCGGCCGAGAGGGTCTCAAATACGCAATGGCGGAAATGACTGAGCCAAGGCTACTCGTCTTTTAAGACCCTCGTGCTGGTGACAGCGGGGGGGGGTTCCCTTATGTCTGCGAAGGTCCCTTTGATGCGCGAGTGACGCGCCGTAACCACCTCTCTGTCAGCGCCTTACATTCTGGGGGCGCGACGTTGTGCGACAAATTTTTGCCAGACATAACCCGCTGCCGTGGCCACCTGGGCGAGTCCGAGCAGCCCGGTAGTGCCCACACGCCCCAGCAGTGTCGGCTCCTTTAGTCCCGCCGTCAGAAGGCGTCGATAGAACGCGAAGGCATGGAGCCGGGATTCGTTCGACCCCCGCTCGTCACGTTTGGCGTGCAGAACCGCGAGCCCCGCTCCGTAGCCGAAGTGCTGCCTCCAATAGCTGTCAAAATGTGTGCGATGATGATGCGCGATGACGGCATCCGCCACACTCACCATGCGGTACCCCTGCGCGCACCAACGCTCGCAGAAATCGCGATCCTCAGCCGCGGCCCTGGGAAAACTGCCGTCGAAGCCGCGTATCGACCAATAAGCTGCACGCGGCACCGCTATGTTGTTGGACGGAAAGAAGGTTGCGTTCTGGGGATCATGGTTGTGCCAGCGATGCAGCTGATCGAGCATCAGTTGACTGGCACGCGCGTAGTAGTTGTCGATTTCAGCCTCGACGTTGCACCCTCCGAGCATTACCGGCTCATCGCCTGATGCCGTAAAGGCGCGATCGAGCGCCTCAAGCCACCCGGGATGAGGCCGGCAGTCATCGTCGAGAAAGGCGAGGTACATGCCTTGAGCTTGGGCTGCCCCTTTGTTGCGGGCCCCGGCAGGTCCCGATCGGCGGAGGCCTGGAACGTACCTGATCCGTTTACCCATCACTTCCACCACACGTCTGGTATCATCGTCCGTCCCATCGTCCAGAACAATGATCTCGCATCCACCTGGCGGTACGATTACCCTGCAGACGGCGTCCAGACATTCCGCCAGCATTCTCTCACGGCGATACGTGGGAATGATGACCGAGAAACGCAGGGGAGTGGCCCCGAGGGTTACCGGGGTCGCGGGTGAATCGGGCATTGCACGTAAGTTGATCTCATCTGTGGGCGCCGCTTCAGTTAAGATGCATTGCCGCCTGAGGCATTTGTATCCCCCAAATTGCAAAAAGGGGAGTATTGCAGCATGACTCTCACTATCACAGCAGATCGTGGCTGAACAATCGGGGCCGGTGGCCCGCACTTCGATCGAGACGCCCATGCGGCCCGCTGACTGGGCGAGACGAGCGTCAATCTGGGACCATCGGTCCCTGCTAAGCGCGTTGATCAGCCGCAACATTACGCTTCGCTATCGTCGGTCCGCCCTCGGCTTCCTGTGGACCCTGCTCAATCCCCTGCTCACGGTGGCGATCCTTGTTGGTGTCTTCGCCTTCGTCTTTCGAGTGGGCGTTGACCAGTATTGGGCGTTCCTGATAGCTGGTTACTTCGCGTGGATCTTCGTTGTTCACTCCGTTTCGGCGTGCGCCACAATCATCCGCGAGCATGCGAACATCGTTCGCAATGCAGCGTTTCCCGCTGAAATTCTGGTGCTCAGCGTGGTCGTGTCGCGCTCTCTGGAGCTGATCCTTGAACTGACACTGGCCCTCGTCGTCGTATCGTGGTTCCGGCATGCAGGGCTGCCATCCAGCGTTATGCTGCTTCCCCTGCTGATGGTGTTGCTGTTCGCCGCCACGTTGGCGCTGTCTTTACCGGTGGCGGCGGCGTCCGTTTTTTATCATGATGTTCAATTTGCTTTACCGGTAAGCCTTTCCCTGCTGGGCTATCTCACGCCGGTGTTTTACCCCATTTCGCTCGTTCCCGAGGGCTGGCGCACACTGCTCCGCGTGAATCCGTTCGTGGATCTGATCACCTCCTTTCACATGGTGATTTATGAGGGCGTTTGGCCCGACGCGTGGTCCGTGCTTCGGAATGCGCTCGTGATATTCATGCTGTTGTGGATCTCTATTAAGCTGTTCCGCTGGAAGCATGATCTCTTCGCCGAGGTGGTGTAGGTGATATCGGAACACGTCGTGGTGCTCGCCGGGGCGAGCAAGCAGTTTTATCACTATGGACATCGTGCGTCTTCACTACAGGAGGCGGTGCTGGGGATTCTCCGCAATCGGCCTCCCATTGAACGCAGCTCCGGGTTCGACCTGCAACCGACCACATTTTCCATCTCCAGAGGTGAAACTGTCGCCCTCGTGGGTGGAAACGGTTCCGGAAAGAGCACGCTCCTGCGACTTATGGCCGGTGTCTATCCACCGAGCGAGGGCTCGGTGGACGTGCGTGGACAGGTGGTACCGGTGCTTGAGTTGGGCGCGTCGTTTCAGCCCGAGCTGACTGGACGTGAGAACGTTGAGCTGTACGCAGCAACGCTCGGGATGGGTCATGAAGCTGTCGCACGCCGTATGCACGAGATCCTGATTTTCTCCGGAAAGGAAGCATTTGCTGACGTGCCGCTCAAATACTTTTCATCGGGTATGCGATCCCGTCTCGCGTTTTCGGTAGCAACACATGTGGATGGAGACGTGCTGTTGCTCGATGAGGTGCTGGCGGTCGGCGATGCGGCATTCCGCCAACAATGCCTTGAGCGCCTAACGCGCTACCATGAACGTGGCGGAACGATCATCGTTGTGTCGCACGACTCTGACACGTTGCTGGACCTGTGCACGCGGGGGATCTGGATCCACCACGGCGAGATACGTGCGGACGGTGCGCTCGCGGATGTGATTGCGGCGTACACTGGACACCGCGAGTGATCGTTTCGGATCTTGAGTTAAGCTGCGCGCATGACGCGCTTGCGATGCGCACGGCAGAGGATGCACATCGAGTCACGATCCGGCTCCATGGAATCGCCGTGGGATCTGGGATGCTCACCGGCTCACGCAGCGCCAGACGCAGTGCGCTGCTTGCTTCGATCACCGGTACTGCACGCCAGGCGATCGTGGAAGAACTCGGCCGCAGACGTCTCGACCACGGCTCGCCCGCCAGCGAGTGGCAAGTTGCGCTCCCGGAGCAGCCTCGTGCGTTGCCTACGGTTGATATAGCTGTTTGCACGAGAGATCGGGCGCACGCTCTCCGTGCAACGCTTGACACCCTCGTCGCCGCAAAGGACAGCGGGACGAACATCCTGGTCATCGACAACGCTCCGTCGAACGACACAACGCGACTGGTCGCTGCGCAGTACGGTTCACGGATACAGTACCTGCTGGAGCCCGCGCCAGGGCTCGATCACGCACGCAATTGCGCACTGTATCACGCACGCGGTGACATCCTCGCTTTCGTCGATGACGACGTCATCGTGGATCCCACATGGCTCGCTGCTGTACGTGGAGCATTCGCCAACCCGGATCTCTCCATGCTGACGGGACTGGTCGAACCCCTCACGCTGGACAGCGAGGCCGCACGAACGTTTGAAGCTTTTGGAGGATTCGGGCGTGGTTACCTGCGACAGTGGTTCCTCGCGCCAAGCCGGCGAGCAATTGCATTCAGATGGGCCAACACCGGTCGTTGGGGCACCGGGGCGAACATGGCGTTTCGCAGAGAAGCGCTTCTCGCCGTGGGTGCATTCGATCCCGCACTCGACGCCGGCACGTTGTCCGCAGGAGGCGGCGATCTGGAGATCATGTTTCGGATTCTCAAGGCAGGGGGTCTGCAGCATTATGCACCCCATGCAATGGTTCGCCATGCGCATCGCTCGAGTATGCAGGAACTGGAGTCGCAGTTGGAATCCTGGGGTTCGGGGATGTCTGCACAAATGGCGAGCATTCGTCATGCCTTCCCCGAAGAGCGTGTTGCACTGATGTTGATGGACATGTGGCGTTATTCCTTGCGTTATCTGCGACGACTGGCGACCACGTCGCTCACGCGCAGCGTTCCTCCGCATCTGGCCTGGGCCGAGTTGCGGGGCAGTCTGCACGGGCGCTCACGTTACATCGCTGGCGGAGGCGGGCAGTCGGTCAGGCCTTGGGCGCGTCTCGACCGGACCTGCACCGGAACGACCGATATCGGTACCGTGGACTTCGCTGATATGGCCGACTCAATCAACGCTGGCGACGCCTGCCAGTTGGTGGTTCAGACTGCACTGGCAGGCCAACCTCTGCACAGGGTCACCGTGCCGTCCGCCAATAAATGCGTGAGCAGGGATCGTCTCCGTGATGTAGTCATTCGTGCGAACCCAAGCGCGGCACTCGGCGAATCCGCCGCTACCGCTGTTGCGCGTATTGCGGCAGCCATCGCAACGGCGCGATGAGATTGCCGCGGCTCGTCGACTTCGATTGGACTCAGCCGCCAGTCAATGTGGAAGGTGCGTGGGGTCTCGTCGCACGCCGATTGGGCCGAGCTGTCGCGGTGGGACTCCGCCGCGACGGAGAGAGAGACGCGGCATTCCTGGAGCGGACGCTCGCTGAAGCAAGTGGCCACGCCATGGTGGACATTCTGCGTGAGACGTGGTGCGTTCCTTCTCAGCCGTCAACGGCAAGATTGACGATTGCCATATGTACGAGAGAACGCGCCACCCTGCTCGACCGCGTGTTGGATTCACTTGACGGTTTCAGCAGGCACTGCGAGATACTCGTCGTGGACAATGCACCACTCACCAGCGCGACATACGACGTAGTTGCCCGGCATCCGGCCTGTGTTTATCTGCGAGAACCTGCCGCGGGTCTTGATATCGCGCGCAACGCCGCATGGCGGAAGGCGACCGGTGACTGGATCGCCTATCTTGATGACGACGTTGTGGTCGATCCGGATTGGTACGATAGCTTTATGCGCACCGTCGCTTTGTTCCCGAGCGCGGGCGCGATCACCGGACTCATACTTCCGCTGTCGCTGGAGACTGACGCGCAGGTCCTGTTCGAGAAGCGCGGAGGGTTCAGGCGTGGTCTCGTTCCCCGCGTATGGCGAGGAGGCGAGCATGTATCGGCGGAAGGGTACATGCACGAGTCCGATCCCATTTTCCCCCTCGGCAGCGGTCAGTTTGGCACCGGATGCAACATGGCGTTCCGACGCTCCCTGCTTGCGGAGATCGGGGGGTTCGATGAGGCCCTCGATACAGGTGCACCCCTGCCCGGTGGTGGCGATCTCGACATGTTCTTTCGCGTGCTCGATCGCGGCGAGTCGTTGATTTATGAACCCGCCATGTCTGTCCGACATGAGCACCGCACCGACATCGAGGGCCTGCGCAGACAATACCATTCCTGGGGACTTGGATTTTTTGCGTATCTCGGTGCGGTGCGCGTTCGCTATCCCGGCCGCTCACAGCAAATCCGGGCGATGATCCGGTGGTGGACCATGGACTGGCTCCGCTCCCTCGTGCTCAGTTGGCTCGGCCGTGGCACCACGCCGCCAGGGCTTTTGCTGGCAGAGGGTCGTGGCGCGATTGAGGGATACCTCGGAGAGTACCAGCGCTCCCGCACCCGCATGCGTGAACAGCGCGAGGGACGTTAAATGACGGGTGTGAAATCGCGCGCGTTGTTGAACATTCAACTCCACGGCGACCCTTCGGCATGGAGTGTCGAGAGCGGCCAGCATGCGCGCGTCACGTTCTGGTGGCACGACGTTCCCCTCGGCCATTGCCTGCTTGATCGTGCCGAGCTCCCGATCGAGGGCGTGGCCGTGGGAATGCTCGCGGCTGTGGCAACCGCTGGCGCCGTTGGGTACTGGACGACGCGGGCGGGCTTCCAGGTTGCTGCGGACATGGATCCGGTTTCCGCCCCAATCGCGACATCACCGACCCGGCCCACGGCACTGCCGAAGCCCGCAGAAATCCGAACGAAGCTGGATGAGAGTCTGCGGCATACGCCGGCTGCGACACCTTCGTTGACCGTTGTGGTTTGTACCCGAGAACGTCCCGTGGCGCTTACGCAGTGTATCATTGCATTGAACAATTCCACGGCGCCGCCCGACGCAATCATCGTCGTCGACAATGCGCCTGCCAGCGGCGCCGCGCGCGATGTTGTCTCCCGCTTTCCGCATGTAGTGTACGTCGTCGAGCCGCGGGCCGGCCTGTCCCACGCACGGAACACCGGTATGGATGCGGCCACCACCGAGCTCGTTGCATTCACCGATGATGACGTTGAAGTCACACCGTCATGGACCGCACGTATTCGGCAGATCATGTCGGCGGAAGGCTGCGATGCCCTGACAGGACTTGTTCTACCCGCACAGCTTAGCACAGAGGCGCAGCTGCGTTTTGAAGAAGGGGCCGGGGGTTTTGGTCGAGGGTACAGGCCCGTTGAATATCATTCAGCTGACGTTGTCGCATCCCGGTACGGATTCCCGGTGTGGCAGATCGGCGCCGGCGCAAACATGGCGCTGCGCCGAGCGGTGTTTGAGCGTGTGGGCCCGTTCGATACCCGACTTGGGGCCGGCGCCGCTGGCTGCAGCGAGGACTCCGAGTGGTGGTATCGCCTTCTCGCTCAGGGAGGAACCGTGAGATACGACCCACGCGCCGTTGTGTTGCACCATCACCGCAGCCAGTGGAAAGAGCTGAGCGCGCAAAAGAAGGCGTACATGGAAGGTCACGTCGCGGCACTCATAATTCAGTGGCGGCGGCATGGGCACTTCGGCAACATCAGGCGGCTTTTCAGTACGATGCCGCGATTCTTTGTACGCCGCGCCGTGTATCGTATGGCGTTTGGCGGCAACGGAATGCGCTCCACGTGGTGGGCCGAGGTGCGCGGATCTCTGCGAGGCTTACGCTGGTTTATCGCGGGAGGCGCTTCGTGACACTCGTTTCGATTGTTATTCCCTGTTTTAATGGCGAGCAATTTCTGGGTGAAGCCATTGCCAGCTGTCTGGCGCAGGAACATGATGACGTGGAGATCATTGTTGTGGATGATGGCTCCACCGACCGATCCGCCGCTGTCGCCGAATCTGTGGTTGGTGTCCGCGTCGTTAAACAGGCCAACAAGGGACCGGGAGCAGCACGGAACGCCGGGCTGCAGGCGAGCGGCGGCGAATTTGTGGTGTTCCTCGACGCCGACGACCGGTTGCTCCCCAACGCAATCACCGACGGTCTCACAGCGATACAGGGTGACACTCAAGCCGCCGGTACGGTGGGTGGATTTCGATGGATTAACGAATCCGGGAACGTGACGGGCATCGTTCCTCCCGAGATAATCGCAGGTGGGCGCGAGGCGCAGTACGAAGCGATGCTGCGTCGATCGTTCCTGCCTATGCATGCCGTGGTGCTGTACAGAAAAGCGGCGGTGATTGATGTGGGTGGTTACGATGAAAGACTGACGCCGTGTGAGGACTTTGATCTGGACTGCCGCCTGCTTCGCAAACACCACCTGTCGTTTCACCATGCAATCGTTGCGGATTACCGCCGTCACACCAGCAATGCGTCCAGTGATGCAGCACGCATGGTGTCAACGGCTTTGACCGTCATGGGTCGTCAATATCCGTACGTGCGAGACGACAGCACGCTGCTGTCTGCATTCAACGACGGCGTACGCTTCTGGGCCACCGCGTACACCAACGATACGGTCTGGCCCGCCGCGACCGGCAACTGGCTGGCCGGCGGCCGACGTGCCCTGCGCGGGGTCGCGGTATTGATCCGCAACGTGCCGTGGTGGTTCATCGCCCGCACGCGACTGAATGTTCGCGCCGCAATACGCTCCCGCAGAGAGCGCGCGGCCGCGTGGCTGCCCCGCATGTTTGGCAGTGACCCGAGCGCTCAGCTGCGGCAGCGCGGAACCGCCGCCTTCCAACCACGCGATCTTCCGATCCCGATCGGCATGGTCAGGCTCGGAGATTTTGATCGCACCGAACCCATCGACCGGGCGTTCGGGTTCTGGCGAGGCTGGCCGGTGGATCGCCACTACATCGACGGCTTTATCGGTCGCAACGCGGCGGACATCCATGGCCGTGTGCTCGAGATCAAGGACTCCGACTATACGTTGCGTTTCGGAAGGACTGCTGTTGAGGTTGCCGAGGTGCTGGACGTTGACAGCCAGAATCAGATGGCGACGATCATCGCTGATCTTGCCGATGCGCCGGGCATTCCTGCAAATCAATACGATTGCATCATCCTGACGCAGACGCTGCATATCATCTACGATGTCGCTGCCGCCATCGCCACAGTTAAACGCATCCTGAAGCCTGGCGGAGTCGTGCTCGCCACCGTGCCCGGAATCACCAAGATTGACAGGACGAGCCCCTGGTTTTGGTCGTTCACGGACACAGCAGTAAGCCGATGCTTCGAGGCATCCTTTCCAGCTGACCACATCGTCGTGGAGAATCACGGCAATGTGCTGGCCGCCACGGCCTTCCTGCAGGGTCTGGCGCTGCACGAATTGCCGGTAGAGGTGCTCGACTTTGTTGATCCCGAGTACACAGTGACCGTGTGCGTACGTGCCGTGAAACCCGGGACGACCGCGTGATACAGTTGGTGCGTCGTTGGACCCGACGACTGACGCCCAGCCCGCGCCGCGCCGACGCGCTGGTGCTCATGTATCATCGCTTTTCGACAGGCGATCCCGATCCGTGGTCGTTAGGCATATCACCCGAACATTTTGCTGACCACCTGACGCTGATCCGCAAACGCTACCGACCAGTGTCTCTCGCACAGCTCGTTCAGGAACTGAAGCAGGGAGAGATCGCTCCCCGCAGTGTTGTCATCACCGCCGATGACGGGTACGCCGACAACGCGATGGTCGCCGCCCCGCTGCTCGGGAAGGCGGATGTACCCGCGACTTTTTTTGTCACGACCGACGGCATAGACAGAACAGAAGCGTTCTGGTGGGACACCCTTGATGAACTCCTGCTCGTTCCGGCACGCATTCCGGACCAGCTCGCGCTCCCACAAGGGATTCAGTGGAGCGGTGATGTCGCGCATTCGTCAGGCAATCGTGAGGTGACGTGGCGCGCGACCGAGCCGACGGCCACCAACCGCCAACGCCTCTACCTGAGTTGCTGGCAGGCGCTCTACAGGATGAACCCGCAGGACCAGAGCGCGGCCATCGCGGCACTTCGCGCCTCGTGTGGCATGGTAAACACGGCAGCGACACATCGCACCATGACGCGCCACGAGATACAGGAAGTAGCGGGCAGATACCCCGTTGAGATCGGGGCGCATGGATGCTCGCACCGACCACTGGATGGTCTGGGCGCTCCTGAGCTAACACATGAGATCAGGCATTCGGCCCTTCTGCTGAGGGACATTGTTGGCGGCGCGGTGCAGTCCTTCGCTTTTCCTCACGGGGCGCACGACCATGCGGCGCAGCTGACTGTCGCTGAATGCGGGTTGACCAGTGCCTGCACAACCATCACTGGTGGTGTTTCCGCCGGCGCCGACCCGCACGCACTACCTCGTCTGCATGTTCACGATTGGAGTGCCGACGATCTCGAACAACACCTGCTCTGGTGGCTCGGCAGTTGAACAATGGCGAGAAGCATCACGGGAACTGCTTACCACCGTCAGGCATTGACGTCGCCTGTTATCACAACTGAGGTTCTCAGATGAATGAGGGATGACTCCCGCGCGAACGCTCCGTAGCTGATCTCACGCGGGAGTCCGTCCGGAGTTACGGTACAATCTTCGGTTGCTGCTGCTTGATCTTCTCCATGTACTTCTGGAAGAACCACTTGTGGATGTCCATCATGTTGATCTCGCGACCCTGGATGTACGACTGGACGATATCACTGGTCATGTCGAGGGGAGTACCGGTCGTGATAAGCAACGTGCCTTCCTTGCCCACTTCGAGCGATCCCACACGGTCCGCCACACCCATGAATTCCGCAGCGTTGATCGTGACCGCCTTGAGTGCCTCCTCTTCGGGCAAACCAAAGGCCACCGCCACACCGGCCTCCCAGGGGAGGCGGTAGCTATAGAGACCACCTGACCCCCCGGCGATGGCGAACCGCACACCTGCGGCGTGCAGCTTGGCGGGTGTTGTGTATGCGTTGTCGTATCCTTCGTACTGTCGATCGGGCGCCGACATGGTGCTGGTCAGGATCACCGGCACGTTCTCGGCTTTCAGTCGATCGGCCACAAAAATCGCATCGCGCCCGCCGCGAATGACCAGTTTAATCTTCTCGCCCTTGGCCCACGTGATAGCGTCGTTGATCTGCGCAGCCCCTTCAGCCGCCACCACGACGGGAATCGCGCCGTCCAGCGCCGGGATCATGGCTGCGTACCGGATGTCGGTACGGATCCCCTCACCGGACTTGACTGCATCGCGATAGGCCCGAGCCTCCGAGAACCAATCCTTGATTTGCTCCACCTGCTCCGCATACGTCTTTGGCGGAGGACCTTCGCCGCGCCCGCCCGGACCACCGCCACCAAAACGGCGTGGTCTCCCGTTCGGGTCCGGCCAACGCACATTGAGTGCGGCCGCGCCCTTCATGGACATCTCCTCCCATGTCCAACCTTCCAGCGACATCGCGCTCGACAGCCCCGAGATCACCCCACCTTCCGGCGTGCTGAACGCCACGAGTACCCCAGCTGAACGCGTCGTGCCGATGTGCCGACTCTCGGCATTCACTGCAATCTCGGCGCGCACGTTGGGATTGAAATCCCCGCTCTCGTTGATGTCGTTGGAGACATCCACTGCGCCGATTTCCGTCAACCCGATGGTGCTGTATGCGTCGACCAGTCCGGGATAAATGTGCTTGCCACTTACGTCAATCACTTTCGCCGCGCGAGGTGTCGGCACCTCCGGCCCGCCGATCGCTGTGATTTTGCCCCGGTCGAGCACGATGGTCCCATTGCTTATGGTGCCATTGGTCACCGTGTGAATGGTGGCACCACGCAGCACCACCGGCACCTCCTGTGGCGGCACCGTCATGCGCACCTGCGCGCGCGCTGCCTGCGGCAGGAGCAGTCCTGCGGCCGACATCGCGAGGGCAAGCGTTAGGCGCCGAATCGTCGTGTTCATGATTCGCATCATCTGTAGAGTTGAAGGATGAGAGCAGGTCATCGGCGTGCCTCGTCGCTGGATCGACCGGGACGCCCGGCGGGCGTCGCGGTCTGTTCGGTTGCACCAGCCGTAATCACGGCTTGAATAATCTGTGCGCGCTGCCTCGCAACATCGTCGCGCAGCACTTTGTCTTCGTCGAGCGAGAAATACCTGCGACCCTCCACCCAGGTCTGCTCAGCTTTGGTAAACTGAGACAGGGGATTGCCATTCCAGATCACGAAGTCGGCGTCCTTGCCCGCTTCGAGTGACCCGACACGCGAATCGATCGCGATCGCCTTGGCCGCATTGATCGTCACCGTCGACAGTGCATCAATATCCTTCACTCCGGTACGCAACAACTTACCGGCTTCCCAGTTCATACGCGTGGAGATCTCGGAATCATCAGAGTGCAGCGAGGTGACAACACCGGCTTCGAGGAGCACTCGGGCATTGTACGAAGTCGCGTCGTACGCTTCCAGCTTAAACGAACCCCAGTCACTCCACACCACTGCAGCCACGTTCGACTTCTTGAGCTCCGACGCAATCTTGTACGCCTCCACGCCATGCTGAAGCGTCTGAATACGGAACCCGAATTCCTCGGCGAGACGCACAAGTGAAAGAAATTCATCCGCGCGGTAGCCGTGCGATGAGACCAGAAGTTTCTGGTTCAGAATATCAAGCAATGCCTCCATACGCAGGTCTTTCCGCGGCGGTAGGCCCGTCTTCGTTTGCTCCCAGGCTTTCCATTCCTTTTCGTAATCCCGAGCGGCATTAAAATGGTCGCGTATGATCTCCTGCACGCCCATGCGGGTGTTGGGATAACGCGTGGGGCTGCGCTTGGGGTTTTCGCCGAGTGCAAATTTTACTGTGCGTGGCGCACCCTGCAGCTTGTACTCGTCGGGGAGACTCCCCCACCGAATCTTGACATAGACGTTCTCGCCGCCGATCGGATTGGCCGATCCATGTTTAATCATCGTGGTCGTGAGACCGCCGGCCAGTTGCCTGTAAAACCAGATATTGTTGTGCGTCAGCACGTCGCCCATCTGCACCTCGGGAACGATTGCAAAGCCACTCTCATTCACCGAGCTCACTCCGGAATGGGTGTGTGGATCTATCAGCCCCGGCGTGACATGTTTTCCCTGAGCGTTGATTTCCACTGCCCCGGAGGGAGCGCTCAACCCCTGGCCAACCCGCACCACCTTCCCGGCTTGCAACAATAAATCGGCGTTCTCGAGCCTTCCCTGCGGCCCCTGGGTCCATATCGTGGCATTGCGCACGATGACGGCAGCGGGCTGCGCAGGAGGCGCTGCTCGGCCAAACTCCATCGACGGCCGCAGCGAGGGGAGATCCAGCGTGGGGACTTTCGCCGCGATCACACCGCGGGCCGCGCCCTGGAACGCCTCGGTGCGCGTGCCGCGATACGTCGCGTCGTTGCCGTTGGGAAGTGAGAGCCATCCGAAGAACGCCGAGTCGGTCACCGAACCAGTCAACAAGGCGGCTCCCTCAAGGCCTAACGACTCTCCGGGGAACGATACCTCCAGTCGACCCGTTTCGGTGATGACACGTGCGGCGGTGAGGGCTACCGGCTTAATCCCTTCCATCTCAATTGTGCCCTTGATGCGGTTGAGCGGGCCCTCGAGGCGCAGCACCGCGTTCTTGATCGTCCCGGGATCCTGCGACGCGATGGTCCACGTTCCGCGAGGATCCAGCTGCGGTGGGCGAGTCACGCCGTACACCTTTCCCTGGACCCACACGTCGCGCACGCTCGCCTCTTCCGTAAAGAGGTCGCCGTCGGCCACTACAAGGTTCGCCGCTTTACCAGCTGCGATCGTCCCGTGCGTTTTTTCGATACCGAGAAAGCCGGCTGGGACAGTCGTCAGTGCCGCGAGAGCCCTGTCTGGCGTTAAACCACGCGCAACTGCAGTGCGCAGGTTTGGGAGAAACTGCTGCAGCGACGACAGACCGTCAGCTGTGAGTGCGAAGGGAACACCCGCAGCGGCGAGCTGCGCCGGGTTGGTTGGCGCCAGATACCAGTGCCGCAGGTCTGCGAGGGGCACGTTGGCCGCCGCCTCCGGGCTGGACACGTTAGGCGCCGCGGGGAAAGCAATCGGGATAACCAGGGCCTGCGTGCGCCCCTTCAGCACATCAAGCAGGCGATATTCCTCACCGCTCCCTCTGAACCAGGGTGACAGCTTGAAATCCTGCGCCACCTTATACGCTCGCAGGTACTCTTCTTCGCTCTCCGTCTCGAAGTACACCGGCTGCTGCCCTTTCACCGCTTTGCTTAGCGCGGCGAACGCTTCGCTCGTTTCGGGGGGGAGCATTGCACGGCCGCTGGCCTCGTAAGCCGCCCAAGCACGGATGTACCACTCCGCATCCATGAAGGTTTGCTTCATCAGCGCGATGGTCCCCATTGAGGAGTTGGGATAGGTGCCACCGAGCGGGAGCGAACGCTGGAAACCGACGGATTGGGCGAGATCGGGACGCAGGACACGATCGCGAAGTCCGGCGTCACCGGTATTCACCACCGAGGCCGTGCCGCGGAAAATGCCCTGTCGCGGGACGGCAAGCACGGTACCGAAGCCTAACGAGCGGAGCGCAATCCGTCGCGTGCTGTCGTCTCGCGCGTTGGCGGTGGTGCTGAACCACGCCCGAACCTGCGGGTTCCAGTGCGTCGGTCCGACATCGCCACCCTGGGGTGGCGCGTCGCCGCCGAGGTCCGCGGACGCATCGATAAAGCCCGGGTACACGGTGAGACCTTTCATGTCCCACACACGCGCCCCTGCGGGCGCGCGCAGACCGGCGCCGACAGCGCTGATCAATCCATTGCGAATGACAACTGTAGCATTGCTCAGCACCTGGCCCGGCGCGGTGACTACTCGCGCTCCCACCATGGCATGAAAACCGGTTGAGTTGTCACGCAGGCCTGTGACGGGCTCGGAGCGGGAAGACTGCTGTGATTCGGCCGTGGACGCCGCGAGCGCGGCCAGACCGAGGAAAAAGGGGCGAAGTGCTCTCACGTATTTCTCCCGAGGACGGCGGGTGGAGCCGCAGGTTTCAGAGGGTGGTCGCGCGTGCCGGCTACAGGAGAACGCGAACCGCGTGGCCTATGTTGGAGTGTGGCGGCGGAGAGCGCCAGCAGTCATCAAGGCCATGCCCCCGCTCTTTGGGGGCGCTCGACAACAGGAAGTGCTTCGATAAGGTTCCGGCGTACTCTTGCGAGTACACGACGCGGACAGGCGCAACGAAAGCAACTAACCGCGTAGCGTAGCGACGTGACGAACCATCCCGGCGAGAAAGTCGAAGGTGACGACCTTGGACTTCATACGATTCCAAACGAGAGGGTGAGTAGATGAATGTTCTGATCTGGTTGGTAAGCGGTCTGGTCGCCGGTTCGCTCGTGGGCAGAGCCATGGGCGGAAAAGAGTACGGGATACTCGGCAGTCTGGTGATCGGCACGATGGGCGGCCTGACAGGCGGATGGCTCTTTGAACGAGTACTCAGATTCAACGCGCCGTACTCCGTCAGCATGCATCTGTTCACCTCCCTCGTCGGCGGCGTAGTCTTTGTGGCACTCGTCCGAATTCTGGACCGCGCCTCGCGCAGCTCGGTGGTTGCTCGGGTCACGGCAAGCGCTGAAGGAACTGACCTTGATTCCGCCATTCAATCGCTGGGGAAGCTCGAGCGTCGGGTCATAACCAGTCTCCTGTCCAGAAAGCCCGTCGCGACTAATCCGCACGAGGAATATCAGGCGCAAGCGACCTTTGGGGAGCGAGTCGCGGACCGCGTCGCATCCTTCGGTGGCTCGTGGACCTTCATCGGACTCTTCGGACTGGTGATGGGTCTCTGGATCGCAGCCAACTCCAGAACAAGTGCGGCATTCGACCCTTATCCATTCATTTTATTAAACCTTGTTCTGTCGTGCCTCGCTGCGTTGCAGGCACCCGTCATCATGATGAGCCAGAATCGACAAACATCGCGCGATCGACTCGACGCACAGAACGACTATCGTGTGAATGTGAACGCCGAGATGCAGATCATGAGGTTACATGCCAAGGTGGATGAGCTCATTGTCGAACGCCTGCGACTGCTCGAGCTGCAACAGGAACAGCAGGTAGCGCTCCTCCGATCACTCACCAGCGACCGCGGAGCCATGCCACGAGATGCTGTGGCTGACGACGATGCCACGCGGGACAACCCGCGCGGCGATTCGTGAGTCCGTTGCAAGGCACCGAAGGTCACACTCAACGCGAGACAGAGCGTGGGATTCGTCGGAGCTGTGCGCCCCTTGCCCTAAACTGCGTGCGGTCGCTCCCGCACTGGTTGGTCTGATTCGACGTGCAGTACAGCGCCGTCGATGCGAGTACATTTGGTTCATGTTTCAAGGATTTCGCACCTTTACGAGAAATCTTGACGGCGTGACAATTCACGGCAGGATCGGGGGATCCGGTCCTCCGCTTCTCCTGCTGCATGGATATCCACAGACCCACGTCATGTGGCACAAGGTCGCGCCCGCGCTCGCCCAACATTTTACTGTCGTGGCAGCGGACCTCAGGGGGTACGGCGCATCATCCATGCCCGCCCCCGTCGCGGATCACAGCAACTACTCCAAGCGCGCGATGGCCGAGGACATGGTTTCAGCTATGGCCAGTCTGGGATTCGAACGGTTTGCCGTGCTCGCGCACGACCGTGGCGCAAGAGTCGCGCACAGATTAGCAATGGATGCGCCTGCGCGTGTGAGCGCCATGGTCCTCCTCGACATCGCTCCCACGCGCGAAATGTACGCGAACACGAGTGACGGGTTTGCGCGCACGTATTGGCATTGGTTCTTTCTGATTCAGCCGGCGCCGTTGCCCGAGCTCATGATTGGTGCAGATCCCAGAACGTTCTGGTTGAAGAAGTGTGGCAAGGGTTCAGCTGGACTCAGCCCTTTTACAGACGAAGCACTCGAAGCGTACCTGACCGCATTTGACAATCCGCAGGCCATTGCTGCCAGTTGCGAGGACTATCGGGCGGCGGCATCAATCGATATTCAGCACGACAATGAAGACGGAGATCGCAAAGTGGAGTGTCCATTGCTTGTTTTGTGGGGACTACACGGCGCCATCCAGAAACACTTCGACTGCCTCGCACTCTGGCGACTGCGTGCGCACACTGTCTCGGGCGAGTCCCTGCCGGGTGGCCACTATCTGGCTGAGGAGCTCCCCGAGGTGATCGCCGCACGTACGATCTCTTTCCTCGGTTCCGCAAGCACATGACGCGTCGCACCTATCGCATCGCCACAATCCCCGGAGACGGCATCGGACAGGAGGTGATTCCCGCTGGTCAGGCCGTAGTCGACGCCATTGCCAATCGACACGGCTTTTCCGTCTCATGGGATAATTTCGACTGGTCGTGCAAACGTTATGTGGCGACCGGACAGATGATGCCTGACGACGGCGTGCAGCAGATCAAAGGGCACGACGCCATCTATCTGGGCGCGGTCGGCTTTCCCGGTGTGCCCGATCACGTGTCACTCTGGGGACTGCTCATTCCTTTGCGCCGTGAGCTCGACCAGTACGCCAACGTGCGCCCCGTTCGCCTGTTGCGCGGTATCACCTCTCCTCTCGCCGGACGCACGGCCGAGGACATTGATTTTGTTGTCGTGCGTGAGAACGTGGAAGGAGAGTACTCGAACGTGGGTGGACGCATGTACGCCGGCACTGAACGTGAGACCGTTGTGCAGGAGGCAGTGTTTACGCGATACGGCGTCGATCGCATCATGGACTACGCCTTCAAGTACGCGCAGACCCGACGGCGCAAACACCTCACCTCGGCCACAAAATCCAATGGCATCGTTCACACCATGCCTTTCTGGGACGAACGTTTTGCTGCGGCCGCGGCACGCTACCCGGATGTGCGCACGGCACAATACCACATCGATATTCTGACCGCGCACTTTGTGCTGCACCCGGACTGGTTCGATGTCGTCGTTGGATCAAACCTGTTCGGTGATATACTCTCGGACCTCGGACCCGCGGTTGCCGGATCGATCGGCATTGCCCCCGCAGCGAACATTAATCCGGAACGACGATTCCCCTCCATGTTTGAACCTGTGCACGGATCGGCGCCGGACATCGCCGGTCAACACAAGGCCAACCCGATCGCTGCGATCTGGAGCGCTGCAATGATGCTGGATCACCTGGGTGAATCCGAGGCTGCGCGAAGCATCGAGGCCGCGATCGAAATATCTCTTGAACAGCCGCACACGCGAACAGCTGACCTCGGTGGAACCGCCAATACCACAGACTCCGTCAAGGCAATTCTGGCCGCCTTGAGTGCGTGAACGCATCGGGGGCGCCGTTAAAGCCGTTTGCTGACGACAGCTTCGATCGAACCCACCTCGACCCGAGCCGGATGCAACGGACGGACCAGTGCGGGCGTTTTCCTCTCGTGCCACCGCTGCACCGATGCTATTTTCGCATTCATTCCTCGCTCCGGAGCCTCGCGTGACGACCCGCCGAACCTTCCTTCAGACCTCTGCCCTCACGGCTGGCGCACTCGCCGCCGGCCTTGGTCGGACCCCAGCCGCCCTGGCCGCAGAACCGCGACCCGACCTTTTCGTCCCAAATCCTTCGCCGGCGCCTCGCAAGATCCGGCTCCTGATCCTTGGCGGAACGGGATTCATTGGGCCCTGGCAAGTGCGCTATGCGGTGGAGCGCGGGCACGAGGTGACAATTTTCAACCGCGGCAAAAGTGCCCCCGGTTCGTTCAAAGGAGTTGAAGAACTCACCGGAGACCGCGCCGCAAACACGCTGGACTCGCTCAAGAACCGCAAATGGGACGCGGTGATCGACAACTCCGCGTCGCGCAGCGATGCCCCCGATTGGGTGCGCAATGCAGCCACGCTGCTCAAGGATTCAGCTGAACAATATCTGTTCATCTCCACGCGCTCCGTGTTTCGTGACCTGAGCATGGTGCCCGCAACTGTGAACGCACCGTTGCTTACCAAGGACACCACACCGAACTGGACGCCGGACAAGCCCTATCCCTACGGCTTAGCCAAGGCGCTTGCAGAAGCCGAGGCGCTCAAGGCGTTCGGCAATCGTACGACGATTGTGCGGCCCGGCCTGATTGTTGGCCCGGGAGACGAGACCGATCGGTTTACTTATTGGCCGGTGCGCATTGAACGCGGGGGCGAGATTCTCGCACCGGGTGATCCCAACAATGATCGCATCCAGATCATCGACGTGCGCGATCTCTGCGAGTGGGCGGTGCGCCTCTGCGAACAGCGCACCTACGGCACGTTCATGGGCGTCGGCCCGCAAAACGGTCGTTCGATGTCGGAGTTTTTGTATGGCATAGCGGGAGTCACGACAACGCCGCTCAGCTGGACCTGGGTCCCCCGGGAATTCCTCGCGCAGCATAGCATCCGGCCGTATCAGGAAATGCCGGTGTGGCGTCCGCCGACGCCGGGCTTTGAGGGCTTCGCGCGCTTTGACCTGTCCCGCGAGGTCGCGGCCGGCCTCACGTGGCGGTCACTCGGCGATACCTCGCTGGCAACACTCGAATACCATCACGGGCGTCCGGCAGCTGAACAGAAACTGAAGGTCGGCGCGACGGCGGAGCAGGAAGCCGCCGTGCTTCGCGCCTGGCATCAACGGGCGAAATAGATAGATCTGATTCCGGACGCTGCCTGACGCCGCGTCCGGAAGAGTATGCTTCGAGGTGAACGAGGCGATCGCTCTGCCAGTGTGACTTGAAGATTGATCCTCCTTCGAAAGCCCGGGCGCGGCAGATATATCGTAACCCAACTGCCTGTGCAATACAAAAAGGGTGTGCCTGAAAAGGCACACCCTTTTCTGCAACAGCGCCGAGTATTCTGCTTAACGCTTCCCCGGCTTGTATTCGCTTTCCACGTGGCCGGTCAGTTCCTCGGGATAGAAGTACACGTCCCGCAGATTACCGGTCGCGTACCGTTCGGCCTGATCGTTGAAGTGCTTCGAGTTCACGTCGCCGCTTTCGCCGCCGGCTGTGACCGCTTTCGCTTTGACTCGCGGGCCAAACTCCACGACGGCAACAAAGCTGTTCCCGCTGGTACCGTACATCTTCTTCGTTCCCGGCTTTCGCGTTGCACCAAACGACGCCAACGATCCCCAGCGCGCACTGGTGAATGCAACCGGAATACTCGGCTTGCTATCGTCAAACGGATGCACAATCTCGTTCACAAGACGCTGAAAGCGATTGATGTCACCCCACGGGGTCTGCCATTTACCGAAATGAGCTGTGAGCGTATCTGACGCAGCCGCGAGGGCAGCAAGCTGCACATCAGCTCGCGCACGTGTCGACATCGCAGCACCAGTGGCACCGGGTCGCATCATACGTCCCACTTCTTCGCCGTAATACACGGCCAGTGACGTCGGCACTGACGATACAGACCACCGTCGGTCCCACTCGCGCAGCTCCTTGATCTGGTCTGTCAGGGCTGCTTTATGCGGATGTGATGTCGGCGCTGCGTCCCATGCACCGAACAGCGGCGGCAGCAGATCATCGAAAGCCGGCAGGTAGCTATCGTACGCCGCAGCAATCAGCGAATCGAGTGTGAATCCGCTCTTGCCGCTGAGTACACTGACCGCGTGGATACCGCGTGGATTCTCGGTGTTGTAATCCATGTACACGGGATAGTCACGCTGCCGAGGACTGTCTTTCCCGGATCCGGAGTACGGCCAGTTGTTTGTGTTCTGAATCCAGCCTACCGAGGGATTGCGGATGAATGCACTCTCCTCAACGGAATGCAGTCCCTGCCATTCAGTGGCCGGATTGCTGCCATCTACCGGCTGCCGCCAGTTGAAGTTGCGATCACGCTTCGGTACGAAGTTCGCATGGAAGTACGCGATGTTGCCCTGCGCATCGGCATACACGGTGTTGTTTGACGAATTCGTGTGGAGATCCATGATCTGCCTGAACTCGTCGTAACCCCTCGCCTTTGTGCGATAATACGATTGTGTAAGGGCCTTGACCGGCTCCTGCATGAGGCGCACGGCGATCCACTTGCCGTCCACTTCGCGCACGATCGGACCGTGGTGCGTGCGATACACCGTAAAGCTGCGCGAGGCCATCCCGGTATCGGCCTTGAATGGAATCGTGACCTCCCACGATGTCACCGGTCGATCTTCCTGGCCGTAGCGATACGTCCAGCCGTCGCCCGTTCTGCTCACGGTCTCCGCGTACTCATCGATCGCGTCCGCTCCGCTTGATGTATGCATCCAACCCGCTTTGTCGCTGAATCCCTGATAGATGAAGAACTGCCCCCAGGTTGATGCACCGTACGCGTTCAAGCCTTCTTCACTGGTCATCTGCAACTCAGACCGGAAGTAGAACGACGTGTGCGGATTGATAAGCAACATCGCGTTGCCGGTGGCCGTGTTGGCCGGTGCGATCGCGATACCGTTGGAGCCCGAGGGTTCCTTGTTCCACTCGTCGTCAACCACCGCAATCTGCGGTGCGGACCCTCCGTACAAGGTTTCCAGCGCGCCTAACGAAATCGTTTCGATGTCTCCGCCGATGCTTCCTTCGCTGAACGTCAGCGCCATCCACGGCTCGAATCGGGTCAGCACTCTGGGCTTTACTTCAGGATGTGTGGAGAGGAAATAGTTCAATCCATCGGCCCACGCCGTCATCAGCGTCTTGAGCGAATCACCGGTGCCAGCGTACATCACTTTGATGCTGTCCGGATTGATGAACAGCTTCATGCGAAGGTCGCGCCAGATCTCGGCCTCCCCTTCAGCCTCCGCCAGTCGACCCATCGCATTCAGATAGTTCACCTCGATGCGGTTGAAGTCGTCCTCGGCCTGCGCATAGATCATTCCGAAAACCGCGTCTGCGTCGGTTTTCCCCTTCACATGGGCAATGCCCCAATCATCACGGGTAATTGTCACGGCGTCGGCGTGCTGCAACCAACGCGGCGTATCCGGATCTTCGGGCAGCTTGTCGCCGCAGCCAATGACGACGAATGAGAGTGCGGCGAGCAGAGAGATCTTCATGAAGCGAGTCCTGAGCTTGAGGCGTTTACGTGCCCATTGCGGGCATCTCATTCATTCTACGCCCCATACCGCAGGTCGACCAGCGCGACAGCGAGCGTCTGATCCACGAAAAGGCGGTGGCTCCGGCCCAACGCAAGAGGCACGCTCCGCGGCAGTCCGGCCGCGGCGGCCCATGGCAAACGTCGCGCGACAACTTGCGCTGTGAACGGGCGCCCCAAGCACGCACGCAGTCACGGTTTACATCGTAGAATTGATCCTGGGCCACCACGAGGTCGTAGCGTCGCAATCCCCGATGGCCCTGCGATCTCTGCAGGCACGGCTGTTGTCCGACGGCCACCCTTATTTGTCTCGTCTTTCCTTCCGCTAAACGCGCGCATTGCCTTCGTCGACCTACGAACGATTCACAGAGTTCCGCCGATCGTTGCCGAAAACACCGCGGCTCGTTCGGCGCATCGTCAGCAATCGTGGCCTCGATTTCGCCGTCTACACGTCCCCCGAAGTGGAGGGCAAACCGCCCCTGGTTTGTGTAAACGGAGGATTGATCTTCGACCATAAGTTGCTGTGGCCAGCACTTTCACCTTTGGCGCAGGAACGACAACTAATCCTGTATGACCAGAGAGGGCGCGGTGACACCAAGGCGCCACCCGCGGCCCGCAGTGCACGCATTGAACACGACGCCGGCGATCTCGTAGCGCTCCGCACAGCGCTCGGACACGAACAGTGGGACATACTCGGCCACTCGTGGGGAGGAGGCATCGCGATGCTCGCCAGCCAACAGGACCACTCTGTGGTGCGACGCCTCGTGCTGGTGAACGCCGTCGGCCCTACATCACACTGGCTTCCCGATATGCATGCGCGAGCACTTGAACGGCTTAGTGCATCGGAGCGCGACGCGCTCGACGCATTCAGTATCGGTGACCTCGAGGTGGCAGATCCTGATGTGCATTCGGCCTATTCCCGGGCGATTTATCCGGCATGGTTTAATGATCAGGAGATGTCGCGCCAATTTGCTCCGCCGCGCGTACATAGCGCTACCGGCGCCAACGTCGCCGCCCGCTTGCGTCGCGAGGGGTACGATTGGACAGAGCTCATCCCACAAATCACCGCCGACACGCTGATCGTTCATGGCGAGGCGGACCTTCTTCCACCAGATGTGGCCCACGCACTCAACAGCGCGGTACCGCGGTCGCGGCTGGCTCTCATTCCTCAGGCTGGACACATGCCGTTCTGGGAGGCTCCCGAGTTGTTCTTTCGCGTAGTCCGCGATTTCCTCTCGCGCGACTGACGTCTGCGTCCCGCCGAATGTCCGCTGCCCACCGTTCGCCTTGCTGATCGGTCGGCCCAACGCACTCTGCCGACCCGCTTGCCACGGTCTCGGGATGGGGAGCAGCATCACCTGTTGCGTCCGCCCAATACTGGAGACACCACGACCCTCGGCCTTCAGCAACCAAACCTGGCGATCCCGCGTAAGGTTTGTCACGAGGGCGCCGTGACTCCGGTCACTCCTAAGTCATTGTGAATGCTGAGCCTGCGCCAACCGACTCCGCAACGGGCGCACGTGAGTCGAGCATAGATGCTGTCCCCGGCCCGGTGTGGTACGCCGTCTGCAAGCAAGCGCAGGGTGAACTGTCGGGAGCCGATTGGCCGAGCGCGGCCGCAGTGCTAAACATGAGGGTTGTATGAACCGATTGGATGTTTCGTGCGCAATTGTACTGGGGGGCCTGGCCTGGTTCGTAGCCAGTGAATCTCTTGATGTGCGGGCCCGGGCTACTGCGCGGACCCGTGAATCGGCAGGCGGCTCAGTTGTGGCCAGCCCGACAACCGGTATCGCTGACGATCTTGCCCGCCGCGTAACCCGCTGGGCGCCAGGTGAGACGGACGCCCGCGAGCGGATTCATCTGGCCGGCACGAGCACCTACCTTGGCGAGGTGCTTTCAGCGCACGATTCGTCGCTTGCACGCTGGGCCGATCGCCGCGGACAGCCGCTTCGCGTCTGGATTCAGCCGTATTCAGTGGTCACCGATTGGTCGCCGGTTTTTCTGCCGCTCGTTCGCGACGCGTTCATTGAATGGACCGATGGCGGGGCCCCGCTGAACTTCTCGTTTGTTCTGGATTCTGCGTCAGCCGAGGTACATGTGCTGTGGGTAGACCGCTTTGCCGAGCCCATCAGTGGAAAAACGTTGTGGACTCATGACGAGCGCTGGCACATTCTCGATGCAACCGTCATGATCGCCGTGCATCATCAGGGCGGCGAGGCGCTTGATCATGACGCCATTCAGGCCATTGCACTTCACGAGGTCGGCCATCTGATCGGTCTGGATCACACGACGGACACGGGCAGCGTTATGGCATCGCGGGTCCGGGTGAAAGATCTGTCGGCGTCAGACCGGGCATCGGCGCAGCTCCTGTACGCGCTGCCCGCCGGACCGGTGGGACAACGCCGCTAGCATCTACCAGCGGAGGGTGACCGACTCGATCTTCCTGTCCCGCACGACCCGCAGCTTTATCTCGCGCGAGACCGCATCGGTGAGCTGCAGCAAACCCGACGGACTGGTGAGGACGATCCCGTTGGCCGCCACAATCACATCACCGCCACGCAGTCCCGACAAAGCCGCCTGAGAGCGCGGTGCAACGTCCACGACAAGTACACCGCGGTCTGCGCCCAACACTTTGCCGAGATCAGCGTTCAGAGTCGCGAGCTGCGCACCCAGCAGCCATTCACCTGCAGCGGAGTTCGTGAATGACCACGAGAGCACGCTCGCGGGCGATGCTGAGCCGCTTCGCCCGCCGATGACCTCGGCGGGAATAGCGCGAGGGGCGTCACTGCGTCGGACGATAAGCCGCGTTTGTTCTTCTGACATCCCTTCGTCGGTGCGCAACCTGAACACCATCACATTCGCAGCCTGAGGAGCAAACGCTGCCGCAGTCGCTTCATCGATCCAGGTACAGGGAACGTGGAAATCCGACGGTCGCGGTTCAATCAACACCGACACATTGCGTGTTTCCATGCCTCGAACAAGGCGTACCGCGAGCCTGTTGCCCGGCTTGAGCAATTCAGCAAGGTTGAACTCGCCGTCCTGCAGTTCGCGCCCACCGATCGACAACAGACGATCTCCGCGCTGGATGCCCGCCCGCTCAGCGGGCGATCCAGGCTCGACCGATTCGACGCCATGAAAGGATGTAAACCGCGTGCTCTCCGGAGTTCTGACGTATTCCGCCGAGTAGGTGACGCCCATCCAGCCGTCCGGCTGCCGGTCCGGAGAACAGAGGGCGAGCAACTTGGCGTGAATACGATCACGCTCGGATTCGATCGCGGCGAGTTGCGCCGTTACCGACCTGAGGCGGGAGGTGAGAAGAGCCTGCTGTGGCTCAGGTACCTGGCCACCCCTGAGCGATGCTTCCAGAAACGAGCGACTCGATGACAACTGCTGCATTTCGCCGCGTCGACGCAGAAGGAGACGCGAAAGAAGCTCAACTTCCGTCTCGAACGGCGACGAGGCGCGCAGTGTGGTGACCTCGAGGACACTGTCGAGGCGCACCTGAGCATCGACCGCGATCGGGGTAGACAGAGCCAGCGCACCGGCGATGGCCGTGGCGAGGGTTCGGGAGGGCACGCAGCTAAGCATCATCTAAAACCGCCCAATGCGCACGCTGACGGGCAGCGTAGTTCCCAATCGGCGAATGGTGGCCTCTCGCGCATTCATGGTGGCCATGAAGTACTGATTGATGATCGGATCGCGCGGGGCGCGAGCAAGCGCCTGCTGGAACATCCCCGACGCGCCGTCCAGCGCGGCCAGACGAGCCCGGTACTGATCCTCGGACCCGAACGACGGGATCGTGTCCTGCGCCGCGAGATAACTCGCCGCGTCGTCGTAGGCGCGCTGAGCGAACTCGATTTGCTCGAGTGCATCCTGCGACGAATTGATGGTCGCCGTGTTTCCGACCGCGCGCATCTCCCCGCTCTGATCAGCGTTGGGGTTCGACGTTCCGTATCCAACCGAGGCGCGCCCCGCGGCCACTCCAATAGCGACAAATGACGCCACTGCAGCGACACGATAGAGCCAGTGAAGCCGCGGTGGACCGGAAGTAGCTGCTTCTCCGGTACGTGCGACGATTCCTTCGGCGGCCAAGCCAGTTGCGACAGCCGACCACGTGGTGAGTGGTGGTGCGATACGACGGCGCTCGTCCGCTGCCAGTTCGAGCAACCGGCCATAGGCCTGGAGCTCATCCGTACAGCGGGCGCATTGCGCCAGGTGATCACTTTCCTTCAGCGACGGGGAGCTATCGATCAGCTCCGCCAGTCGTTCAATGGGCAGGTGCGACATTCTCGCTATCTCCATCAGAGTAACCATCGACGAGCGGGGCAAGGAGGCGGCGGAGTTTTGCGCGTGCCTTGAAGAGCTGCGATTTTGAGCCCCCCGACGTGATGCCAAGTTCGTATGCGATTTCTTCGTGCGTGTAACCTTCTACGTCGTGCAGGACGAACACCGTTCGAGCGCCCGGTGACAACTGGGCAACGGCTGCCTCAATGGTTTGCATCGCGAGCCTGGACTCCGCGCCGTGCGGCACAGACGCGGTGAACTCGTCAATGTCTGTCTCCAGTTTGGCCAGTCGCCGCGTGCGCCTGAGCGCATTGAGCGTGCGATTCACTGCAATACGGTGAGCCCAGGTACCGAACTGAGAGTCTCCCCGGTACGTGGGGAGCGCCCTGAATATCTGAATCCATACCTCCTGCGCGATGTCTGCCGCGTCTTCGGACGGCCCGACCAGCCTCCGCACCACAGCATCGATGTGCGGCGAATGCTGCGACCACAGCTGTCGCATGGCAGGCTCATCGCCTGCTATCGCTTTCTCGAGAAGAGTCTTGTCAGTCCGTGTCATTATTCCTTGCTCACTTCGTCACCACTGGACCTGCGCCGGGTTTACGTGAAGCACGATCGCGGCAGCATTCGCCGCAATCTGACGGAAAGGCGCAACGTTTGCCGCCGATTGCCGCGGACTTTGACGGCACAGCAGCTGTCGAAGTTACATGAGATCGCATGATGGAACTTGCGCAAAGACAACGAGGTAGGACATCTTGATCGGCCGAAGGTAGCGGGACTGCGTTCCGTGGTGCGACCTTTGCGCGTCGATACAGTATAACGGAGCCAGATTCGGCTCCACTCCGCCGTTTCTCCCAACCTCAATCGTGCTCAACGAACTCGCCCTTCTGTTCGCTTTGGCTGGTGACGTCGAGAAGCTGCCGATCCGGCCGGCCGCCGATGTTGGCATGTCTGCCGCCCGCCTCGCGACGATCGATCGCATCGTGCGCCGTGGGATCTCCGAAGGAGGATTTCCCGGAGCCGCCGTTGTGGTGGGTCGACGCGGTGCCGCCGTGCTTCAACGCGGGTACGGCAAACTTGGCTGGACTCCGAACAGTGCCTCCGTGGAAGCCGATGAGACGTTGTACGACCTCGCCTCACTCACGAAGGTTGTCGGAACATCCACCGCGATAATGATTTTATGGGATCGCGGATTAATTCAACTTGACGCACCGGTCAGTCGTTACCTGCCGGGTTTCGTCGGCGAAGGGAAAGAGCGGGTCACCGTTGAGCAGCTGCTAACCCACCACAGCGGTCTCCCCGCCGGACGACAACTCTGGCGCACGGTCAGTCGGGATGAGGCGCGACGGATTGTCCTCGAAGCACCACTCGCCTGCCAGCCGGGAAAATGTTTCCTGTACTCCGACCTCGGCGCTGATATCCTGGGTTGGATCGTGGAAGCTGTAGCTGAGCAACCGATGGATGTGTTTCTCGAGCGTGAGGTTTACGGACCGCTTGAGATGACCGATACCAAGTTCCGCCCCGAAGCCGCACTCGCCAAACGCGCCGCTCCGACAGAGGTCAGTCCCCCGCGGGGATATCCGCTGCGCGGTGAAGTGCATGACGAAAATGCCTTCGCGTTAGGCGGCGTCGCAGGACATGCGGGACTCTTTTCAACCGCCGCGGATCTTGCAGTTTATGCGCAGATGATGCTGAATGGCGGCGTCTACTCCGGCGTCCGGATCGTCAGCGATTCTGCGGTCGAACGTTTTACCAGACGCAGCGCGGGCAGCAGAGCTCTCGGCTGGGACACAGGAGACGGCGATGGCGGGGCGGGAGAGTACCTCTCCGAGCGCGCCTTCGGACACACCGGATTCACTGGCACGTCGATCTGGATCGATCCTGATCGCTCCATGTTCGTCATTCTGCTAACCAATCGGGTGCACGCCGCACGGGCACGTCGTCCAGCGAAGGTTATCGCCGATGTACGGGCAGACCTGGCCGATGCCGCAGTCCTCGCAGTGACCGACATGGGCGACAGGCTGTTGAACATGCCGCCGTCATTCAGAGCCGATCGGGCCGACGGCTGGAACCCGGTTGTGCGTGCCCGCTCATCGCGTAAGGCCAAGAAGGCTCCAGCCAGAAAGACGACCGTCAAGAAGCGTTCGGCCGCCGCCAAAAAACCCGTCGCAAGGAAGCCGACCCCCACGAAGAAATAGCTCTCGTGGGGCATCCGCGGCCATCACGTCGCGACGATGTGCTAGTTTCAAGCAGCACTATTCGGCCGAGGGTCAACAGATGGACACACTTCAGGAAGAAACGCAGGACGAAGGCATCACCACCGACCGCGTAAAGCTGGTGCTGCGTCGTGTGAAGGATCCCGATCTCAATCTCAACATCATGGACCTCGGACTCGTCTACGACGTGGCCGTTGAGGGAAAGGACGTTCGAGTGGACATGAGTCTCACGTCGCCGGCCTGCCCGAGCGGCCCGGAGATCATGGGAGACGCCGAGCGGCAGCTCAAGCTCGTCGACGGTATTGGCGATGTGACTATTAATCTGGTCTGGACGCCACCGTGGACACCGGACCGGATTGAACCGCGGGTTCGAGCCTACCTGGGCTTCTGACGATCCCTGCGGGTGAGCGGCCGGCCATCGCGCTTACTCTCTCGGACGACCGACGACAGCAGGATCGCCGACTGTCATTGTGAGGCGATCAGCGCCGTGAAGGTCCCCAACCAGCGGTCGCGGACAACGTACCGCCGGCTGTCGTTGCGGGGAGATCAGCGCCGTGAAGGTGCCGAGCCAGCGTTCGCCGACAACAGTACCGCCGGCTGTCGTTGCGGGGAGATCAGCGCCGTGAAGGTCCCGAACCAGCGGTCGCGGACACGAGCAACGGAGCGGAAAGCGAGCCCGTCAGATCAACACTATTGACCGTCACGTAGTCTGCGCTCCCCAGAGGCGGCTGAATGCGCACGGTAGAATTGCGGGCATCGATCACCCACGCGCGCCAACCGTCACCCGTTCGTGCACGGACCAGCCACCATCTGGGAGCGGAACTCGTGCGAATTGTTGACTCAGCTGCGGCGCGCGGTGATCGGCCTGATGCCGGCGGGCGCTGCTCAGCATCGAAACTGAGTGCCAGTGCTGACCCTTGCCAACGTGCGGAAACCTGTGGAGCCCGAGGAGCACCGGCCGAGAGCCACGGCGAGGCAGGCACCAGTGCCGGCTCCGCGTACGGACCGGCTTCCAGTTTCTGAACGAGTGAATCGGTACTGTAGATGAACGCACTCATTGAGAAGTGGACGTTCCCTGCGCCGCCCTGCAGTTGTGATCGGGTGGCCGCGATCTGGTCGAACACTTCAGAGACAGGCCACGACGTACGTCTCGCTGACGCGCGATTGGTAAAATTGCCCGGCCACATGTGTCGGCCCATCAGATTCTGCTGGGTCCACCATTCCAGGAGCGCTGCGTACGGTTGTGCGGGGGCAGTAACCTTCCAGTACAGCTGCGGTGTGAAATAATCGACCCATCCCTGGCGAATCCACAGGCGACTGTCTGCATACAGCTTATCGTATGCATCAAAGCCGCGAACGACGGACGGGTTGCCGGGTCGCCAGATTCCGAACGGTGACAGTCCCACCTTAACCCATGGCTTGGTATCCTTGACCCGATCGTACAGCTCCCGGATCAGGTCATCCACGTTCTTCCTGCGCCAATCGTCGCGACTCAGCTTGCCGCCACCGCGCTGATACGCACCCCATGACGCCGCATCCGGAAATGGGATTTCCTTTCCGCGACTCCGTTCCGGGTAAGGATAGAAATAATCATCCATGTGAACCCCATCCACATCGTACCGATCAATCACGTCGAGAATTACGCGTATCGTCTGTTCTTTCACGCGCGCATCGCCGGGATCCATCCACTGATGTGTACCGTACCGCTTCACGGCACCAGGTATTGTCTTGCTCACGTGCGAGGACGTGACCTGCGTGGACTTGTCGTGCGGATGCAGCGCGCGATAAGGATTAAACCATGCGTGAAGCTCCATGCCACGTTTGTGCGCCTCGGCGACGGCGAACTGCAGCGGATCGAATCCGCCGGCGGGGGCTCGACCCATCGCACCGGTCAGAAAATACGACCACGGTTCAATGTCGGACGCATACAATGCGTCTGCTCCCGGGCGCACCTGTAAAACAATCGCATTCAGGTTGATGCGTTGCGCGACGTCGAACATCCGCAACAACTCCGCTTTCTGCGTAGCGACAGGGAGACCCGGTTTGGACGGCCAGTCGATATTGGACACGGTCGCAATCCATACGGCGCGAAACTCCCGCTGAAGCGCGGGAGCCACGGTATCGGCGGTTCCGCCGCGGGGAGCGTACAGTTTGCCCTCGCCCTGCGCCTGCACTGCACCGCTCGCCGGCGCGCCGAGGGCGAGCGCCAGCAAAACGCGGTACAGCTTAACCATCAGAATAGGGTGAATCGTTATTGCGGCGGGGCGCTGGCGCCGATGGAGCCGGTTTTGGCGATGGCGGCGCCACCTTTGACGCGGTCCCTCCGCCTCCGCCTCCCCCTCCCCCCTTTCGCATCGCCTTGATGAAATCTTCGCCGAGCACCTCGACCTGCCACTTTCGCAATTCGGGCAACTCATTGAAGTCGTCGAGCGACGCCGGCTGACGCCGCGCCACAGCTTCCATGCGATCGCGCGCGCACAACACGCCGGGATCAAGCTCAAGACGTTGAGCGGCAGCGTCACGCACACTCTTGAGTTGCGACAGGCGCTGATCCAGCTGTGGGTCTTTTTCCCAGCGCGGTGAACGGGGAAATCGGGGGAGTTCGTTTTCTGGCACCGCCATTCCGCGCTCCACCGCCGCGATGATCGCAGCACCCTGCTCACTGGCCATCCGCGGGTTCAATCCCTTCATGCCCTGCAGCTGCCCAGCGTGTTTAGGCACCTTGCGGCACAATTCGAGCAGAACGTCGTTGCTCACGACACGGAACGTCGCACGATCGAGTGTGCCCGCCACACCGTCTCTCCACTCAACGAGCTCTCGAAGGATGGCGAGCTCACGCCGCGTCAGATCGCGCGCTCCCTTGGTGCGCAAAAACGACGTCCCCGGCGCATCCACGGTCCAGCGCGTGCCCTCCAATCTTTCGAACTCTTCGCGTGCCCAGTGCGAACGCCCCTTCGTCTCGAGGTCGTTGGCCAGCTCATCGCGCAGTTGCAGCAGCTGCATCGTATCCTGCGCAGCATAGGCCAGCATGTCGCCCGTCAACGGGCGCATGGACCAATCGGCGCGTTGGTGTTTCTTGTCGAGCTTTGTCCCGAAGTGCTTCTGCAGCAACGCCGCGAGTCCGAACTGTTTGACGCCGAGCAACTGCGCAGCGACTCGCGTGTCGAAGATACTTGTAATTCGCCAGCCGTAATCCTGATGCAGGAGCCGCACGTCGTAGTCGGCGTCATGGAACACCACCTCAACCTCGCGCGACTCGAGGAGTTTGCCCAACCCCTCCAGCGTGGTTACTCGCAGCGGGTCGATAATGGCGTGGCGGCTGTCGGTCGACAGCTGCAGCAGGTAGATGCGGTCGACGAAGCGGTGAAATGACGCCCCCTCGGTATCCACGGCGATGCGAGGAACCTGTCCCAGAGCGGACAGGAATCGGTCACTTTCTTTCTGGTCGTCCAGATATAGAGGTCCGGCGACGGCTGGTTCAGTCTTTGTAGTCACGGAGTAAGAATCTAGCGCACGGGCTGCTGCCCGTTGCACCTTCGGTCATGAGTAGAAACGCGCAGAAGTTACAATCACGTGAACAATCCACCGTTAGGCGGAGCCACCGATGATCGCTCTGCTGGATGATATCGAGCTCGCGTACGAGGAAACCGGTTCAGGCGAACCAGTGCTCTTCGTACACGGTTTCCCCCACGATCGCTCCCTCTGGGACACCCAACTCGCCGCTTTAAGCGGTCGAGCGCGGTGCATTTCTGTCGATCTGCGAGGATTCGGCGAATCGAGCGTGCAGCCTCCCTATTCGATGGACCAGTGGGCAGACGATCTGGCCGGTCTCCTCGATCGACTGCGAATCGAGCAGGTTGTCTTTTGTGGCCTGTCGATGGGGGGGTACATAGCCTTTTCGTTCTGGCGACGTCATCGTCACCGTGTCCGGGCTCTCATCCTGATGGACACACGGGCAGACGCCGACGCGCCCGAGTCGGCTCAGCGCCGCAAGGATCTCATCGCCCAGGTTGAGGAACGTGGAAGCGCAGCCTCGGCGGATGCGCTCATCACGGGCATGCTGGGGAAAAGTACCCGGGAGAAATGTCCAGAGATCGTGGATGCTACACACGGCATGCTTGAGGCCGCGCCGGCGGCCGGCGTGATCGGGGCACTCCGTGCGATGATGGCTCGGCAGGACTCGGTTCCGACGCTGGGAACCATTGATGTTCCTACACTTGTCCTCGTCGGTGACGAGGACGTCCTGACCCCGCCGGCTGTCGCACGATCGATGGCCGCCGGCATCAAGGGGAGCGTGCTCCACGTGATCGCGCGTTCGGGACACCTGTCAAATGTTGAGCGCCCCGCCACGGTGAATCACCTGGTGAGCGAGTTCCTTGCGTCGCTTTCCCTGACCTGACTCCAGCAGGACTCGATCAGCGCGTTGGGCGACCTGGGGGATTGTCGCCGGTAAAAACTTCCCGATTGATCTGAACGAACTGTTTCAGATTGCTCGGGACGTCTTCTTCCGGGAAGATCGCGGTCACGGGGCATTCCGGCTCGCACGCGCCGCAATCGATGCATTCATCGGGGTGAATAAACAGCTGATTTTCGCCCTCGTAGATGCAGTCCACAGGACAAACGTCAACGCATGATTTGTCTTTCACGCCAACGCAGGCTTCGGTGATGATGTACGGCATGGGTGCTGGATGTGGAGTAGAACGGTTCCGACCTCGCCCCGAGGACGCTGGCGGAAGATAACGCGATTGCGGGCGGATGCAGAAGGTCAGAAATTCTCTCGCCTCTGTGACAGCCAAGTGACTGGACAACTCACGGCGTAGCAACTAGTTCCCGCGCATGCAGATATCCGTTAACGGTCGGGCCCATGAGCTGAGCGTCGACGGCCACGAGTCTTTGGCACAAGTGCTCCGGGAGCGACTCTTTCTCACAGGGACGAAGACGGCCTGCGAGCATGGCGAATGCGGCAGCTGCACCGTGCTCCTCGAAGGGTCGGCGGTGTACGCGTGCCTCACGCTCGCGGCAGGGTGCGAGGGTGCCGCCGTGACCACGATTGAAGGAGTGGCGGCTCGCGATGAGGGATCTGCGCGGGACGCTGACGGCCTTCATCCTGTCCAGCGCGCATTTATCGAAATGGACGCGGTGCAGTGCGGCTACTGCACACCGGGCCAGATCATGTCGGCCGTCGCGTTGCTTGAGCGCGACCTGACACCCAGTGACGCGGCGATCGCCGAGGCCATGAGTGGCAATTTGTGTCGCTGCGGCACGTATCCGAAAATTGTCGCGGCGATCCGGAAGGCCTCTGCTGAAATGCAGAAGGCGCGCCCATGAGCGAAGCTGGTGAGCGTGAGGGCGGGAGCAAGAAGCGTTTTATTACGACGCAGGTCGAGATCGAGGGTCGTGTTGAACGGAAGGTGGTGGAGGTTCCTGACTATGAGCCTGAGCCATGGGGGCCCAACGCCGAGCTGACGATTGTCGGGACGTCGGTGCCGCGGGTCGACGCGCCGACAAAGGTGCGCGGCGCAGCTAAGTATACTGCCGACATACAACTCGCCGGGATGTTGCACGTGGCCGTCGCACGGTCACCAATCGCTGCGGGTACGTTCCTGGGCGTGGACGCGGCGGCTGCGCGACGTGTGCCAGGAGTGTGGGACGTGGTCACGGCTGCCGATCTGGAGACTCGCGCCAAGGTTCAGGGGATTCCCGTGCTCTCGCCGGAGATTCTGTACGCGGGTCAGCCATTGGTTGCGGTTGTGGCCGAATCGATGGAAGCCGCCCGTCGCGGCATTGAACTGCTTTCGTTGAACTGCGAGGCGTCGCCTCATGCAACGACCTTTGCTGACGCCGTTGCGGAGGGTGCGCCGGCGGTGCGCCGCAACGGCAACCTGTGGCCGGGTTCGCCTCGCATCACTGAGCGCGGGGATGTCGCTGCAGGATTCAGCGAAGCGGATGTGGTGATTGAACGGGAGTTCACGACGCCGTCGGCGCTGCACTCTGCCATGGAGCCACATGGGGCGGTTGCTCAATGGGAAGGCGATGGCGACCGACTTACGATCTGGGAATCGACGCAGGGGGTCTTTCGCGTGCGCAACGATGTGGCACGTGGCCTGGGTATCCCGCAGTCGCACGTGCGGGTGATTAAGGATTACATGGGCGGCGGTTTCGGCGCGAAGAGTGGCGCGGGCGTGTACACGTTCCTGGCGGCTATCATGGCCCGGCGACATGGTCGACCGGTGCGCTGTGTGTTCGATCGATTCGGCGAGCAGGTGGATGCGGGCCATCGGGCATCGACGCGACAGATTGTAAAGCTGGGAGCGACGCGCGAAGGTCATCTGCTTGCGATTGATATGGTCGCGGAGATTGCGCAGGGGGTATCGGGGTGGGAGGCCTCTGTGGGTTCGATTTACCATGAGATGTACTCGTGTCCGAATGTGCGGACGCAGGAAACGTTCGCGTTCACGCATTCGCAGGGGATGCAGTCGTTTCGTGGGCCGGGGCATGTAGAGGGAGCGTTCGGGCTCGAGCGGGCGATGGATGTGCTTGCACGCGAGCTGCAGCTTGATCCTCTGGAATTGCGTCGCCTCAACTTTGCTGAACGGGACGAGTCGAAGGATCGTCCCTTTTCGTCGAATAGCTTGCTGGCGTGTTACGACCAGGGTGCCGCGCGTTTTGACTGGGCGAATCGCGAAAAGCGGCGAAACGATGTGAGTAGCGGGCCGATGGTTACCGCGTCAGACGATGCACGCAACAACTTGAGCTCGGGGGGGCCCCCCGGCGCGACACGCAACATTAAACGGGGGTTCGGGGTTGCCGCACAGGTCTGGGGCGCTGGCGGCGGACCGCCCGCCTACGCTACCGCACGCGTCAACACCGACGGCACGATCGACATTCTCTCAGGCACACAGGACCTCGGCACGGGTTCTCGCACGATTCTCGCCCAGATCGCCGCCGAAGCCATCGGTGCCAGCCCGAAGGACGTACGCGTCATACTCGGCGATACCGAACGTACCCCATACGCCGGCACCTCGTGGGGATCCATGACCACCCCGTCGGTCGGTCCAGCGGTGCGCAGCGCGGCCGAACTCGTTCAGCAACGACTCGTCGAGGCCGCGGCCGGAATCCTCGATGCGAGCCCTGACGACATCACGATATCGGAATCCGTCATTCGCGTTCGTGACAGCGATAAACAGATCACGCTCGCGGATCTGACACGGAAGCTCGGCAACGTCATGATCATCGCCGAAGGCAGCCGCGGACCCAATCCACAGGGCACCGGCATCTCCAGTTTTGGTGTGCAGTTCGCCGAAGTCGAAGTTGATGTGGAGACGGGCGTTGTTCGTGTCATCCACATCGTCGCTGCGCACGATGTCGGCCGAGTGATTAATCCACTGCTCGCGTCGAGCCAACTTGAGGGCGGGATTATTCAGGGACTCGGCTTTGCACTGGGCGAAGAGCGTCTGCTTGATCGCAACAGCGGCAGGCCGGTGAATCCTTCACTCCACGACTACAAGCTGCCGACATTCAGTGACGTGCCGCGCATCGATGCGTTTTGTGTTGATGGTGCGGACACCGTGGCGAATCACATCGGCGCTCGCGGGCTCGCTGAACCTCCGATCATACCGACCGCGCCCGCGATTGCGAATGCAGTGGCCGACGCGCTTGGTGTGGAAGTGAACGACCTGCCTTTAACGCCGTGGCGCCTGCTGATGGTTACAGCGTAAAGCTGTAACTGCGCGGACGATCTGCGCTACTTTCTCCACGGTGGAGTGCCGTTCTTTCGCTTGAGCTCAGGGTTGTGTCGATACAGGGTCACCTTGCGCCCGATGGCCTGAATCACCTCAGCGCCTAACGACTGTGCCATCGCGCCGGCAAGCGTCTTCGGGATCAGTCCTTCGTGTCGCCCGATCGCAATTTTCACCAGCTCGTGTGTGCGCAGTGCCTCGTCCACCGCGTTGAGTACTGCGTCCGTCGCTCCCGACACACCGACATGTATCATCGGATCGAGATGGTGCGCCTCAGCGCGGAGCTCTGCGCGATCTTTGCCTTTCATTCCCTCAATGCCTTCCCCGGCCGAGCCAGGAACTGATGTGGATTAATAGGGTCGCCGTCCCACCAGCGCCCGTTGCAACGATAGATAAGTACCTGGAAATGCAGATGAGGAATATGCTCCGGCGCGTTCCCGGTCGAACCGACGTACCCGATGACCGCGCCCTGAGCGACCCTCTCGCCTTCCTTTAATCCTCTTCGATAGCCGTCCAGGTGCGCATAATAGTAAACAAAGCGCTCTTCGTGATCGAGGACATACACCGTGAGCCCACCAAGATTGTTCGAACGCACCTTCCAGACCGTGCCGCTATCGGCAACGACAACCTTGGTACCACGCGGAGCCATGATGTCGATCGCGTTGTGGTTCCGATCGCCGCGTGAGGCAAGAAACGTATCTGAGAAGTCTCCGGGTTTAACTCCGTCTACCGGCACCATCAGTCCCCGGGCGGCCAATGCGCTCACCGCGTCGGGGAGTGGGGCGGACCGTGGTGTCTCCATTCCCGGGGGCGGGTCGACCGGCACGATCGCCGGGCGCAGCCCACCCCGATGGCAGGCCGCAAGAGCCCCCATCGTCAGGACCAGTCGGAAATACGTTCGCGCGTGCACCGGCGAAAGATGAATCCACAGTCGCCGTGGGGAAACCCCAAGTGAACCAAACCTCGTTCAATACCCGCTCGTTATGCCATTAAGACGGCTGATACTACTCACCATTTCCGTGGTTTCGCTGCAGGGGTGCGACTACATCACCGGCGGTGATCACCAGGACGTTGAGCAGAAGCTGAAGGCCGCCAAGCTGCTGTGGGCCGCACGTGCGTCGCAGAGCTACGAGTACTCGGGGCAACTGCTCTGTTTCTGCGGATTTGGCGGCGCCGATGCCCGCGTAGTTGTGCTCAACGATTCCGTGATCTCAGTCGTCGTGCAGGACACCGTTGTTGTGCCCGAGCCCTTTCGGGGCAGTTATCGAACGGTAGATCAACTCTTCGAACTTCTCGATGAGGCGATACGTACCAACGCGTATCGGATCACCGCTGAATTCGATTCACAATCCGGATATCCGAGCGACTTCTTCATCGACTACAGCGAGAACGCCGCGGACGAAGAATTCGGATATCGCATCACCACTCTGTTGCATCTGCGGTAGGAACGGCGCGCACGCGAGCGCCGGCAGGACCACGTTCCTGCTTCCCCTCGGGGAAGTGCCGCGAAGCACAACATTAGGGCTGTGTCTGCGGGCTGCCAGCCTTTCCGGCTGTGTGGACGGCCCAGTCGGACCGGCGACACGCATCTTTGGCCCGCGGCGGTTGCCTGACGGGGGCACGCTCGACAGGTTGCTGCCATGCAACCGTTTCGGTACAACCGACCCCTCTCGTGGGATGACGCCCATCATCAGGTCCTCGCCGCGGGGGGAGAGGCCGTCCCCGTCGCTGGCGGCACCGACCTCATCCCGCTCATGCACGACATGATCGCGAAGGCAGGGACGCTCGTTGATGTTCGAGGGGCGGCAGGCGCGGCGACTATTCAGGAAACGGAAGACGGTGGCTTAACAATGGGAAGTGCGGTCACGCTGACCACCCTGGCGACCGACCCTCGCATCGCCGAACGCTTTCCCGGTTTAGCGCTTGCGTGTCGCGCCGCCGGTTCGCACCAGTTGCGTAATATGGCGACAATTGGCGGCAACCTCTGCCAGCGATTGCGCTGCTCGTACTTCCGCAACGGACTGACCTGCCTCAAGCACGGCGATGCACAGTGCGGTGCCGCCATGGGTGAACACCGCCATTCCGCGCTCTTCCGGAGCGGGCCATGCGTGGCAGTGCACCCATCCGATCCTGCGGTGGCATTGGTAGCGCTCGGCGCATCGATCGTCACACTTCGCGGCACCGGCCCCCGCACCATCCCTGCTGACGAATTCTGGGTGTCGTCGGCGCAGGATATCACGCGGGAAAATGTACTCGAGCCCGGCGAGCTGATCACACACGTGCAGCTGCCAGCATCAAGTGCCGGTCAACGCCAGTACTTTGAAAAAGTGACCCAGCGAGCGGCGTGGGATTTTGCTCTGGTGTCTGTCGCCGCTTCGCGTCAAGCTGATGGCAACGTGCGCATCGCGTTAGGTGGCGTGTCGTATGCTCCCTTCCGTATCAATTCTTCGGTTGAGGAAGACGTCGCGTCGGGCGGTCTGGGTGCCGACGACATCGAGACGCTGGCCGAACGTGCCTTGTACGACGCCGATCCTCTTCCTGACGCTGAGTACAAAATGCAGATCGCGGCGACGTTGCTGCGCAGAGCCATCCACCACATCAGCTGATTCTTCATGTTTTCTGCCGCTGTCATGACGGGACCGGGCGAACCCGTGACCGTACAACGTTTTGCTTCACCAATCCTGGAGCCGGGATCTGCGCTGCTCGAGGTCATGTATTCAGAGGTCTGCGGCACCGACGTTCACCTGCACCATGGTCGTTTGTCCGGCGTTCCCTATCCTATCATCCCCGGCCACGTCGCTGTCGGCCGCATCAGCGAACTCCCTGCGCCGCTGAGTGATGTCGAAGGTCGGCCATTCTCGGTGGGCGACGTGGTGACGTTTCTCGATGTACACGGATCGTGTGGCGCCTGTTATCACTGTCTCGTCACCAAGCAGACGACGCGATGCCCGCACCGCAGGGTATACGGCATCACCTTCCCGGCCAGCGAAGGATTACTTGGAGGGTGGGCGGAGGCGATGTGGATGAAGCCCGGAGTGCGCATGATCCACATCCCCGAAGGGCTGGATGCAGAAACGTTCATTGGTGGGGGCTGCGGGCTCAACACCGCGGTACACGCGGTTGAACTCGCCAGGATTCAGCTTGGTGATAGCGTCGCCGTACTGGGTGCCGGCCCGGTCGGGCAGTCCATCGTGGCTCTCTCCGCGTTGTCGGGAGCCGATCGTGTCGTTTGTATCGGCGATCCGGCGAGCCGAGTGGAGTTCGCACGGCGTATGGGTGCAACGGACGCTCTGCCACTGAGTGTATCCGCCGCTGAACGCACTGCCTACGTCAAGGAGATGACTGCCGGTTTCGGCGTTGACGTCGTGATTGAGGCCAGCGGTTCTCCGGACGCTGTCGTGCAGGCTTTTGATCTTGTTCGTGACGGCGGGCGCATCATCATCTGCGGGCACTATACGGACAACGGGTCAGTGACCCTGCATCCACATTGGCACATCAACCGCAAACACGTGGAGATTCGCGGCTGCTGGGGCTCCGACTTTTCGCATTTTCACCGGGCGGTGAAGGTGGCAGCTAAACACGGTGACCGCATTCCGTGGCGAGACATGGTCGGACGCACCTACTCCATTCACGAAGCAAACGAAGCATTGCGGGCGATTGAGACCAGAGAGTTTACCAAGGTCCTTATCGCGCCGAAATAGCCGGTCCCCTGCGTTCAGCTTCCGTCCTGGAAGCGGCCAGATGAAAGCATCAGCGTGGCGTCCGCGCGCTGAACGTCCGTCGCTCGCGCTCCATCGAAGCGATAGGGTGTGCCTGTGGCCGGGCCGCGCATCACGATCGACGCGTCCGTCGTGAACCGCAGTGGGATTCGCTCGGTGTCGAGAGGCTTCGTTGGCACCGCGGCGACTGAGTTGTTTGCTGCACGCCAGGGGTACTGTTTGCCTGTCGGCTTATCGCAATTGCACATGTATGTCTCCGTAGGTACGTCGTGCTGTAAGTTAGCGTGACGCTACAGCTGAACGATCTCTGCCTTGCGCCAGTCCGTCAGCATCTGCGTGTACGTTCATCCTGCCTCCTGTGCGTCGCACTGGATGTTTGATTTTCACTGAGCGACCGCATGCACGTCGGGAGCCCTTCAACGTTGGCTCCCGACGTGATCATCCGGTTCAGTTCAGATCAATGACCGTAAAGTTGATGCTTGGCGTGATGTAGATATTCTTGGGATCGTACTGCCACTGCGGTGAGAGGTTCTGACCGCCGTCGGTACCGTTGGGGCTGAAAGCCCGTGAACCGACATCGGCACCGAAGCCGTACGTTCCCTGCAGCGCAGAGGCCGGTAGATTAAACCGCGCGACGATCGTCTCGGCGTTGTCAAACGCATTCTTGTGCCAGTATCCGACCCTGTCCGCACCGGCGTCATAAACACCTGACGATGCGGACACGAAGGCCATGTTGCCGCTGCCGCACCCGCGACCTGAGAGAAAGACTGAACGCAGGTGAGCAGAAGAAGCAGGACAGGTCACGCGGAACTCGAGATCCACCGGCGTTGATCCACGACGGATCACGGGACATGGGAAGGCCAGCGGTTGGAACGCGCCGCCACCTGCCTTACGCCATTCAACACTCAGTGGCCCGGTTGGTGACGAGTTGTCGATCGTGAAAGCGACCTGTGGACTCGAAGCGGTCGCTACTCCGCCGTTGCCCACTTCAATCTTCAGGATGTATTTGCCGCTTGGCATCTTGTACGAGTTCCAGTCAATGACAAGAGCCTTCGGCAACCATTCACTGGTGCCGCCCGGCAGATTGATGGGATACCATCCCGCCGCGCCCGGCAGAACATGATGGGTTTGCGGCACGCCCAGCTCGAGTCGATGGAGGTACCAGTCCATCCCGACGATTGGTTCGAATGTGGGTGTAAACGTAGCGCCGCCGTCCGCGCTGTAGCGATACACCACGCGGTAGTGCGTTGCGCCTGAGCCGTTGTTCAGGCAGCCGAGTAGCGGCAGTACGCCATAAAACGGTGCGGTGGCGTTGCTTACTGTTGGCACTTCCGACGGATTGCCGGATGCATGCGGACGGTTCGTACGAATCGCGTAGCCGGTCGCAGCGTTGTACACCGCGGCGTCGTTGACTGCGAGTCGCCCGGCAAGAACGATGGCCGGCTGATTGCCGCAGGGCACCAGGACGTCATCGCAGAGCGGCGCAGCCTTGGCCGTCGGACCGGCATGAAGCGTGAGCGAAGGAATCGCTCCCGTGTTCCAACGCACGTCGAAGTAGCTCTCGCCATAGATGGTGTCCTGTGTTCCGTCTCCGTTCGTGTCCTGTGTGACGCGGAACGTGATGTCCGGAACATCGATCAACATCTTCCACTCGGGAACGAGCACGTCGAAGCAGCGGCGGAAGGGACCGATGAAGCGACGCGGATCAAACCCCTTGAGCTGCGCCGGATCAATGCCCAGTTGTGCGCCTAACGTATTTACAACGGTCGACTCGGCGCCCTTTTTAGCCGGCTCAATACCGTCGAGCAGCGCCAGTTTGATGTCGTCCGGCAAAGGCGGCGGAAGCGGTACGTCAAACGCCGGCGCTGACAGCGCGGCCTGCCGTGCTCCGGTGAGTTCACCGATCTCCGGTCGCGAAAGGATTGTACTAAGCTGACGTACGGCCGATGTCCCGACTCTTGTGGCGAGCGCTGAGACGTCGCCTTCGAAACGATTGAGGTCGCTGTAGCGGATGAATGGCGGCGGATCGGGAAGGGGGAACGGCGGTCGCGGAAACACTTCTTCCACAAGATCTTCCAGATTCGGGCGGATGAAGATGTCCGGCAGACAGATGCGTTCATGTCGCCACTTGAGGATCCATTCGATTTCCCAACGCGGAACCCAGACGCAGAAATTTCCGCAGGCGTCGGTCATCGTGGTGGCGATCACCTCGCGCTTGCAATGGAACGGAAAGAACCAGGTGTACTTCGATGGCTTCGGGAAGAACGCGACGAGGTTGCAGTCCGTGTCTTCCACGTTGACATGTGCGAAGGGCACCGGGTACTCAATGCCCGTGACCGGATCGGTCTTGACCACCTTGCCGCAGATTTTTCGGAAGAACAGGAGCTGCGGATCGATCTGCCACTGAAATCGATCGCGTATAGCTGCGACCGTGAGGCCGGTGAGGCTCTTTTCTTCAACCCCGGTGAGTGCCGCGAGTCGCGCCGATTGCAGCTGAGTGATCGGCCGTTGATCGGGCGCCAGTACCTCTGGTGATTTTTTTGCGGTAGCCATTCTCCCTCCTCGCCATACAATGGCGGTGCGTGGTCACGTGGGGCGCCTCTGAGAGCGCGTGCAAGACAAACGCTGAGCATCATGGCCGGCTGCAATGAATGTTTTTGACGCGTGCTGAAGCCCGCCGGATTGCTGAACGATTGTGCTGTGCAATGAGATGTTACGACGCGAAGTAGGCCGTGTACACTCGGGGAACCCCGCGTTGCGCGAGCGCAACGGCGAGCAGAACCGGTATATCGGCAGATAGTGCCGGATGTGTCGCGCTCTATGTGAAGTAGATCACATCCATTCGTGTACGAGGTGCTCGTCGCGGTCAGGCACCAGCCGCTGATGACGGCTAGCGGCGAATGTGTACTGCAGCACGAGTCAGGGGTTCGCCACAGCTCACAACTGAGAACGCTAAACTGCGTCTCGTCAGGATGAGGGATCGACGGGGCGCAGCGACACTTTGAGCTGGCTGGCCATATCGATCACAAGCTGCCGCATGCTGCTGTCAGCATGTGCATACAGCTGGGGAACAACGCGGGCGAAGACGTGCGCACTGTCCGACACACGAATGGCCTGAATGAACAATGCAGAATCCGAGTTCCGAATTCCTCCGGAGACGATGTAAGCACCTCCAAGTTCCTTGCCGATCTCCGAATGCGGGCGAGTATCTGCCGCGACTCGCCCCGTGGTCGCGGGACCCAACACTTGGCCGGGTGGACTACGCCAAGGAACGGTATGCAACCAGCCGGGAACTCGAATTCTCCACCGATTTCCGTGCGGGCAGACACATAAACGTTGATCTCTCAGGCTGCGAATCGAAGCTGACAACGGGAGGTGCTATCATAGTCCGTGAACGCATCGCCAAATCCCTCGCTGTATGTGGCATTTCTCAGCGCACCTCACTCCGGTTGCTCACGCAACTTCGTCAACTCATCGCAATCCGTCGCTCAATCGAAGACCGGTTGACGCGCGCACACTGCGCTTCGAATCCCAACTGATCGTTTCGTACCAGATGAACGGACAGACCGCTGCCTTTCTCGGATATTCATCCCTGGCGCGTGACGCCAGTTCCGAAAACGTCGCGCTCATGATCGCCCGTCAGAATCAGACCATTTTTCTGAAGCTCGCCTACGCCTGGAGACCCTGAATGAACGTGCTCACTTGTGTTGGTATTGTTTTGCTGCTGACTGGCTGCGCCGCGCAGGGAGAATCGGCGGTGGCCGAGTCACCTGATACTCCGACAATTGCCTTCACAGTGGCGGAGCGTGACTTGCTTCCGGAAAACATCGCCTACGATCCTGTGGATTCGAGTTTTTACATGGGAAGCACGCGCAAGGGCAAAATAGTACACATTCGTACAGATGGATCAGCGGTTGATTTTATAGCACCGCGGCAGGACGGTGTGTGGATGATCATCGGGATGAAAGTCGATCCGGTGCGGCGGGTGTTGTGGGTGTGCAGCAGCGCAGGCGACAATCTGGAGCCTGGCTCTGTTGCATCTGACGGCAAGTCAGCGGGCGTTTTCCAGTTCGATCTGGCGACCGGCAGGTTGATTGCCAAATCAGTGTTGCCAGGTGAATCCGGGAGACACTTCTTCAACGATCTCGTGTTGTCTTCGGCCGGTGATGCGTATGTGACGCATATGTTTGATGAACCTGCCATTTATCGCGTCCGCGCGGGATCCGACCAGCTTGAGCGCCTTATAGTGCTCCCGAGCGAATCGTATCCAAACGGAATTACGTTTGACGGGCGCGGTCGCCTGCTCGTGGCGTCGTCTGCCGGCATCGTGTCCGTGGACACCGGCTCGTTGAGACTTGACACGCTGGCAGCAGGTACCGGCGTGAATACGCGGGGCATCGACGGAATGTACGCTCAGGGCAATCAGATAGTTGCCGTTCGTCCGGCCGCCAACGAGGTGCGGCTGTATGAGCTGCACGCCTCGGAAGATTCAGTGGTGAGCAGCCGTATCCTGATTGCCAACCATCCGTCGTTCTCCAATCCGACGACGGGAGTGCGTGTCGGAGACGAGTTCTACCTTGTCGCGAATTCACATTTTCAGCACGTCGGGCCGGGCGGGGCGATTCCTGATTCGCTTACGGCTCCCGTGGTACTTCGTGTTCGTGTGAGAGAATGACCCTCCAAAGAACGGAGCAACGGCTGGTGCACGCGGATCGACTGTTTCGCGATGGCCACCTCCGAGCCGATTGATGAAAGTGATGCAGTTTCTGCTCTCTTTGTCCGGTCTAAGTCTGGTTGCCGGCCGTGACACCGGAGGACGACCCAAAACACGTCGGGGCCCCTTGTGAGGGCCCCGACGGAACGAGCGGAACGGCGGGGTCAGTCGATCGGACCACCGCAATGCGGCGTGCCGAGCAGTCCGTTGTTGTAGTTGTCGAGCAAGGTTGCCAGACCCGTGATCGACACAGCGTTCCCGCTGAAGTAGCTCTCGGCGGTCGCGAGTGCAGCAAGGACGTTCGCAGGTGCACCAGCACCGTTCAGTACATTCAGTTTGGCCGCCATGTACTGATGCGCGAGCTGGATGTACGCGCTGCCACGTGGGGGGGTGTTAAACAGCGCGAGCCAGGTCTTTCCGCTGCTGTAGAAGACCGTGTTGTGCTCGAGGACGCCGATCGCCTGCCATCCCGCGTCATATTTCTTCGAGGGGCCAGCCAATGAATGCGTCTTCCAGTAACCCTGAGTCAGCGTGCAGCCAACGGGCGGCGGCGTGTACACGTTGTTGAATGTGATGACCGTCGAGAAGTCCTGATTCACTCCAGCAGTCGCCGTGCGCGTGGGTAGGTCGTAGGAATTGACTGCTCCAGCGGGTGGCGTGTAGCCAGGGAAGAACGTCGGGATGTACCGCGTGATATCGATGTCGCCGAGGGTCCAGTTGGCGGGGAGCGCGGCTTCGGTAATCGTCAAGACGCTGAAGCGGGTGCCCCCAGGCAATCCGGGAAGGGCCAGATTAACGCACTGTCCGGCGGTAAGGTCCACCGTGGTCGGTGCACCACCATCGCGAACAACGCTGAACGAGAAGAGCTGAGCCGGCGCGCCGGCGTTAGCGGCCTTACAGAGGCGATGCTCTCCCTCACCAAGACCGGCGGGAAAGTTGGCGATGTCAGTCCGGATCTCCACAACGGCGAGATTCGGGGTTTCGGGAATGAGGGACGGCGTGCCAGGTGCGGATGGGTCAGCGCAAGCTCCTGCCACGGAGACCGCGGCAACTATGCCGAGGAACTTCCTGACACCTGCTAGGGTGCGACTAGTCATGAAAGTTGTCCAGATGAAAAGGTTCGTGTACTTCGGTGAGGGAAGTTACGCATTATATGTGCCGTTTCTCACCCGCCGATTGTGACGCGGTTTGCCCGCGCGCCGCGACAGTTTGCCGCTGAAGTACGACCGAGGAGGTGTTGCACTCACTCCGCAGCTAGCGTGATCCCGCCACAGCCGTCGATTGATTAGGCAGCACTCCGGTCGCCCCGATCACGCCGCCTGCTACTGCGACCCGCGCGTGCCCTCAAACCGGGTGCGCGACACCACAGAATCTGTACCGGCCAGCTTCGTGACCTGGCTGCCAGTAACCGTGCCACCTCCGTATCGAGTGCAGCGGAAACGAGGCGGGGCGACCCTTCCGGGGCGCCCCGCTCTGTCTGCTTGATCTTCGGGAGCGGCCAGAGGGAAGGAGTTCCCGCCGGCCATATCCTCACCTAGTGCGGCACGACGATGTTACCTCCAGTCAGGGTGGCGGCGTTGGCCGCTGCCGGCGCGGTCATCGACGACACCGAGACGACCTTGCCGCTTCGGTCGTGCACCTGGAGCCAGAATCGATCGCCACGTCCCGGCGTCCCGTGGTCTTCCACGTAGGCTACGAAGCCGTAGTTCCCCAACGCGTCGGGCCACCCCGGCTGGAGGTACGTCGCCTTTCCGGTGAAGCTCGCCCAGTCGAAGGTGCCGCCATCGCCGATGGCCAGGCCGCCCAGGGCATTGCTCTTGAGCCGGTACTTGGTGCCGTCGGCGAGGTGCCGGATCACGAGGAGGCTCCCGCTCGCGTTGGCGCCGTTCTTCTTGTACTTCATGGTGTATCCGAAGGTCGTGCGGTCGGTCGTGCCCGGCCAGAGGAACGACCCGCCACCGGTCGTGAAGCCGAGGCTCGGGTCGAAGACCGTCACCACGTCCTCGCTGCCGCCAGCGTAGTAGCCGCCAGTGATGGTCGCTGTGGCGGTGTAGGTGTTGACCGGCGCACCGGAGAAGTTGCAACTCACTTCGAGCACCTGCGTGTAGCCGCTCCCCGTTACGCCGACCGGGGCGCAACTTCCGGCCACCGTGTTCCCCGGCCCCACGGGAACGAGGTTCATGGCCACCGTGGCATTGCCGATGTTGCCGGCCGCCGCGCTAACCGTCGCCAGATCCGGTTCCGTTTCCTCCACGTAGACTGTCAACGCGAATGCGGCGCTGGTGCCGCCGGGCGCAGACACCTGGACGCCGACCGGGTTGCTGCCACTGAACGACACCGTGGCGTCTTCGGCGGCCACCACGATCGCTACGTCCTTCGACGCGGTGGAGCCATCGTCGTCAGCGACGGTGGAGCGCACCGTGTATGTGCCGGCGGGCACTCCCGCCGTGCCGCTGATGGTCCAGGTACACGTCTTCACGCCACCGGCGCTGTTACAGGCATTGGCCGCTGACGAAAGCCCCGCCGGGAGTCCGGCCGCGAAAGCACCGCCATTCACGGAGTGGGTAAAGGTCGCCGACAGGGCGTCCTGATCGGAGTCCTGCGCCGTAACGGTGATGTTGCCGATGCCGTCGCTGTACTGCACCGACTGCGTGGCAGGGGCAGCGTTAACGGTGGGCGGCAGATCACTGTTGGTGAAGGTGCAATCCACCGTCTCCCCCGCCGCGGCGTTGATCGATGCCGATCGGGTGGCGAGATTGATGGTCGTCCCGCCGCTGGGGTCGGTGCAAACGATGTTCGTCAGCGTCATGAAGCTCCCGGGCGCCCCCTCGGTCACCGTGTAGCTCCCCGGTGCGACGTCGGTGAACGTCGCAGAACCGCCGTGGTCGAGGGTGAAGGCGTTAGGCGCGGCAATGGTGTGCGTAAAGCTGAAGCCGGTGCGCCCCGCGGGGATGGTCGTCTTGCGGATCGTGATGGTTGCGGGCGGCGGGGCGGCCGGCGCACAATCGACGCGGGGGAAGGTGAGGCCGTTGGTGGGGTCGGTGACCTGGACCGCGGACGTCTCCAGCCGCGTCTCGATGGCGTTTGCGGTGGTGGCGTCGCCGCTTTCGATGAGCAGCGCGATGCAGCCTGCCACGTGCGGGGCGGCCATGCTCGTCCCCTGCAGGCCAACCGTTCCACCGCCGAGCCGGGACGACGTGATGCCGGTGACTCCCTCGACGTTGGTACCGGGGGCAAAGACGTCGGTGGTGGCGTCGCTGTTCGAGAAGTTCGCCACGGCATCGGCGGCGTTGACGGCGCCGACCGTGATCGTGGCGCCCACACACGCCGGGAGCCCCATCTGGGTCCCCGACCCGTTGTTCCCCGACGAGACGACCGTGAGCACCCCCGTGCCACGTAGCGTGTTGATCGCCGCGGCCATCGCCTGCGTGATGGCGTCGGCGTTATCGCAGGGCGAGGTGTACAGCGTGTTGGTGCCCAGGCTCATGTTGATCACCTGTACCCCCAGATTGAGCCCCGCGTTGTTATTGGTGATGATCCAGTTGAGGCCAGCGATAACCTCGGACGTGAATTGGAAGCCGTTGTTGCTGTTGAGCACCTTGACCGCCACGATCGTGGCACCCGGGGCAACACCTACCGAGGCATTGGTCCCGTTAGACGAGATGATCCCTGACACGTGTGTCCCGTGGCCATGGTCATCCTCCGCAGCCCCTGCCCCGGTCTGCCGGTCGGAACCGTTGGGGCAGAAGCCGGCGCCGTCGATGGTGCCATCGTTGTCGCCAAAACAGGCCTGCGGGCCGATGTCGTCGGCGAGGTCGGGGTGATCGGAGTCGATCCCCGAATCCAGCACGCCCACCACGATGCCGGCGCCGCTGTTCCCGTTGGCCTGGCGCTGGTCGGCATTAATCTGTGGGACGCTGGTCGCCAACGATCCCGTGCCGCCGATATCCAGGTCGATGCGCCTCACGGCCGAGTTCATCGCCAGCCGCATGAGGGCCCCTTCGCGCCGGAGCGTGCCGGCGATGGCGGGGACGGCCTCGAACTGGTGGGCGACGTCGAGGTCGCCCGGGAGAAGGGCCGAGAATGCTTGCAGCTGAACCGCCGCCACGGCGCGTGTGAGCCCCGGAACGTCAGCCCGCCCACGTACAGCGAATGCGGCAGGCGATTGTCCCAAGGAGATGACGACGCGCGCCCCGCCGTCGCGCAGGATCGCCTCCCGCACCCCTGGCCCGATGCGCTCCTGCTGCCGCGCCCCGACGGCGAGGGTCGCCTCGGGGGTGAGCGGTGGAGAGGTGGACTCCGACGAGCGTTCGCAGGCGGCGGCGAAGAGTACGAGTCCGAGAGCAGCGCCAGGACGATGGAATCGCATAAACCTCCATTCGGGGGAGCGGCGCGCGCGGTGGGGCGCGCCGCAGTTTATTGGGGGCGTAAAGGGTCGGCTAGAGTAGCCGCTCCAGCCCGCTTCCACAAGCACGCCTCCGCCTCGCTGCGTCGTGCGATTCGGCGACTGTGGGGTACCGTTGCGTGGCGGTGAGATCAGCGACACACGTCGCCCCGACTATCACTTTCGCCGTGGATGGGACAACTTGGACAGAGGGCCGGTGCGCCCTCACACACCTGGAGGGAGTATGATCAGACCTCGCCGATGGGGCGTGCTCCCCGTTGTTGTCGTGATGTACGGAGCCGTGCTGGGGTGCAGCGCCGCAAGCACGGGCAGCGGAAACACGAGCAAGCAGGGGAACGAAGTGACCACCACGCCGAAGGTCCCGACAACCGATTCCGTCCCGTTAGCCTTTCGGGCCATCCCCGGAGCCCGGACCCAAGCCAGCTCCCATGTCGAATCCGCTCGCGTCGTGATCCGTGATGCGGCGGAGTGGGGGCGTTACTGGGCGGGGATCGTGGACCAGATCTCCCCCACGCCCCCCGTTCCTGCCGTCGACTTCGCCCGCCAGTTCGTGGTGGCGGCGTCGATGGGGCAGCGCTCGTCGGGCGGGTATACCATCGACGTCACCGCCGTGTATCAGCGCGGCGGGGCGGTACACGTCGTGGTGAAGTCGGTCTCGCCAGGGAGCAGTTGCGGCGCCGCGATGGTCATGACGGCGCCGGTCGTCGCGGTGGCGATCGACCGGGTGGACGGGGAGGTCCGCTTCATCGAGACGTCGGAGACGACAGATTGCGGGTGAGCCGGGACGGATGGCTGCTGCTCACTCCTACCGCAGCCGCTACCCCGCCCCCCGCATCACCACGACGGGATTGGCCACGGTGTGCGTTTCCGCACCTCGACCAGATTCGTCCGGAGTACGATGACGCCGGGGCCGCCAACCCGCTTCCCCGGCCGGCCATCAGCACCAACGGTCGTCATGCTCCGACTGCGCGGCGACCGGCCGTCAGTTGGGACCGCCCTTGGGGACCGACATTGCTCATTCGACGATCTGGTGTGGCTGTATAACGAATCTGGGTTCTGCTGCGTGGCGACCGCACCAAAAGTCATCCTGATCACAAGACCTCGGTCGCCGCGGCAGCAGCAACCCGAGTAGGCGCCGTTCCATGGGGTTGTCGACGATCAATGGCGCGCGCTGCGGCCGTCGTCCGTGCAAGCGGGTCGGGTGGTGCCGATGCAAACTGGGTACATCGGTCGGACGCGGACAGGCGCACGTGTCGTCATTCTCTGATCACGCGATCGCATTCATCAAAGCGCGCGACACGCACGGCACGGACGTTGGTCGAATCTCCCCCGTTTGGGGGATGGTGTATGCGAACGCAACCCGAGATACTGAACCTCACACTGACGGTGCATGCAGGGCGGTCGCAGCGCCTTCGCCCTGTATCGCACGTTCGAGCGATATCACGTCAGGCAACGAGCGCCAATACTGCAATAGACAACCAACTATCGACGGAGCCATTATGTTTTTCACTATCGCTGTCGTTCTCGTGATTCTGTGGGCGCTCGGTGCGTTCATTGTGCCCGTTGGGGGGGGATTGATCCATATCCTTCTGGTGATTGCAGTGATTGCGGTGGTTTGGCAGCTCGTCACTGGTCGTAAAGTGGTCTGAAGCCCAGTACCAAGAACCAAGTCAAAGGCAAAGTGCAGGAGGTCAGGGGCAGGCTCAAGGAGCGGGCCGGCCAACTCAGCGACGACCCCGACCTTCGAGACGAGGGCACGGTGGACAAGATCGGTGGGAAAGTCCGCCAGGTGTTCGGCAAGATCGAAAAGGCCGCAGGCTCCTGAGGCCGGCGGCGTCTCGTGGCGGCGCATCGGCCAGGAGCATGAACAACATGTTCCTGCTCCTGGCGCTTGTCTATTTGGGCTGCCACCGCGAAGCCGCCCACGCGCCCGCCGCGATACCGGACGTCATCGAGCTCCGGACGCCGCTGCCCGATGCGATTCTCATGAGCCCACTCACTCTGGAAGGCAGGGCGCGAGGGCTCTGGTTCTTCGAGGCGTCATTCCCCGTCTACCTCCTCGATGCGAAAGGGGACACCATCGCCGCGATTCCCGCCCATGCCACGGGGGAGTGGATGACCCAGGCATTCGTGCCGTATAGGGCCACCCTTTCCTTTACCCCGCCCGCTTCCCAAACCGGAACCTTGATTCTGGCCAAGGACAATCCCTCGGGCCTTCCCGAACATGCGGCGGAACTCCGCATTCCGATCCGGTTTCGGTAGGCCGGCGGTCAGGTTGGCGGCGGGGACGGATGAACCGCAGCCAGGATCGCCTGCACTTCGCGGAATCGGCGGGCTTGACCAAGTGGTGGTTGAAACCCCGCGCGCTGCGTGCGGTCGCGTCTTTCGCTTGTCCATACCCCGTGACGGCGACCAGCACCACGTCACGCCGTTCGTCCCAACAGAGAAGGACCTACTGATGAACGACAGCGCACCTCCAGAGGCGCTGAACGACCCGAGGTGCTCGTATAGACCGCCCGACTTTTGCGTCACCATCCATGCATTGCCGACGTACTGCA
>JBGTBX010000265.1:0-10964 GCA_041749115.1 Gemmatimonadaceae bacterium
GATGAAAGACGGCGTTGTACCGATTTCGGTGGAAGAACGAGTGGCCCGCCTGGAGAAGGCGCGAAGCTTGATGACTGCCAACCGGATTGACGCGCTGATGCTCACTGGTGGTACGTCGATGGTGTACTTCACCGGAATGAATTGGGGCAACTCCGAGCGGCTGACGGCGGTGATTATTCCCGTGAAGGGCAGTCCCTTCGTGGTGACGCCGAAGTTTGAGGAAGAGCGCACGCTCGAACAGGTGAGGCTTGGTCCGCTCGGCACCGGGACCGACGTGATGACGTGGGAAGAGCACGAGAATCCGTCGGAGCGGGTTGCTCAGGGCCTGCGGTCGCGAGGGATTTCGACCGGTCGGATCGGTATTGAAGAAACAACCAAGTTCATTTTCGGTCACGGCGTCTCACTCGCTGCACCTCAGCTCAGCCTAACGAGCGGTAATCCCGCCACTGCAGGATGCCGCATGGTCAAGGACGCGCACGAGCTCGCGCTGATGAAGCATGCGTCGGCGGTGACGTTGAAGGCCTATGAAGCAGCCTACAAGTCGCTGAAAGAAGGGATGACACAGGGTGACTTTGCCAATCTGGTTTCTCAGGCGCACGATCGTCTGGGATACAGCGGCGGGGCTGGCGTGCAGGTCGGAGAGTTTTCGGCGCTTCCTCACGGCTCGGTGACACCGCAGGTCGTGCGCGAAGGATCGATCCTGCTTATCGACGGTGGATGTGGAGTGGAAGGCTACCGGTCGGACATCTCGCGTACCTTTGTGCTCGGCAAGGCGACAGATAAAATGAAGCAGGTGTTTGATCTGGAGCACGCCGCACAGACGGCCGCGTTCAAAGCGGCCCGTCCGGGAGTGGAATGTCAGGCGATCGATGCCGCCGCGCGTCAGGTGATCGTGGATGGGGGGTATGGCCCGGATTACAAATACTTCAGTCATCGCGTGGGACATGGCATGGGCATGGACGGGCACGAGTGGCCATACCTGACGCGTGGGAACACGCTGAAGCTTGAGCCGGGTATGACGTTCAGCGACGAACCCGGGATCTACATCCCCGGAGAATTCGGTATCAGACTGGAAGACGACTGGGCAGTGACCGCAGATGGCGCCGAGATGTTTACGCCACAGAGTCCGAGCCTCGAGGATCCGTTCGGCACGGGTTCCGTTACCTGATCGGACGCGAACAACCGTACCCATCTTTCACGGCAAGGGATATGCGCAAAGCTGCATGGGTTATTATCGCAGGACTGTGTCTGGCAGGTGTCGATGCGTCGGGGCAGGCGGCCGGCACCGACGCGACGATCGTCGCCAGGGCGCGGGCGATTCATGATCGTGTGATCACCCTCGACACACATGTTGATATCAACCCGGTCAACTTTCGGTTGGGCGAGCGCAACTACAAGGATCGTCTCACCACTCAGGTCAATATTCCGAAGATGGTAGAGGGAGGGTTGGATGCCGCCTTCCTCATTGTGTACGTGGGACAAACTCCCTCGTTTTCGCCGGAGGCCTATGCCAAGGCGAAGCAACAGGCGATGGACAAATTCGCAGCGATCCACCGGCTCGTCGATTCCATTGCTCCCGATCGTGTTGGACTGGCGCGCACCGCCGACGATGTCAAACGGATCGCCCAGTCCGGCAGGAAAGTCATATTGATTGGTGTGGAGAACGGCTATCCGATCGGCGATGACATCAGCAACGTAAAGCTGTTCGCAGATCTGGGCGCTCGTTATTTGTCGCTGTCGCACAACGGCCACTCGCAGCTCTCCGATTCAAACACCGGTGAGCGCGACGGGAGCTGGCAGTGGAACGGCGTTTCTCCGTTCGGTGCGCAGGTGATCGCGGAGTTGAATAAGTGGGGGGTGATGATCGACATTTCGCACCCGTCGAAGGAGTCGATGTTGCGAACCATCGCGTTAAGCAAGGCGCCCATCATCGCGTCGCACTCGGCGATTCGGGCGATTGCCAACGTGAGCCGCAACCTCGATGACGAGCAACTGCTCGCGCTCAGGAAGAATGGTGGTGTGGCACAGATCGTGGCATTCAACGGCTACGTCAAGGTTGCACGGCCCGACAGCCCGCAGCGTATTCGCGCGCTGAATGCACTCCGCGAAGAGTTTGGTTTGACACCGGGTGCGGGCCCGGGGGGACTGGGGCAGGGCGCCATGGCACAGCTCGATTCTGCCAAGCGTGTGTCATTCCAGGCGAAGCTTGCCAGGGTCAACACGGACTTCCCGGCCTCTCCGCGAGCCACGGTCGCCGATTTTGTCGATCACATTGATTACGCGGTGAAGCTCATCGGGGTCGATCATGTGGGCATCAGCTCCGACTTCGACGGTGGCGGCGGCGTGGACGGGTGGAGCGACGCAAGCGAGACGTTCAACGTCACACTGGAACTGGTGAAGCGGGGGTATTCCGAGCGGGATATTGAAAAAATCTGGAGTGGCAATCTCCTTCGGGTGCTCAACGACGTGCAGAAGATCGCACGGGATCTGCAGTCGCGTTAATCTGCTTGCAGAGTCAGGAGGCTGACCGATCGGGCGGTCAGCCTCCGTCGTCGTCGTTGAGCATGCGCTGAGGGGGCGTGTCGAGATCATCGAACTGCCCACCTCTTGCTGCCCACACGAACGCCACCACGGCCGCAGCCACGATCACGAGCGCGAGCGGGATTACCACGAACAGCACGTTCATGCGCGTTTGTGGAAAGGGTTCGTATGCCAGGCGCCAGCGATCACGGTCACCGAACTGATCGGCATCAGAATTGCCGCCAGCAACGGCGAGATGTGACCGCTGAGTGCAAGGGCAATCGCCGCCACGTTGTACGCCAGCGAGGCAGCCAGTAAAACGGTGATGGTGGATTGGGTGCGTCGCGCCGCATCCACCAGCGTAATCAATGGAGTGAGTCCGGAATGCGTGAGGTATGCATCGGCGCAGCGTAGAGCGACTTCTGCGCCGCCGTGCATGGCGATCCCGGCGGAGCTGGCCGAGAGAGCCGCTGAGTCATTCACACCGTCCCCGACAACCACCACTGCGCCCAACCGCTTCGCCTGCTTCACCGCATCGAGCTTGTCAGCGGGAGAAGCCAGGCAAGTGATATCCTCAGCGGGAATACCGCTCTGGTTCGCGACGGCCGCGGCTGGTCCTGGTGCGTCACCTGTCAGCATCTGCACGTGCCAACCTCGCTGCCGCAACCCTGTCACGCTCGCCTCCGCGTCGCGGCGCACCGGGTCCGTTAATCCGATGCACGCGATCACACGATCGTTGTTTGATACGAACACGGGTGTCATATGAATGGGCATGCCATCTGACACGCTGATCGGTCGGCCGAGGATTCCTTCGACAAAAGCCTGCGACCCCACGTGCAGGGATTGGCCAGCAACGTTCCCGCTGACTCCGCCGCCAGACACATGCTCCACATCCGTAGCTGCGACGCTTTCGACGCCGGGCCAGGCGCGCCGCAGCGCGACGGCGATGGGATGCACCGAGTCTCTTTCCAGGGCAAGGATCAGCTCTCGGAGCGTCGGGTCGCCTTCCCACCAGCTTACTGCCATGCGCCCCTCGGTGAGTGTCCCGGTTTTATCAAGGTAGACCGTGCCATGCCCGCCGAGTATCAGCAGGGCATCGCCGCTGCGGACGAGAGCCCCATGATGTGTAGCACGTCCAATCGCCACATTGAGCGCAAGGGGTGTGGCCATCGCCAGTGCGCATGGGCACGTCACAATCAGGACGGCGATGGCTGCGTCCAACGCCAAAGGATCACCCATAGCTGAGCGAAACAAATACGTCCCGGCCGCGGCCACAAGCACGAAACCAATAAACGCTCCCGCCAACCGATTAGCCGTTAAAACAGCAGCCGGTCGCTGTTCCGATTCCCGTTGAACATCGTCCATTAATCTGCCGACATGTGTGTCCCGTCCGGCCAGGGTGACCCGGATGTCCACGTCCGTCTCCATGTTTCGGGTCCCCGCGAGCACGTCGTCTCCCGGCGATACCGCGCACGGAGTGGATTCACCTGTCAACCAGGCCCGGTCAACGTGCGACGAACCCCTGATGACGACACCGTCGGCGGCAACGAGTGCGCCGGCGGCCACGCGGACGACGCCGCCTTTTTCCACGGATGCTGTTGGCACCGATCGCAGGTTCCCACCTTTATCGATGACCTGCGCGACGGCAGGCGTGACCGCGTCGAACAGGTCGGCGGAGTCATTTGCTCGTCGTGACCACTTCACCTGAATGAACCGGCCAACCAGCAGCAGGAAAATGAGGACCGTGAGGGCGTCGAAGTACACCGGTCCCGATCCGGTCCATGTGTTGAACGCTCCGCGCGCGAAGCCCGCCGAAAGTGCGATCGCGATCGGCAAATCGAGATGGAGTGTACGAGTCCGAATCGCCGCGACAGCGCCACGATAGAATGTGCGGCCCGGCCACAGCAGGGCAGGAATTGTTAAGCCGAGCGAGAGCCACCGGATGAAGAGATCCAGCGATCGGTCGTTGCTCGCCGACAGTCCTGAGTAGGAGGCCAGGGCCGCAAGCATCACGTTGATCGCGATGGCGCCGGCGATCGCGATGTGGATGAGCATCGTGCGATCGTCACGGCGGCGCGCAGCCGTCATCGCATCCTCTGCGAACGGGTGCGGCGGATATCCCAGCGACGCAAGCGTCGAGGCAATCTGCGACAACGTCGCACGCTGTGGATCCCACTCGATCTCGGCCACATGTCGGCGCACGTTCAGGACAACGCGCCGAACACCGGGAACAATCAGCGGCAGGCGCTCGATCAGCCAGACACAGCTCGCGCAGTGTACGCCACGCAGCTGCACGGTCGCACGGGCAAGACCATCTGCGTCTACGCGGACATGCGTGCGCTGGTAGGCAGCATGGTCGAGGTACACAAAATCAGTGTCGTCGGATTGCACTGCGTACGCGCGTCGCTCAGGCAAGTTGTGGTATGCTCCCAACCCGCTGCTGCGAATAATCGTCCATGCCGCCTGACAGCCGCTGCAACAGAACTGTTCGGTAGAATCAACCGAAATGTCCGCAGGAAGAACCGTCAGTCCGCAGTGGGAGCACGACCTCTGGGCCCGCGCATCCGCCTCGTGCCGATGCGCCGTGTTAACGGTGACTGGCATGTTCTGTATTGTGGTTCAAGGAAAGTTGCGACAGGCGACCGGAGACCGCTACGAGACCTACCACGATCATGGCGGCAGCGGTGACGAGTGGCAATCGCGCACGCATCGGACCTGTCATGCGCTGGATGAGCACACCCGCCGCCGTCATGACGGGGAGCGTGCCGACCCAGAACACCGCCATGACCGCAATGGCAGAGAGTACGGTTCCGGTGCCGGCAGCGGTCGCGGCGAACGCGTACAGCCATCCACAGGGAAGCAGGGTGGAGGCGAGTCCGATCAAATAGGCTCGCGTGTGAGGGGAGCGTCCACGCGCTCCTGTGATGAGTTGTTGTGCGAGCGGTGGGGACGAGTCTTTGCGTCTCGGAGCCCACGTTGAACGACCGAGTGCCCGATACACTGCCACGAGTCCCCATGTGATCAGCAGGATCCCGCCGACGATGGGAGCAAGCCTGGCGTAGCCGACAGCTGAACCAAGTTGGTCTACCGATGCGCCGACCAGGCCCGCGAGCACTCCGAGTGCGATGTATGAACTGAGTCTTCCGACGTGATACATCATATGCGCACGCACGTCACGCGCATCCGGCGCATAGAGGCAGACAAATCCGCCGCACATTGCTGCGCAATGCACGCTGCCGAGGAGACTGGCTCCCAGGATGGATGCCAACAGTGCCGTTGTCACGCGGGACTCACAATAGTGGCGCACACGTCGCTCGATCCGATCGCCGCTGTCGTGCGAAGAATCGCGTGGAACTCATCACTCTGGCGTATCGCCGCGACTCGCACTTCCCACTCGCCTGCATAGCGTGCCGGCAGGCGTGCCACATAACACCCGGGCGATTGCTCAACAGCAACCAGAGGAAAGCGTTCGGCGGCGCGCGCATTGAACAGGGCAATGAGGTGAACCCCGGCACCAGACACTGCGGATCCTTCGCGATCGCGCACGTCAATGGTGATGGTCCCGCTGTCTCCTGCTGCGTCCAGCGAGAGTGTGCCCTCGGCCGTCCAGCCGAGTTGCAGGCTGCTTTGAACCTCCGACATGCGCGCATCCCATGTTACCGCTTTCCGGTAATAGTCCGGCTCTACGGCAAACGAGGGATCGGAGTTGGCCACGAACATCATGGCGATGTTCGAGCCGGCACTCGCCAGAAGCACTGCGATGATCACTCCTGGCCAGAGCATGGTCCGCCACCGGGCGGGAGGCTGTGCCGTGCGTGTGGCACCTGCTGTGCGCGGCTGTGACGTGTCGACTCGCTCGCTCATGGGTTGTCGCGGCTGGAGGGTGAAGGCCCGAGCAGTTGATGCGTGAGCGTCGCCGCGTACTCGGCGCTATCCGTGATGTTGATGGTGATGGTGCGGAGTCCGTTGCTGAATGCAGCGCGCGGCAATACAACGAACAGACTCGTTTCAGCGCTGCGTCCCGACGCCACGGGAAAGGGGTTCACGGGGATGATCGCCTGTGTTGGCTCCAGGCCCGTGATGGCAAGCGTATACCGTTGATCGGTCGATGTCCGATTGGCGATCTTGACCCGGATCTGATTGACTATGGATCCGTCGGCCTCCTCAGTGTATGGAGCACCTGACGGGCGCAACAGCGTGATGTCTGCATCTTCCTTCGCGGTGACCTGCCATGCAAACAATGAGATCAGCAGTACCAGTGCTGCCGGGTAGATAAAGGTGCGCGCGCGGAGGAGTGGTGCGCGTTTACCTGCCAGTGCCTCCTGAGACGAATAGCGAATCAGGCCTTTCGGCTTGTTGACGGACTGCATGATGTGATCGCACGCATCGATGCACTGCGTGCAATGAATGCACTCCATCTGCAGCCCGTCCCGGATGTCGATTCCGGTTGGACACGTGGTGACACAGGCGCCACAGTCAATACAATCACCTGCTCCTGCGCGATCAGATCCCTTCTTTCGAGGTTCCCCTCTGAGCGTGTCGTAGGCCACGATCAGCGAACTCTTGTCCAGCAGCACGGATTGCCACCGACCGTAAGGGCAGGCAATCGTGCACGTTTGTTCACGAAAGTAGGCGAAATCAAGAAATACGAGTGCCGTTGTGACAGTCATGATTCCGAACGACGATGGATGTTCGCGTGGCGATCGTGTGACCCACTCACGCAACGCGTCGACACCGACGAAGTATGCCAGAAAAGTGTGAGCGAGAACGAGTGCGATAGCGAAGTACACGACATACTTCGCCATGCGTCGGGGATGCCAGATTGTTCCAGGCTGATCCATCCGGACGGAGGCGGCCCGACCGCCTTCGAACCATCGCTCAAGCGGCCGAAAAAGAAACTCCATCCATACCGTTTGCGGGCATCCCCATCCGCACCAAACACGCCCGAACAGCGCCGTGAAGCTGAACACGAGCAGGACGAGGATGCCAAGCAGCATCATGAAGAGCAGCGTGTCAGTAGGAAGAAAGGTATAGCCGAAGAACGTGAACTCGCGTTGGGGGGCATCAAGCAGAATGAGTGGTTTGCCATTCATCTGGATGTGCGGAATGGCGAGGTACACCACCATGAGCACGTACGCGACGAGTTGACGTCGCCGGAGCCAGGGCCCCTGCGAAGGTCTGGGGCGGATCCACCGCCGACTTCCGTCTTCGTTCAGCGTGGGAAGGACACGTCCCGGAGCGCGTGGTACGGTCACTGCGTGCCTGACGGACCTTCAGGTGCTTTCGCGTTAGGCGGATTGGACCCGGCAAGGCTCAACACGTATGCGGTCAGCTGATCGATGTCTGTCGGCTTGAGGAGACGTCCCCACGGGGGCATACCCTTGGCGAGCACACCGTTCACGACGATGCTGTGGATGTCTTCGGGCCGGGATCCGTGGATCCATGCATCGTCGGTGAGGTTCGGACCGATTAATCCCCCGGCATCGGCACGGTGACAAGATGCACAATTCGTGGCGAAGAGTGCCTTACCGGCGGCGACGGCCAGACTGCTGGATGCAAGCGCATTCAGCTGGTCGCCGGATGCGGCGTTCTCCGGTTCCGGATGTGCGGCTTTCCACGCCGCCACGTCGGCTTCGTAGTCGGCGATGCGTCCGTTGCCTATGCCAACGCCGATGTTGAGTGCGTAGAAGATGGAGAAGACAATGGTGGCCCAAAAGAGTATGATCCACCAGCGAGGCATCGGATTGTCGTACTCCTCAATGCCGTCATAGCTATGATGAATCAGACGAGAGTCGTTGTCGGGCGATGACATACCGGATCAGTTCTCCGCATCAGGTGGCAAGGACGACGTGTCGTCGTCCTCGAGGGGCAGGTGAGCCGCGCGCTTGAATTTTTCATCGTTGCGGCGAGAGAACACGCGAACCACGACGATGAGGAAGGCAAGGAGAAAGAGTATGAGCGCGTATTGTGCGAACGCATCCAGCCGTGCGCCACTCATGAGGTCCGTCAGACTCATGGTTGGCCTCCTGCGGGTGACAGGGCGCGCCCCGCGTTGCCAGCGGGAGCGGCGGCTGCCGGTGCGGTCGCCGAGATGTCCCGTCCCAGGCGTTGCATGTATGCGACCAGGGCTGTGACCTCGCGTGTCGCGAGATTATCGGGTCCACCGGTAGCCCGAATGTCTTCGGCCAGGGCGGTGGCCTGCTGCCTCGCCATGGTCTCCGCACTGTTTACTGCTTCCCCATACGGAACACCGAGCATGACCATCGCGTCGATGCGCTTCTGAATGCTCGCGAAGTCGAGCTCGTTCTTTGCGAGGTGAGCGTAGGCGGGCATGATCGAACGCGCATTAATCTCCCGCGGATTGGCGAAGTGCCGCACGTGCCACAGGTTGCTCTTGAGACCTCCTTCGCGCGCCAGGTCAGGTCCAAGTCGGCGTGATCCCCACAGGAACGGACGATCATAGATGAACTCACCGGGCTTTGAGTATTCACCGTACCGTTCAGTCTCGAACCGCATCGGGCGAATCATCTGTGAATGACAGTTCACGCACCCTTCGCGGATGTAGAGATCGCGACCGGCAAGTTCCAGTGGTGTGTACGGTTTAACGGATGCAATCGTCGGGACGTTTGACTTGATGAGGAACGTCGGCAGAATTTCGAACAGGGAGGCGACGATGACTGCGAGCGTCGTGAGCGCTGTGAAGAGCAGGGGCATGCGCTCCCACCGGCGATGGAAGGTAATGGCGACGAAGCGACCCCATGCAGTTGCCGGAACGGCTCCGGGGCGTTCAGCTTCAGGTTCGTAAAGCCTGGACAGGGGTGCGGCGCGGACCTGGATCTCCTCGTAGGCGGCGGGACGGCGCTTCCACGTCATCCATATGTTCCAACCGAACAGGCAGGTTCCGGTAAGGTAGAGTGTTCCACCGACGACACGTACTGCGTACATCGGGAGAAGTCGTGCGACGGTCTCGACAAAATCAGGATACGCGAGGCGCCCCGTCTCATCGAATGCACGCCACATCAGTCCTTGCGTGACGCCGGCGCTGTAGATCGATACGATGTACAGCACAATGCCAAGCGTTGCGACCCAGAAGTGCCATTCGGCCAGTCGCTTGCTGTAGAGTTTGGTTTGAAACAGCCGAGGCGCGAGCCAGTAGATCATGGCGAACGTCAGGAAGCCGTTCCACGTCAGTGCGCCGGAGTGCACGTGCGCGATCGTCCAGTCGGTGTAGTGCGATAGCGCATTGACACTCTTGATGCTGAGCATGGGTCCTTCGAAGGTCGCCATGCCGTAGCCGGTCAACGCGATGACCAGAAACTTGAGGATGGGATCATCGACGACCTTGTGCCATCCGCCGCGCAACGTGAGGAGTCCGTTGATCATGCCCCCCCACGAGGGCGCCCACAGCATAATGGAAAAGACCATCCCGAGTGTGGAGGCCCATTCGGGTAGCGCAGTGTAATGCAGGTGATGCGGTCCGGCCCAGATGTACATGAACACCAGGGTCCAGAAATGAATGATGGAGAGGCGGTAGCTGAACACCGGACCTTCGGCGGCCTTCGGCATGAAGTAGTACATTAAGCCGAGGAAGGGCGTCGTGAGGAAGAACGCCACCGCGTTGTGACCGTACCACCACTGCATAAAGGCGTCCTGCACTCCCGCGTAGATGCTGTAACTTTTGAACAGTCCGGCCGGGATGACGAGGTTGTTGAAGATGTGCAGGATCGCTACGGTGATAATCGACGCCAGATAGAACCAGAGCGCCACATAGAGGTGGCGCTCGCGTCGCTTCAGAATGGTACCGATGAAGTTGACCGCAAATACGACCCAGACGACCGCGATCAGGATGTCGATGGGCCACTCCAACTCGGCGTACTCCTTGGCCTGATTGATGCCTAACGGCAGTGTGATTGCCGCCGCGACGATGATGGTCTGCCATCCCCAGAAGTGAAAGGTGCTCAGACGATCGGAGTACATTCGCGCCTTGAGCAGGCGCTGCGAGGAATAGTAGACGCCCGTAAAGATCGCATTGCCCGCAAACGCGAAGATGACAGCGTTCGTGTGCAGTGGGCGCAGGCGACCAAACGTCAGATACTCGCCGACGTTGAACACGGGCCAGGCGAGCTGGGCGGCGACGATCACGCCCACGAGCATTCCGACCACACCCCAGAGGATGGTCGCGGTCAGGAATTTTCGTACTATCGCGTCGTCGTAGGTGAATGTATCGAGGGCCAGGGTCTGAGCTGACGCAGGAATGTGCGCGCTGCCGTGTGGAGCACTCATACGATTGGAGTGTGGCGGAGTCAGAGTGGCGCAGGGCACTGGTGCTCCCCTGCGAGTGCCACAAAAACTCGTCAGCTTTCGGCCCGTTGCATGTCAGGCGCTCCCGCTTGTTCCGTCGGGAAACCCCCGACACGGGCCACGCCGGTCGGCGGCGACGCGAC